>NZ_CVTV01000056.1:150272-257675 GCF_900004865.1 Pseudomonas sp. 37 R 15 | reverse complement strand
TGCCGGGTTACCCACGAATTCAAGCCTGCGTTCGGCCAGCGTGGTTTAACGGGGCGCCTAAGATCAAAAGCAGATCAAGATCAAGATCAAGAGCGACTCGCTTCGCATCGTGGTTACGGTTGGGCGCTACAGAGTGTGCCAGTCAATACTCTTGTGACTGATCCACCGCTATCGGGGGCAAGCCCCCTCCCACATTTGGATCTGGGCGTCCGCCGGCATAAGGTTAAACGTTTTTTGTCCTACAAAAATGCCTTTAAACCCGACAGGCTCCGGGATCTGGCCTAGACTCACGACCGATGGGTCCCTTCCAAAACAAAAACCCCGCAAAAAAACTAAACTTTTCAACTCGGCCCCTGGTCAAGTTTTAAGGCAAGGCGAGCACTCCGCGATTCACGCTACATGCCCGTCCATCCAATCTTTTTAGTTATCCGAGCAACTGGCATACGCCTTGCCAGATTGTCGTGCGCTTGTGCGCTTGGCCGCAGGAAGCGGTCATCGAGCTAATGGCAGCGGGCCACTAGCTAACCAACACGTTGGAGAGAATTATGATCAGTGCCGCAGCAAGTATTCAGGGAGAGCGTGTTAGTCAGCCAGTTGGCGGGTCGACCCCTTTGGTCGTCGACCTCAACACGGTGCGGCCGGTGTCCAGTCATAACCCCAACCGAAAGAAGGTGCTGTTTGTCACGTCCGAGTTTGCCGACCTGGTGAAAACCGGCGGCCTGGGCGATGTGTCGGCGGCCCTGCCCCGTGCCATGGCTCACTTGCACGATGTGCGTGTGCTGATTCCCGGTTACCCGCAAGTGATGGAAAGCGACAACCCGATTCACATCATTGGCGAACTGGGTGGCCACGCTGCGCTGCCGCCGTGCAAGATCGGGCGCATGGACCTCAAGGACGGCCTGGTCATCTATGTGCTGATCTGTCCCGAGCTGTACGAGCGCGAAGGTACACCCTACGGTGCCAACAATGGCCGCGACTGGCCGGACAATCACATCCGCTTCGCCCGTCTGGGCCTGGCCGCCGCCGACATGGCCGCCAACCTGGCACAGATCCACTGGTGCCCGGACCTGGTGCACGCCCACGACTGGCCCGCTGGCCTGGCCCCGGCGTATATGCACTGGCGTGGTTCACGCACCCCGACCCTGTTCACTATTCATAACCTCGCCTACCAGGGCGTGGTAAGCCTGGGTTGCACCCCGGAACTGGGCATTCCGCCCCATGCGCTGCAACAGGAAGGCATGGAGTTCTACGGCAAGATGTCGTTTCTCAAGGCCGGCATGGCTTATTCCAGCCATATCACCACGGTCAGCGCCACCTATGCCCAGGAAATCACCACGCCGGAATTCGGCTGCGGCCTGGACGGCTTCCTCGCCAGCAAGACCCAGCAGGGCCTGCTCAGCGGCATTCCCAACGGGATCGACGAAAGCTGGGAAACCTCCACCGACACCCACCTGACCCACAACTTCAATATCGGTGACTGGGAAGGCAAGGCCATCAACGCCGCCCACGTGCGCGAACTGTTCGGCCTGCACGATTCCACCGGCCCTTTGTTTGCCGTGGTTTCGCGACTGGTCTACCAGAAAGGCCTGGACCTGACCGAGGCAGTCGCCAGCTTCATTGTCGAAAACGGTGGCCAGATCGCGATCATCGGGCGCGGCGAGCCGGAAGAGGAACACGCCATGCGTGAACTGGCGCTGCGCTTCCCGGGCCAGGTCGGCGTGCGCATCGGCTTCAACGAAACCGACGCCCGCCGCATGTTCGCCGGCAGCGACTTCCTGTTGATGCCTTCGCGTTATGAGCCCTGCGGCCTGAGCCAGATGTATGCGCAGCGTTTCGGCTCGTTGCCGGTGGCGCGCAACACCGGTGGCCTGGCCGACACCATTGAAGACGGCGTAACCGGTTTTCTGTTCAACGAATCCACCGTCGACAGCTACAAAGCCGCCCTGGAGCGCGCGTTCAAAGTGTTCTCCTTCCCCGGCCTGCTCAACGCCATGCGCAGCCGCGCCATGACCCAACCGTTCAACTGGTCGCAGGCGGTGGAACCCTACGCCGAGCTGTACGAACAACTGGTGGTTAAAGCACTGGGGAAATCGACTAAATAATCAAGAGAGGTCTTCATAGATGCCGTTACGGACTTTGGAAACCTGGCCCCACGGCGCACTGATGCTGGACGCGCAACACACGCGTTTCGCCTTGTGGGCGCCAGACGCGTTTTATGTCAGCGTTGAATTGCAAGAAGGAAAATCCATCGCCATGCTGCCCCAGGCAGATGGCTGGTTTGAAGTCGAAATAGCCTGCCCCGCCGGGACGCTCTATCGCTTCAATATCGACGGGGAACGCGAAGTTCCCGACCCCGCATCCAGGGCCCAGGCCCTGGATGTGCACGGTTGGAGCCGCGTGGTCGACCCGCTCGCCTATCAATGGCGGCACACCCACTGGCAAGGGCGCCCCTGGCATGAGGCGGTGATCTACGAACTGCACGTCGGCGCGATGGGCGGTTACGCCGAAGTCGAGAAGCACCTGCCGCGCCTGGCCGAGCTGGGCGTGACCGCCATCGAATTGATGCCGCTCGCGCAGTTCCCCGGTGAGCGCAACTGGGGCTACGACGGTGTACTGCCCTACGCCCCGCAAGCAACCTACGGCTCCCCCGAACAACTCAAGCACCTGATCGACAGCGCCCACGAGCACGGCCTGGCGGTGATCCTTGACGTGGTCTACAACCACTTCGGTCCCGATGGCAACTACCTGGGCCAGTACGCCAAGGGCTTTTTCCAGGAAGACGTGCACACCCCCTGGGGCGCGGGGATTGATTTCGAACGCCGCGAAGTGCGGGATTTCTTCCTCGATAACGCCCTGATGTGGCTGCTGGAATACCGCTTCGACGGCCTGCGGCTGGACGCAGTGCACGCCATCGACAACCCCGGCTTCCTCCAGGAGCTGGCGCAGCAAGTACGCCAGCAAGTCGACACCGGGCGCCACGTATGGCTGATGCTGGAAAACGAGCTGAACCAGGCCGGCCTGCTCCAACATGATTTCGACGCACAATGGAACGATGACTTCCACAACGTGCTGCACGTGCTGCTCACCGGCGAAACCGACGCCTACTACAGCGACTTCGCCGAGCAGCCCACGGCCAAATTGGCGCGCTGCCTGGGTGAAGGCTTTATCTATCAGGGCCAGACCACCCGCCACGGCCATGCACGCGGCGAACCGAGCGGCGAATTGCCTCCTACCGCGTTCGTGGCGTTTTTACAGAACCACGACCAGATCGGCAATCGGGCCCTGGGCGAACGCCTGCACCTGCTGTGCCCGCCCCAGGCGTTGAAGGCGGCGACCGCGCTGTTGCTGTTGTCGCCGATGATCCCGCTGATGTTCATGGGCGATGAGGTCAATGCTGGCGAGTCTTTCCTGTTCTTCACCGACCATCACGGGGAACTGGCAGAGGCTGTACGTGAAGGTCGACGCAACGAGTTTGCCGATTTCGCCGCGTTTCATGACCCCGAGCAGCGCGAACGCATCCCCGATCCCAACGCCTTGACGACCTTCCTGCAATCCAGGCCAACCCTGGTGGAAAACGAGCATGCCCAGCTCTATCGACATTTATTGAGCCTGCGCCATCAATACGTAGTGCCTCATCTGCCTGGCAGCGCGGCCCTCGGCGCGCAGGTGCTGGCTGACAGTGCCGTTAGCGCGCGCTGGCGCCTGGGCAATGGCAGCGTGTTGCAAATCGATCTGAACCTGAGCACCGAGCCCGTCGATCAGCCGGCTTCGCCCCACGTGATTTTTCAAACGCCTGCCGACCCTGCGGCGGCGCAGTTGCCGCCCTTCAGCGCACGCGTGTCCCTATTCCCTGCTGGAGAACAGTCTTGAGTGAAGCGAACCTGGAAATACTCGCCAGCCGCGCGGGCCTGGCCGTCGATTGGATCGATGCCAATGGTCGCCCACAACATGTGAAACCCGACGCCCTGCGCGCCGTGCTCAAGGGGCTGGGTCACCCGGCCGATACCGAGGCCGAAATCGAGGCCAGCCTGCAGTCGTTGGAACACGTACAGCAGGATAAGCATCTGCCCCCGCTGATCACCGTCGACAGCGGCGAAGGCCTGGACCTGGCGCGTTTCTTTGCCCCGGACACGCCGTGCCGCGTGCAGTTGGAAGATGGCGAAAGCCTGGAACTGCGTCTGGATGGTGATGCCGTGCTGCCCGGCGTGATCGCCCTTGGCTACCATCAGGCGCATATCGACGGCCAGACGTTCACCCTCGCCGTCGCCCCCGCCCAGTGCTACAGCGTGGCCGAAGCGGTGCAAAATGACCCCGCCCGCGCCTGGGGCATCAGCGCCCAGCTCTACTCGCTGCGCCGCCTCGGCGACGGGGGGTTCGGCGACACCCTGGCCCTGGAGCACCTGGCCCGTTCGGCCGCCGAACGCGGGGCCGACGCCGTGGCGATCAGCCCGATGCATGCGATGTTCAGCGCCGATGCCGAGCGCTACAGCCCCTACTCGCCTTCCAGCCGGCTGTTTCTCAACAGCTTGTATGCCTCGCCCGGGTGCATCCTGGGTGAACGTGAAGTGCGCAATGCCATCGAGGCCACAGGCCTGGCCGATGAACTGCACGACCTTGAACAGCTCACGCTGATCGACTGGCCCGCCGCCGCCAAAGCCAAGCAGCGCCTGCTGCGCGCCCTGTATGACGACTTCCGCCACGGCCACCACCCGCAACATGCCGATTTCCAGAGCTTCCGTCAGGCTGGCGGCGAAGCCCTGGAAAACCACTGCCGTTTCGAAGCGGTGCAGGCATTGCGCGCCGCCGCCGGGGAAGACCTCGACTGGCGTCACTGGCCGCAAGACTGGCGTACGCCGCAGAGCCCGGCGCTGGCGCAGTTTGCCGAGGAGCACCGTGATGAAATCGGCTATTTCGCTTTCACCCAGTGGTTGATCGCCCGCAGTTTGCAGCGCGCACAACAGGCCGCGCGTGGCAGCGGCATGGGTATCGGCCTGATCGCCGACCTGGCGGTGGGTGCGGACGGCGGTGGCAGCCAGGCATGGAGTCGCCAGGACGAATTGCTCGCCGACCTCACCGTCGGCGCGCCACCGGACATTCTCAACCGTGCAGGCCAGGGTTGGGGCATTTCCGCGTTTTCCCCCGAGGGGCTCAAACGCCACGGTTTCCGTGCCTTTATTGAAATGCTGCGGGCTAACTTCGCGCACGCGGGCGGGCTGCGAATCGACCATGTGATGGGCCTGCAACGCCTGTGGGTCATCCCCAACGGGGCTTCACCGCGCGAAGGCGCCTACCTGTATTACCCGGTGGACGACATGCTGCGGCTGTTGGCCCTCGAATCCCATCGTCACCAGGCCATTGTCCTCGGTGAGGACCTCGGCACCGTACCCGACGGCCTGCGTGAAAAACTCAGCAGCCGGGCAATTCTGGGCATGCGTGTATTGCTGTTCGAGCAAAACCATGAAGGCCAGTTCAGGCCGATCCTCGACTGGCCCGACAACGCCCTGGCCACCACCAGCACTCACGACTTGCCGACGCTCAACGGCTGGTGGCACAGCCGTGACATCGAATGGAATATCGAACTGGGCCTGATCGACGCGCCGACCGTGGATCAATGGAGCGAACACCGTCTGCGCGAACGCCAGGCATTGCGCCAGGCCTTGAGCCAGGACCCGCAGAACTTTGTCGATGAGATCCGCAACGACACCGACCACATGATCGATGCCAGCGTGCGCTACCTCGGCCACACCCGTGCGCCGCTGGTGCTGCTGCCCCTGGAGGATGCCCTGGGCATGGAAGAACAACCCAACCTGCCCGGCACCACCGACACCCACCCCAACTGGCGCCGCCGCCTGCCCGGTGAAGCGTCCAGCCTGCTCGACAATGCCGGCGCCGCGCGCCGCCTCGAGCTGCTGGCCGTCGCGCGCAACCAAGCCTATGAGCGTGACCGATGAAAGCACTGCCCCTGCGCGCCACTCAGCGTCTGCAATTTCATAAAGGCTTCACCCTGGATGATGCGGTGCCGTTGGTGCCGTATTTCGCCCGACTGGGCATCAGTCACCTGTATGCCTCGCCCCTGCTCAAGGCGCGGGCCGGTTCGATGCATGGCTATGACGTGGTCGACCCCACCTGTGTCAACCCGGAACTGGGTGGTGAAGCGGCGTTGCAGCGCTTGGTTGCCGCGTTGCGCGAACACGACATGGGCCTGATCCTCGACATCGTCTCCAACCATATGGCCGTGGGCGGCGCCGACAACCCCTGGTGGCTGGACCTGCTGGAATGGGGACGCTTGAGCCCCTACAGCGAATTCTTCGACATTCAATGGCACTCACCCGACCCGCTGCTCAAGGGCCAACTGCTGATGCCGTTCCTGGGCAACGATTACGGCGAAGCGTTACAGAGCGGCAGCCTGGTGCTGAAGTTCGAGGCGGCGCACGGCGCCTTTTACGTTGAGCACTACGAACATCGTTTCCCGATCTGTCCACGGGACTACGCACTGATCCTGGGCAACGACGAACCGCTCAAGCCGCTGGCCGAGCGCTTCGCCGCCCTGGCGTATCAGGACGATGCCTACGCCGAAGCCGGCTGGCTGAAACAGGCACTGGCCGAGCGAGCCGGCGAGGTATTGCCCGCCATCGAACAGCGCCTCGCCGCGTTCGACGGGCGCACGCCTGAGGGCTTCGCCCGCCTGCATCAGTTGCTGGAAGAACAGAGCTACCGCCTCGCCAGTTGGCGCACGGCGGCGGACGACATCAACTGGCGGCGCTTCTTCGACGTCAACGAACTGGGTGGCCTGCGCGTCGAGCGCACGGCGGTGTTCGAGGCCACGCACGGGAAAATTTTCGAGTTGATCAGCGCAGGCCTGATCGATGGCCTGCGCATCGACCATATCGACGGGCTGGCCGACCCGCGTGGTTACTGCCGCAAGCTGCGGCGCCGGGTGGATGCGCTGTCGCCGCAGCGGCATTTGCCGATCTTCGTGGAAAAAATCCTCGGTGAAGGCGAGACCCTGCGCGAAGACTGGCAAGTGGACGGCACTACCGGCTACGAATTCATGAACCAGCTGTCATTGCTGCAGCATCACCCGGACGGTTTCGCGCCTCTCGCCGAGTTATGGTCGCGCCACAGCGAACGGCCGTCGGCGTTTATCGAAGAGGCGCGGCTGGCCCGCCAGCAAATCCTCAACGGTTCATTGGGCGGCGATTTCGAGAGTGTGGCCCAGGCGCTGTTGCAAGTGGCCCGTGACGACGTAATGACCCGCGACCTGACCCTGGGCGCGATCCGCCGCGCGTTACAGGAACTGATCGTGCATTTTCCGGTGTACCGCACCTACATCAGCGCTCGCGGGCGCAGCGCGGCTGACGACAAGATCTTCCAGCAGGCCATGGAGGGCGCGCGCAGCACCCTGAACGAGGGCGACTGGCCGGTACTCGATCACCTGGAACAATGGCTGGGTGGGCAACCGTGGCGCAATCGCCCGCTGGGCCGTGCGCGCAAGATGCTCAAGCATGCCTGCGTGCGCTTCCAGCAACTGACCTCACCTGCCGCAGCCAAGGCCGTGGAAGACACGGCGTTCTATCGTTCGGCGGTGTTGCTGTCGCGTAACGACGTAGGCTTCAGCACCGAGCAGTTCAGCGCGCCGTTGGCCGATTTTCATGCAGTGAATCAGCAGCGTCTGAAGAGCTTCCCCCATAACTTGCTGGCCACCGCCACCCACGACCATAAACGTGGCGAAGACACCCGTGCGCGTCTGGCGGTACTGAGCGAGTGCGCGCCCTGGTACGCCGAGCAGGTCGAACACTGGCGCAGCCTGGCCGCGCCGTTGCGCGAGACGCCAGACAGCCCCTCGGCGGGCGACGAGTTGATCCTTTATCAAGTGCTGCTCGGCAGTTGGCCGCTGGAGCCGAACCCTGACCTTGAGGCCTATCAGCAACGCCTCTGGCAGTGGCAACAGAAAGCGCTGCGCGAAGCCAAGCTGCAAAGCAGCTGGAGCGCGCCGAACGAGGCATACGAGCGCGGCGTCGAGACCTTTGTGCAGCGTGTATTGCTCAGTGAAACCGGCAAGCCGTTGCGCGACGCTCTTGCCGGCGCAGCCCAGGCCATCGCTCCCGCCGGCGCCTTGAACGGGCTGGCGCAGACCTTGCTTCATCTGAGCGTGCCGGGTGTGCCGGACGTGTACCAGGGCGATGAGTACTGGGACTTCAGCCTGGTCGACCCGGACAACCGGCGCCCGGTGGACTTCCAGGCGCGGCAACGTGCCCTGGAAAACCCGGCGGACATCGGTGAACTGCTGTCCAGCTGGCGCGACGGGCGTATCAAGCAGGCGGTGATCGGGCAAGTACTCGCCTTGCGCAAGGCTAACGTCGAGCTGTTCAGCGACGGCGCCTACACCGCTCTGGAGGTGGTTGGCCCACTGGCCGATCATGTCGTTGCGTTCTGCCGCGAACTTCACGGCAAACACGTGTTGGTGGTGGTGCCTCGCTGGCCCCGGCGCCTGCTCGAAAATGCGCTGCTGCCCCTGATTCCTGCCCAGGTTTGGGGCGATACGCGGGTGAAATTACCGTTCGCCGCCACAACTCAAAACTGGAAGGGACTTTTTCAGACAAGCGCAGTCACACCAGACAAGGAGCTGTTGATCAGCGCTGCCCTGGGGGATTTCCCGGTCAATGTCTTTATCAATGCCGATATTCAAGAAAGCTGAACATTTTCTGAGGAGTGTGTGATGAGTAATGAAGACAAACGCATCCGCGAACTGGCACACCAGATCTGGGAGTCCGAAGGCAAGCCCCACGGTGAAGATGCGCGTCACTGGGAAATGGCACGCAAGCTGGCCGAAGCCGAGGCATTGACGCCAAGCAAGCCCAAGCCGGCCGCCAAGCCCAAGACCGCGCCCAAGCCTGCGGCCAAAGCCAAGCCGGCGCCCGCCGCTGCCAAACCTGCGCCGAAGAAGCCCGCGGCACCGAAGAAACCCAAGCCCTAAGCTCATCGATCGCCGCGCCTCCTGACCGCATTGCCGTCAGGGGGCCCTCAACTGTCTACGTCATACGCTGAATAACTGTCAGTACGGCCGCGTTCGGCCCGAAAAAAGAATCCTTGCAGGAGCAACACCATGAGCAAACCCGATAAAGCCTCAACCACGCCGGACCATGAGCCGTCGCGGATTCGTGAAGGTTTGCCCTTCCCGCTCGGCGCCACCTGGGACGGCCTGGGCGTCAACTTTGCGCTGTTTTCAGCCAACGCCACCAAGGTCGAGCTGTGCCTGTTCGACGATGCCGGCGAAGTGGAACTGGAGCGCATCGAGCTGCCCGAGTACACCGATGAAATCTTCCACGGCTACCTGCCCGACGCCCATCCCGGGCTGATTTACGGCTACCGTGTGTATGGCCCTTACGACCCGGAAAACGGCCATCGCTTCAACCACAACAAATTGCTGATCGACCCCTATGCCAAGCAACTGGTGGGCGAACTCAAATGGTCCGAAGCGCTGTTTGGCTACACCATCGGCCACCCCGACGACGACCTCAGCTTCGACGAGCGCGACAGCGCGCCGTTCGTGCCCAAGTGCAAGGTCATCGACCCGGCGCACACCTGGGGCAATGACCAGCCGGTGCGCGTGCCATGGGACCGCACGATCATCTATGAAACCCACCTGCGCGGCATCAGCATGCGCCATCCTTCGGTCGGCGAATCCGTGCGCGGCACCTGCGCCGGGCTGATGGAAGACGACGTGCTCAAGCATATCCGTCAGTTGGGGGTGTCTTCGGTCGAGCTGTTGCCCGTCCATGCCTTCGTCAACGACCAGCATCTGCTGGAAAAAGGCATGACCAACTACTGGGGCTACAACAGCATTGCGTTTTTTGCGCCCGACCCGCGCTACCTGGCCAGCGGCAAGATCGCCGAGTTCAAGGAGATGGTCGCGCACCTGCATGAGCAGAAGCTCGAGGTGATCCTCGACGTGGTCTACAACCACACCGCCGAAGGCAACGAGCGCGGCCCTACCCTGTCCATGCGCGGCATCGACAACGCCTCGTACTACCGCCTGATGCCCGACGAAAAGCGCTTCTACATCAATGATTCCGGCACGGGCAACACCCTGGACCTGAGTCACCCGTGCGTGCTGCAGATGGTCACCGACTCCCTGCGTTACTGGGCGACCGAGATGCACGTCGATGGTTTCCGCTTTGACCTGGCGACCATCCTCGGACGCTATCGCGACGGCTTTGACGAACGTCACAGCTTCCTCGTGGCGTGCCGCCAGGACCCTATCCTGCGTCAGCTCAAACTCATCGCCGAACCCTGGGACTGCGGACCGGGCGGCTATCAGGTGGGCAATTTCCCACCGGGCTGGGCGGAATGGAACGACCGTTTCCGCGACACCGTGCGCGCCTTCTGGAAAGGCGATGACGGCCAGTTGGCGGACTTCGCCGGGCGCATGACCGCCTCGGGCGAAATGTTCAACCACCGTGGGCGCCGACCTTACAGCTCGGTGAACTTCATCACCGCCCATGACGGGTTCACCCTGCATGACCTGGTGTCCTACAACGACAAGCACAACGAAGCCAACGACGAGAACAACCAGGACGGCAGCAATAACAACCTGTCGTGGAACCATGGTGTCGAAGGCCCTACCGAAGATCCGGAAATCAACGCGTTGCGTCTGCGCCAGATGCGCAACTTCTTCGCCACCCTGCTGCTGGCCCAAGGCACGCCGATGATCGTGGCCGGCGATGAATTCGCCCGCACCCAGCATGGCAACAACAATGCTTATTGCCAGGACAGTGAGATCGGTTGGGTCAACTGGGAACTGGACGACGACGGCAAGGCGCTGCTCAAGTTCGTCAAGCGCCTGATCAAGTTGCGCCTGGCGTACCCGATCCTGCGCCGTGGGCGCTTCCTGGTCGGCGACTATAACGAAGATATCGGCGTAAAAGACGTCACCTGGCTGGCCCCGGATGGCAACGAAATGACCACCGAGCAGTGGGAAGACAGCCATGGTCGTTGCCTGGGCATGCTGATGGATGGTCGCGCCCAGGAGACCGGGATTCGACGTGCCGGCGCCGACGCGACGTTGCTGCTGGTGGTCAACGCCCATCACGACATGGTCAATTTCCGCCTGCCACCGGTGCCCCAGGGCGAGTACTGGAATTGCCTGCTCGATACCAATGACCCGGCAGTCCGTGGCCAGGAGCGTTTTGAGTTTGAGCACGAGTACGCTGCAACCGGCCGCTCGCTGCTTCTGTTTGAGCTGCATCACGACGACGAGGTGTGAAATGGCGTTGCACGGATTCCTTTCCGGCTACCGGGGCTATGCGAATACGCAAGCCCTGGGTAATGCCTTAAGGGACCTTCAGGAAGAAGGCCTGGACCAACTGCCCTTGCCCGGCAGCGGCCAGACGCTGGAGCGTTACAGCGGGCTGGCGCAAGTCGCCGGACATGACCTGCGTTTGTGCAAGCTGTTCGAGGGCCACGCCGACGCCCTGGCGATCATTGCCGAGCTCGACAGCCCGCTGCCGCCGTTGGGCAGCATCTGGGGGATGTGGGCCGCCGAGCCGCCGAGCGCCAGGGCGCGCGTGCGGCGCGATGGCCAACGGCTGATTGTCGACGGGCGTAAAGCCTGGTGCTCAGGGGCCTCCGTTGTCTCGCACGGGTTGTTGACCGCGTGGGATGAAGAAGATCGCCAGCAACTGGTTGCCGTGGCGATGGACCAGCCCGGCGTCACGGTGACGGATGAAGGCTGGGATGCGGTAGGCATGGCGGCTACTGGCAGTGTCGAGATCGTCTTCGATGAGGCCCCGGGGCTTGCGGTTGGCGGGCCAGGCGACTACCTGGCCCGCCCGGGCTTCTGGCACGGCGGCATCGGCATTGCGGCGTGCTGGTATGGCGCGGCGCAGCGCCTGGCCGAAGTGTTGCGCGAGCAGTGCGGCAAGCACCCTGAGCCCCATGCCCTGGCCCACCTCGGCGCGGTGGACAGCGCACTCAACAGCGCGGCCTGCGTGCTGCGCGCCAGTGCCGAGCAGGTCGACCAGGCACCGACCGCCGATGCCCGGCTCCTGGCCCAGCAGGTGCGCGCGTGCGTCGAGGAAACCGTCGAGCAGGTGATCCATCACGTCGGGCGCGCCGTCGGTGCGGGGCCTTACTGCAAGGACCCGCACTTCGCCCAATTGATGGCGGACTTGCCGGTGTATGTGCGTCAAAGTCACGCCGAACGCGACCTGGCCGCCCTGGGCGAACAGGTCGCCGGCGAACCGTCAGGGAGGTGGCAGTTATGAAACCCAACCCGATTGTCGGCCAGGGTACGTCGCTGCATTACTGGCAAACCTCGTCGTGCCTGGCTGAATTGCCGCATATCAGCGTTGAACAACTGGTGCCCGAGGGGCGGCGCGCAGTCATCATTGCGCCGCATCCGGACGATGAAGTGCTCGGCTGCGGCGGTTTGCTGCAAGGTCTGGCCGAACTGGGCCGGCCCATTCAACTGATCTCGGTCACCGACGGCAGCGCCAGCCATCCGGGCTCCAAACGGTGGCCGGTGCAACGTCTGAGCGTGGTACGGCCCCAGGAATCGGCCCAGGCGTTGCACCGCCTGGGCTTGCCGCTGCACAGTTTGAAGTGGCTGCGCGCCGGGTTTACCGACAGTAAAGTTGCCGAGCGTGAAGAAGAACTCGCCGCTTTCATCCAGCGCTACCTCAAGCCCGACGATGTGGTGTTCGCCACCTGGCGTGAAGACGGGCATTGCGACCATGAGGCCGTCGGCCGCGCCAGCGCGAAAGCCGCCCAGGCAGTGGGCGCTACGTTGTACGAACTGCCTGTGTGGACCTGGCACTGGGCGACCGCTGAAGATGGCATGGTGCCTTGGGACCGTGCGCGCAAGATCCCTTTGACGTCCGAAAGGGTGGCGCGCAAACGCCATGCCATCCACGCCTTCGCCAGCCAGCTGGAGGGCGACCCGCAGGCCGGTCTGCCGCCTGTATTGGCGCCCTATATAGTGGAGCGTTTGCTGCAACCTTTTGAAGTGGTGTTCGTGTGAGCGTGACGACCCCTTATTTCGACCGGATGTTCGCCGGCAACGACGACCCGTGGGCGTTTCGTCAACGCTGGTACGAGCAACGCAAACGCGCATTGACCCTGGCCATCCTGACCCGGGCGCGCTACACCTCGGTGTTCGAACCCGGCTGCGCCAATGGCGAGTTGAGCGCCGAGCTGGCGGCGCGTTGTGATCGCTTGCTGTGCTGCGATACGGCGAGCGCTGCGGTGGCGCTGGCCAGCAAGCGGCTGGCCGGGTTTTCCAACGTGCAGATAGAGCAGCGCTGTTTGCCCGAACAGTGGCCATCGGGGCAATTCGAGCTCATCGTATTGAGCGAATTCTGTTACTACCTGGACGCCGCTGATCTTGAGCGCCTGGCCGAGCGCTGCCGCGCCGCCCTGGCGCAGGGCGGCCAGCTACTGGCCTGCCATTGGCGACCGCCCATCGAAGGGTGCCCGCAGACCGCCGAACAGGTGCACGCGCTGCTTGAGCAACGACTGGGGCTGCACGCGGTGGTACGCCACCATGAAGACGATTTCCTGCTCGACCTGTGGGGCCGAGATGGCACCTCGGTAGCACGCCTCGAGGGCCTGCGATGATCGGCATCCTGATTCCGGTGCATAACGAAGAAGCGTTGTTGGGCGAATGCCTGAACGCTGCGTCAATCGCCGCCAACCATCCGGGGTTGCAGGGTGAAGCGGTGCACATCCTGGTCGTACTCGACAGTTGCAGCGACGCCAGTGCGACGATTGCCCAAGCGCACGGGGTGCACAGCCTGCCGGTGCAGGCACGTAATGTCGGGCATGCCCGCGGTGCGGGGGCGCGGCATCTGCTGAATCAGGGCGCGCGCTGGATCGCTTGTACGGACGCCGACAGCCGCGTTGCCCCGGACTGGCTGGTGGCGCAATTGGCGCTGGGCTGCGACGCCGTATGCGGCACCGTGACCGTAGACGCCTGGAGCGAGGGCTTCGACGCGGCGGCGCAGATGCGCTATCACCAGGCTTACGAAGCCCGCGACGGGCATCGGCATGTCCACGGCGCCAACCTGGGCGTCAGCGCCAGCGCGTATTTACAGGCGGGTGGCTTTGAACCAGTGGCCTGCCATGAGGATGTGCAATTGGTGCGCAATCTGGAGCGTTGCGGCGCGTCAATCGCCTGGAGCCATTCGCCCCAGGTGATCACCAGCGCGCGCCTGGATTGCCGCGCCCAGGGTGGTTTCGGTGACTACTTGAAGGGCCTGCTGCAGGTTTCGTAAAAATACGACGCTGCGCCCATTCGTCCTTGTCTATGCTCATAACGTCTCGCACAGCGCTCCAGGATCGGAGCGCCGCGCGCTCACCGCAGCCGGAGCCTGGGGTGAGTACAAGAGCGTCAACCGACAAGGATGTAATACCCCATGAGAACTGCCTCGTTAAGCGAGGGCCGTCGCGGCCCCGCGCAAATCTGGAACAGCGCGCCACAGTTGGCGCAGATCCCCGTCATCAGTTTGTCCAGCCTCATACCGCCGGGTGCTCGCGTGGTGGTGATCGCGCCGCACCCGGGCGATGAAGTGCTGATCTGCGGGGGCCTGCTGCAAATGCTCAGCACGCGCCAACACCCCTTGAAACTGATCTCCGTCACCGATGGCAGCGCCAGCCACCCCGGCTCCCGGGTCTGGTCGGCCGGTCGCTTGAGTGTGATTCGCCCCCAGGAAAGCGCCGAGGCCCTACGCCGCCTGGGTATGCCGTTGCACAGCCTGAAATGGATTCGTGGCGGGTTTTGCGACAACGCCCTGGCCAACCACGGGCAACGGATAAGCCAGTTCATCGCCCGATACCTGACGCCAGGTGATGTGGTGTTTACCACGTGGCGCCATGACGGCAACGATGATCACGAAGCCGTCGGCCGTGCCAGCGCCGAGGCATGCAATCGGGTGGGCGCGCAATTGTATGAACTGCCAATGTGGGCCTGGCACTGGCCCGCGCGCGAAGGCTCGGTGATGCCGTGGCAGCGTGCGCGCAAGTTGTGCCTGGACACTTGGAGCGTGGCGCACAAACTCCACGCCTTGCATGCCTATGCCAGCCAGCTCACGGGGGACCCCGCGATCGGCCTGGCGCCGATGCTCGCCCAGGTGTTGCTGGAGCGCATGCGTGAGCCTTACGAAATCGTATTCATCCAGGCACAGGCAGCAAAACGCACTGGCCCTCCCCACGTGTGAAAAATTCGTTAACTGATTCATTCATTGGGCTTTTTCCCACAGACCTGATCTGCCACACTGCCGCGAATAATTATCAACAGCCTTATTATTCGCCACGGACGGCATTCCGGGAGAGTTACATTCATGTCTGTGCACCACCACGGCGATAAAGGGTTTTCACCCAGCTTGATAGCGATGGCCATCTGTCTGACCACCTCCCACGCGGCCTTCGCCGCCGACGTCGCCACTCAGCCCGCCACCATAGAACTGGGCGCCACAGAGGTTTCCGGCCAACAGCTTGGCGAAACCACCGAAGGCAGCCAGTCGTACACCACCGGTTCGATGAGCACCGCGACCAAGCTGCCGCTGACCCTGCGCGAAACGCCGCAGGCCGTCACCGTGATTACCCGTCAGCGCATGGATGACCAGGCGATGACCAGCATCAACGATGTGGTCAATGCCACGCCGGGATTGTTCCTCAACTACTCCAACGGCCCCGGCCGGCAGGCCTACACTGCGCGCGGTTTCAACGTCGACAACCTCATGTACGACGGCATTCCCAGTGGCTATAACGGCGTCGACGTAGGGGCTCAACCGAACCTGGCAATGTTCGATCGCGTCGAGGTGGTACGCGGCGCTACCGGGCTGGTCACCGGCGCCGGCAACCCATCAGCGGCCATCAACCTGATTCGCAAGCGGCCCCTGGACGAGCAGAAAGTCACCCTGACCGGTGCCGCCGGCAGTTGGGACGACTACCGTGGCGAACTCGACGCCTCCAGCCCCCTCAATGACAGCGGCACCTGGCGCGGCCGAGTGGTCACCTCCTACCGCGACGCCAACAGTTTCATCGACAAGGCCGAGCAGGATCACGGCCTGTTCTACGCCGTGACCGAAGCCGACCTGAGCGAGGACACGAGCCTGACGCTCGGCTACTCCAACCAGAAAGACAAGACCAACTACTTCTGGGGCTCGTCGATGGTCGGCCTGGACGGCCATCACCTTGGCCTGTCGCGTTCCTACAATCCCGGCACCGACTGGGAGAACAAGGACCAGGAGATCAACACGGTTTTCGTCGAATTGCGCCAGCAACTGGCCAACGACTGGAAACTGCAGGTCAATGCCAATTACGCCGAACAAAACGCGCTGTTCTCCGGCTCCTACCAGTCGCGCTGGGTCGAAAATACCTTGGCGCGCACGGTGTACCAGGCCGCCTTCGATGAAAATCAGGCCGGGCTCGACGCCTTTGCCAGCGGCCCGTTCCAGGCGTTCGGGCGCACCCATGAGCTGGTGGTGGGCGCCAGCAAACGCATCTACGACATGACCACCCACGCTTACAGCCCGTACCGTCTGGATTGGCCGATCAATGCCGGCAAGCCGAACTTCACCCGCACCACCAACCAGCGTGACGTCACCACCCAGGACGGTGTCTACGTCACCACGCGCCTGAGCCTGGCCGACCCGCTCAAGCTGATCCTCGGCGGGCGCCTGGACTGGTACGACTATGACAACCGCGACGGCGACGGCGACTATAAGGTCACCCGCAACCTCACCCGCTACGCAGGCCTGATCTACGAGCTGGACGACCAGCACTCGGTGTATGCCAGCTACAGCGACATCTTCACGCCGCAAAAAGAAAAGAGCACCGGCGCGACGCCGCTCAAGCCCATCGTCGGCAAAAACTATGAAGTGGGCATCAAGGGCGAATACCTGGGCGGCGCACTGAATGCCAGCGTGGCGCTGTTCCGTGTCGACCAGGAAAACCGTGCCGTGCAGATCGTTGTGCCGGACTGCCCGCAGGCGGCCTGCTATCAAGCCTCGGGGGAGATCCGCAGCCAGGGCATCGACTTCGAACTGCAAGGCGCCTTGACCGACAACTGGCAGGTCGGCGGTGGCTACACCTACGCGCGCACCCACACTATCAGGGACGACGCCAACCCGCAGAAGGTCAACAAGCAGTTCGATACCGACACCCCGGAACACCTGTTCAAGGTCACCACCCGCTACAACTTCCAGGGCCCGCTGGAGAAACTCCGGGTGGGCGGCAACGTGTCCTGGCAGAGCCGTATGTACAACGACATCCAGCTGGCGGACGGCAGCACCTATCGGCTCAAGCAAGGCGGCTACGCCGTCACCGACCTGATGGCCGGGTACCGGGTCAACCAGCACCTGGATCTGCAGCTCAACGCCAACAATATCTTTGATCGGCACTACTACCAGTCCATCTCCGAGGACGTCAGCTACGGCGGCGACTCCTACGGCAGCCCGCGCAACATGATGCTGACGGCCAAGTACAGCTTCTGATCGTCATTGCAACCTCGGCTGCCCGCCCGGGCAGCCGTTCTTAAAGTCTCCCTGCGACGTGCCGATAACCGATTTGCCGGATCTTATCGCCGCACCTGCCTGGCTCTTTACCGGCTCCGCGCGTGGCACGCCGCGTGCTTGATTCCTGGCTAAATCACATGGAGTAAACGCCAATGCCCCTCCGCACACGCTTTCTGGAGCACTATCGCAAGGCCGACCGCATCATGCTGGCGTTGATCTGGCTGATGTTCCTGTTCTCCCTCGGCCTGGGGTTCTGGCATGACACCTTCACCCAGGCGGTGATCGTCGGTGGCGGCACCGGCGTGGTGCTGACCGCGCTGTATCGCGCCATTGGCGGCACCCGTGCGATGCGCTGCGCACTCGGTGCCGGCCTGATGGTGATGGCCGCCTTGCACATCAACCAGGCGCAGGGTGTCATCGAAGCGCACTTTGGTATCTTCGCGCTGCTCGCGGTATTGACGTTCTACCGTGACTGGCTGCCGATCCTGGTGGCGGCGCTGACCATCGCCGTGCATCACCTGGTGTTCCATGCCCTGCAGCATCAAGGCTGGCCGGTGTTTGTGATGGCGCATCATGGCGGCTGGACGATGATCTTCGTCCACGCCTTCTATGTAGTGATGGAAACCGTCGCCCTGCTCTACCTCGCCGTGCATAGCCACGCCGAAGCAGTCGAAAGTCAGGAAATGCTGGAAAAAATGCTCGCCGTCACCTCGCAGTTCACCGAAGACACGGCCAAGGGTGAAGACAAGGAGCACGTGTCCCTCGCCAAGCGCTTCGACCATTTCCTGCAGCAACTCACTCACCTGATCGACGGCGTCGCACGCGACTCCCATGGCCTGGGCCAACTCGGCCAGGAACTGGCCACGGCCAGCGGCACCCTGGAACAAGGCGCGCGGCATCAACTGGCGCAAATCAATGAAATGACCGGCTCGATGCAGCGCATGGAAGACGCCACGGGCCACATCACTGTGCACGTCGAACAGGCCGTGGAGCACGCCGGCCAAGCCAGCCAGCAGATTGAACGCGGTCAGCAAAGCGTTGGGCGCGCCCAGCATGAAATCACGCAACTGGCCTCGCGCATCAATGGCACGCAATCGACCGTGCAATCGCTGGCCGTGCAGGCGGAGCAAATCGGTTCGGTGCTGGAGGTGATCAGCAGCATCGCCAACCAGACCAACCTGCTTGCCCTCAATGCCGCCATCGAAGCCGCCCGCGCCGGCGAGCAAGGCCGTGGCTTTGCCGTGGTCGCCGACGAAGTGCGTAGCCTGGCCCAGCGCACCGCCCTCTCCACCCAGGAAATCAAGACCATCATCGAAGGCTTGCAGCAAGGCAGCCGCCAGGCCGTCGAAGCCATGCACGACAGCCGCCAGGGTGTGGAGCGTTGCGTGGAAGACAGCCAAGTGGCCGTCGATATGCTGCGCGCAGTGGGCGAAGACATTGCGCATATCGACCAACTCAATGGCCGCATCGTCACCACCACCCGCGAGCAAAGCTCGGCGAACCTGGAAATTGTCGAGCGCCTGCAATCGGTGCAGCACATCGCGCAAAACACCGCCGACGACGTGGAAACCCTGGCCCGCAGCAGCGAACGCCTGCCACCGATCGCCGTACGCCTGGATGCGCTGGGGCGCAGGTTTCATCCCTGATTCAAGGGTGTACGAACAGTCGTGGGTCGGCCGCAAGGTCGACCTCTTCATCGCTTGACCCACCGCCATCGCAGCCTCGCCGGGGCTCGAGCGCTCCTACAGAACATTGAAAGGTTGGGCAGGTTTGGCTTTGCACTGCAGATCATCGCCTCCCGATCGCGCACGACGAAACTCTCGCACCATCCTTCGGTCGATGCTTTCAAGAGGCCGACAGTGCCTCCGTTGCCTTGTGTGTAGTGAATGCCTGCGGAGAACGGCCATGAAAGAAGCCTTGAACGACTTGCCCGGCCCTATAAAGCGACAGGCTGACAGAATTCTGCGTGAGATCGAGCTGGCGGGGTCGATGATTCTTGCCGTCAAAGGCGGTGCCAAGGCCCAGGGCTTTGTGTTGGGAATAACCTGCTGTGAAGGGCTCACCCCGGAGCGCTGCGAGCAGCTGGCAAGCCATTTTGACAGCGTGGTGGAACAAAGGCTGCGGTCGCTGACATTGGGGCTGTAGCGTCAGCCCCATGAATGCTGTCTGTGCACCGATGGGATCAGCGGCCTCACGCTAGCGGCCGGGCTTTAAAAGCGACGAACAACCTCCTACACTGCCGGGCATTGCCCCTTCATCTGTGCAGCCTCGCTTTTCTGCCCGCCTCCCATCAGGATTACAGACATGCGCCTGCCCGACTTCATTCTGGAAAACCTCGAGCCGATTCTGCAGGCCTGGGAAGATTTTGCCAGAACCCTCGACACCCCGGGCGAGGCACTCGACAGCGTCGCGCTGCGCGATCATGCCGAGCAGATGTTGCTGGCCATCGTCAGCGACCTGCGCACCAAGCAGACCCGCCAGGAGCAAATCGACAAGGCCCAGGGCCTGGCCCCGGCGGATGATCAGGAAACCGCGGCGGAAACCCATGCAATGACGCGGCTGATGGCCGGGTTCACGATCGATCAGATGGTCTCGGAATACCGCGCGCTGCGCACCAGTGTGGTCAGCCAGTGGATGCGCCAGGTCAAGGACGGCACACCGATCAACGTCGACGACATGACCCGATTCCACGAGGCCATTGACCAGGCCCTGGCCGAATCGATTGCCAGCTATTCACGAGCGGTCGAGGCCTCGCGCAATATGTTCCTGGGCATCCTCGGCCACGATCTGCGCACCCCACTCGGCGCAATCCTGCTGGGTGCCGACGTGCTGCGACGCTCGCAGGACGCCGGTGCCCGGGCGACCAAGATCGCCAATCAGGTCTACACCAGCGTGCGCCGAGCGAGCCAGATTGTCGGCGACCTGCTTGACCTGACACGCTGCCAGATGGGGCCGGGCATCCCGGTCAAAACCGCCGATATAAACCTCTCGCCGCTGTGTCAGCGGGTGATCGAGGAAATTCGCGCGTTTCATCCCGAAGCCATCGTGACGTTCGACGCGAACACAAGCGTGTCAGGCAAGTTTGACGGCGGGCGGATGGAGCAGGTGTTTTCAAACATCATCAGTAACGCGGTGCAGCATGGCGACACCACACGGCCTATCCAGGTCGAGCTGGGTATACAAGAGGATTCCGCGGTATTCACCGTGCACAACAGCGGTGAAGCGATACCCGAGGATGCGCTCCCGTTCATATTCAACCCCATGGGCCGTTTTTCCCAGCGTACCGCAATCGACCACGGCCCCACGGAGGGCCTGGGCCTGGGGCTGTTCATCGCCTCGGAAATCGTCGCCTCCCATGGTGGGTCGATTGAGGTCAGCTCCGACACGGAACAGGGCACGGTGTTTCGGGTGAGGATTGCGCTCAATCGATAACTGCAGCCGGCCATGCCTCTTGCGCCTGTGACGACGAGCGACTCCCTGCAAGCATAGCTATGCGCCGATATGCACCCACCGCAACCACGATGCGAAGCGAGTCGCTCTTGATCTTGATCTCGATCTTGATCTGGCTTTTGATCTAAGGCGCCCCGTTAAACCACGCTGGCCGAACGCAGGCTTGAATCCGTGGGTAACCCGGCAGGACGCCGGGTTAGCCGCCCCGCGCCATGGATGGCGCGTGGCGGCGGCCCACGGATTCAAGCCTGCGTTCGGGCACACCGAGCCTAGGCGAGGTGCCGAGTGGTGGGGCAAGAGCCTTTTTGGTTACTTTTGGGGCTCTTTTCCAAAAGTGACCCGCTGTAAAAGCGGAACCCATAGTAGCCGTGACCGCAGAAACGGATATGTACCCGGTCTGATCCAACATCCAGGTCGGCCCAGAGGCCGCCATCGGGGGCAAGCCCCCTCCCACATTTAGATCGGGATCGACACAAAATACTGGTCGGGCCAGAGGCCGCCATCGGGGGCAAGCCCCCTCCCACATTTGGACCGGGATCGACACAAAATCCTGGTCGGGCCCTGAGGCCGCCATCGGGGGCAGGCCCCTCCCACATTTAGATCGGGATCGACACAAAATCCTCGTCGGCGCTGAGGCCGCCATCGGGGGCAAGCCCCCTCCCATATTTAGATCGGGATCGACACAAAATCCTGGTCGGCCCTGAGGCCACCATCGGGGGCAAGCCCCCTCCCACATTTAGATCGGGATCGACACAAAATCCTGGTCGGCCCTGAGGCCACCATCGGGGGCAAGCCCCCTCCCACATTTGGATGGTGAAGGACGCCGGGCCGCAACGGGGACCACGCTCCCTCGCCACAACTTCAGCGTCCCCCCAAAGCCGTATCAATACCTATGCCCTAGAAGCTGTAACGCGCAGTCAATTTCACATTACGCGGGTCGCCGTAGATGTCATATGGGCTGTAAGCGCCATTGGCCACACTGCTGTAGTAGACCCGGTCGAACAGATTGTTCAGGTTGACTTGCAGATCCAATTGCTCGCTGGCCTTGTAGCCCGCCACCAGGCCGACCACCGTGTAAGCGCCCTGCTGGTTTTTCCAGGCGGTGGCACCTGCCCCTCCCGAGGTGCGGATGCGACTCTGCTGGTAGACATCGCCGCCAACGCGCCAGCGCTGCAGCTCACCGGGCAGGCTGTAAATGGTCGACAGTTTGAACAGTTGACGCGGTTTCTTGCGGTCGAAGTCTTCACCTTCTCGGGCGGCGTTGGCGTCGCTCACGTAGTGGGTCTGGGTGTACGTGTAGCCAGCCGCCAATTGCCAGTTATCGGTCAGGGCCCCCTGGATTTCCAGATCGACGCCGCGGCTGCGCACCAGCCCGGCCGCCTCATAGCAGGCACTGGCCGGGCCTGAGCCGCAGCCTTTGACGTCCGGCAGCTCTTGGGCGCGATTCTTCTGGTCGATCTGGAAAACCGCCATGCTCGCGTTCAAGGCGCCATCAACGTATTCGCCCTTGATCCCTACTTCGTAGTTCTCGCCCACGATGGGGATAATCACGCGCCTGTCGACACCTTTGCCGCTCTGCGGCTTGAAGATGTCGGTGTAGCTGACATACACCGAGTGATTGGCGTCCAGGTCGTAGACCAGCCCGGCATAACGGGTCAGATTACGGGTGACTTTGTAGTCGCTTTCACGGTTTGCACTGTCTTCGAATTCGTACCAGTCGACACGACCGCCGAGAATCAGCGAAAGGGGTTCGGTCAGGCGCAGCCGGGTACTGGCATAGACACTATCTTGCGTGGTGGTCTCGGGAAGGCCGTTGCCGCCTCTGACGTAATCGGGCTTGGCATGCCCGTGTGGATTCCACGTGAAGGGATTGATGCCGGCATCGACGTAGGCACTCCAGGCCTTGCCGGAACGATAATCCAGCTGGCGCTTGCTGACCCCCAGCGTCAGGTCATGCTGCCGGCCGAACAATTGGAAAGGGCCGCTGAGCGCCAGGTCGTAGCCGGTTTCCTTCTGCTCCATGGCTTCGGTCCAGAGGTAATGGCGATCGTATTCCCATACCGAAGAGGCCAGCACATCGGCGTCGGTTTTCGACTGCATGGCGGCCGCACGCAGTGTCCAGTCGTTGGGCAAGCCTTGCTCCAGGGTGGCGAAATACCCGGTGGTGCGATTGTCGGAGTATTCCCAGTCGTGCCCCAGGAAGGTGTCGCGTGGCAGCCCCAGATGGCCGCCACCGCGGGCCATGGGCAACCCGCCCCAGATGTAGTTGGTATGGGTTTTCTGTCTGTAGCCGCCGAGCGTGAGGGTGGTGCTTTCACTGAGGTCGGCGTCGACTACACCGTAGAACAGGTCGTTATCACTCTCGACCGAGTCACGGAAACTTTTGGCGTCTTGCCGTGAGACCACCGTACGCGCACGCAGGGTGCCGCTGTCATTGAGCGGGCCGCCGACATCCAGCGTACCGCTGTAATCATCCCAGCTGCCGGCGCTGCCGGTAAGCGTGGCCTGGAATTGATGGGTCGGGCGCTTGCGCACCAGGTTGATGGCGCCCGCCGGGCTGCCGGCGCCCTGGGCCAACCCGGTAGCGCCACGCACGATCTCCACCCGGTCGTACATGGCCAGGTTGGCCTCGCCGCTGGGCAGATAGGTCAGGAAGCTGGTGGGGAAACCGTCATACATGATGTTGTCGACGTCGAAGCCACGTGCGCTGAACGTGGGTCGCCCGACGCCACCGGCGTTATTCAAGAAAAGCCCCGGCGCACTTTTGACCACGTCACTGATGCTGGTCATGGCCTTGTCGTCCATGCGCTTGCGCGTCACCACGCTGACCGACTGCGGCGTTTCGCGCAGGCTCAGGGGCAACTTGGTGGCCGTCTGCATCGCGCCGGTGGTGTAGGAACCGCTGTGTTCGGTGGTTGACGTCAGCCCTTGTCCGGTAATGCTGGTTGCGCCCAGCTCCAGGGTCGCACCGGCGGCCTGCGGGCTCAGCAGATAAAGGCCATTGCCCTGTGCTGTGGCTTGCAGGCCTGTGCCCTGCAGCAGTTGCTGCAGGCCGACGTCCACGCTGGTGACGCCATTCAGGCCCGGGCTGCGCAGGCCCTCCACCACGGCCGGCTCGATGGGCAGGGTGATCCCCGCCTGGCTGGCGAAAGCCGCGAGTGCTCGGCTCAGGTTACCCGCCGGCACCTGGTAGGTACGACTCTGCCGGGCATCAGACTCGGCGGCGTGCGAGGATGCGGCGGGCAGGCTGCCGCCCGCAATCATCAGTCCCAGCGCGGCCGCGTGTACTGTCCGTGTCAATGGTTGCATGCCTTGCGTCGTCGCCATGTGTTCGTCCCCGCCCTATGGAAGTGATGTTGTTATGAGGGGGACACGCAGCCCAACGAAAACACGACAATCTTTTTAAGCGTTCATACGCGCGGTGACAGTCACCCAATAGGGCGTGCGGTAGTGGATGCTCACCGGCAGGGTCTGGCTGAGGGCCTGGAGAATCTGATCGGTGTCGCGCAACTGGAAAGCGCCGGAGATCAGCAGCCCGGCCACTGCCGGGTCGCAACGCAGCAGGCCGGGTCGATAGCGGTCCAGCTCATTGATGAAGTCATCAAGGCGCATCTTGTCTGCACGAAGCACGCCGCTCAGCCAGTCGAGCCGGTCCGCCTCCAGCGCTGTCGGGGCCTGCGCAAGGTGGTTGTTCACGTAGGTCTGCCGGCCGGCGGCAATTCGCAACGTTCCTGCATCCCCGCGTGACAGCCATGGGCGTACCTGGGCAGCGCCCTGCAGCGCGGCAAGGTAAGTCATGTGCGGGTACTGACGCACCAAAAAACGGCTGCCCAAAAGGGCGAGTTGCGCTTGCGCGGTCTCGACGATGAACGGCCGCATTGCGCTCTTGTGGGGCACCTCGACGAGCATCTCGCCCGCAATCAGGCGCACGCGACGAACGCTGTCCTCATAGGCGATATCGACGGCGCTGTCGGTGTTCAGGCGGATCTGTGCGCCATCCGGCAAGTCCAGGGTGCGCTGCTGTCCGGTGGCGCTGCGTTCATCCGCCTGCCACTCACGCCACGGCAGGTTCCGGTATGCCGCGAGGCCCAAGGGAGCGACCGCGATCAGCAATGCAAGGTTCTTGAGCACCTGCCGCCTCTGCGGGCTTTGCGGGCGCTCCAATGCACTGCGCCCGGCAGAGCCGACAAGGTGCCGGGCTCGATCACTGAAACGCTCGGCCAGTTGCCAGGCGCGTTCATGGTCAGCATGTTGTGCTCGCCACTCGGCTGCTGCGGCGTGTTCGTTGGCACCGGCGTCGCTGTTCTGCAAGCGCACGAACCAGCCTGCCGCTTCACGGGCAATGCGCCGGTCGATGGGCGCGTTAGTCATGCCGCGCTCTGGCTGGCCAACACAATGCACTCCTCGAAGGCCCGCACAAGATAGCGCTGCACCGAGCGCACGCTGAGATTGAGCCGGCTGGCAATCTCTTCCTGCGTATACCCTTCCAGCTGCGCCATCAGGAATGCCTGCCGGGTTTTGACTGGCAATGAGGCAAGTACCTGGTCGATCTCGTCGAGGGCTTCAAGCACCAGCGCCTGATTTTCCAGGGACGGCACCTGTTCCTGCGGCGCTTGCGCCAGCGCCGCCAGATAGGCTTTCTCAAGTGAGCGACGGCGATAGAGGTTGAGGGTCAGGCGATTGGCAACGGTGGCCAGGTAGGCGCGCGGCGATGTGAAACTCAGCGGCTCGCCAAGCCCGTTGCTGAGCAGGCGCAGGAAAGTGTCCTGCGCCAGGTCCGCCGCATCGGCCGCATTGCCCAGGCGATGGCGAAGCCAGCCCTGCAGCCAGCCGTGATGGTGGCTGTAAAGCTGGTCGATGGACGGATGAGGGTTAGCCGAAGGAATAGACTGCACGGGATAGGACAAATGTTAATGAGAATTTGTCGCATTCTATCAGGTAAGGTAAGGATTCGTACAAGTAAAAAGGCTGTGAGAAGGGGCGGAGATTCTGGCGGATGATTGGGTGTAAAGCTGGGAAGGCGACCCTACAAATGCGGGCATCGGAGGCGTATCTGTAGGATGGGCAATCTCAGCTCCATCCTGATGATTAGAACAAACAGAGGCAGTGCGGCATGGATGCCGTATGGGTGACTGCCCGGGCAAACACAGTGGGTTCTTATATTGTGGGCTATCAGTTTATTTTCAAAGGAAGCATGGCTGAGTCACTCGCATTATCGGCAACCCATACCTCACCTCCACCAGGGTGACACCGCCCCTCTCAAGCGTGCGCTCTGTTCCGGTTTGCTCAACACATCCTGCCTTGCGATAAAATCGGATAGCCCTTTCATTACCTGCCAGGACCCACAGCGTCAAACGCGCATATCCTTGCGCCATCAGATCCCGCAGGCCCGCGCGCCACAGGGCCAGCCCGACGCCTGTTTGCCAATACCGGGCCAACACATAGAGCGCCATGACCTCACCGGCATCTGCCCCAACGGCATCGTCATCGCGGCTGGCGCCGACCGATATCCAACCGACAATCTGCTGGTCCAACTCCGCAACCCAGACGTTCGACTCGCCCGATGCAATCAAGCGGCGCCAATGCGTTTCCCGTTGAGCCAGCGTTGTATTCAGCGCGCTCAAGTAATGGGCAGGCATCAGATCGCGATACGCGTCTTGCCAACTGCTGATATGCACCTGGGCGACAGCCTTGGCGTCGGCAGGTAACGCTCTGCGGATCATGGGTTTGCTCCATCTTGCCGTCGTCTGACTATGCACGCGACCCTGTGACGAAATTAAGTTTGACTAGGGGTAATACCCGCTGGATAACGCCCGCTTTCGGCGCACGGATTGCCGCACCGCCCCAACAACCCTTATTCTCGACACTCCCGCCCGACCCACTCCGGAGCCGCCATGGACCTCGCCACCCTCGCCCTCTTCCTGCCCGCCTGTTTCGCCCTCAACATGGCACCCGGCCCCAACAACCTGCTGTCGGTGAGCAACGCCACCCGTTACGGCTACCGCACCTCCTGCCTCGCCGGTATCGGCCGCTTGCTGGCCTTCGCCGGCATGATCGCCCTCGCCTCCGCCGGGCTGGCGGTGGTGCTGCAAACATCGGAGTTGTTGTTCTACGCGATCAAGCTGCTCGGCGCGGCGTATCTGTTTTACCTGGCCTACCAACTGTGGCGGGCAGACCCGCAGGCAGAAGCGGAAACGGCGACGAAAAAAGTCGGCTTATGGGCCCTGGCGCGGCAGGAGTTTCTGGTGGCGGCAGGCAACCCCAAAGCCATCCTGATCTTCACCGCTTTCCTGCCGCAGTTCGTGGTGCCCGGCCAACCCATCACCGCGCAATTCGCTTTGTTGGGCGCACTGTTCCTGGCCCTGGAATGGATCGCCATCAGCGCCTACGCCTACATGGGCCTGCACATGCGCCGCTGGTTCGCCGAGCCGAGCGGCAAGCGGCTCTTCAATCGTTGCTGCGCGGGGCTGTTATCGGCGGCGGCGGCGGTGTTGTTGACCGCGCGCCGGGCGTGAACCCCGCGCCTGCCTGCGTAAGCAGTGCAGGCCCCGACCGCGCTTTAGCTGGCCTTACTCCTTGGTCAAATCAACCAACGGCGTCTGCCGCACCTCGGTCTCGCGACCCGCCTGAATCTCGCTGACCTGCTTCAAAGCCCTGTCCACAGCCGCCTTATCCGCCAACAAGCTGTAGCTGATGCGGAACTGCTTGTGTTCCTTGGCCCCAATGGTAGGTACCAGGTTCAGCGGCCGCTGATAACGACGGTTGTAGGAAAAACTTGTCCCCGGCTCCAGCCCCGTGACATAGCCCTGCCCTTGGGTATCGGTGTTCTTCCACAGGGAAAATACCGGCAGTGTCTGCGTATTGAAACCAACCGACACGCCCAGGCTACCGGCCTTGTTATGCAGCACGGTCAAGGTATCGCCCTTGGCATCGGCATAGGGCACCACGTTGTAAACCGTTTCGTCGTAGTCCTTGGTGGGTGCGCGGTAGGTTTGCCAGTCGGCCAGTTCGCCCTTGGCCTTGTCGTTGAACGGCGACACCTGCTTCACCGGCGCGGCGAACCGCGCGCCCTGCTCCAGGAACGGGGTGCTGAAGTTACTGTGATACAGCGCCTGGTATTCCTTCGGATAGTCGCCGTTGTTGGTCAGCGTGTCGTTGAGCGCGAACACAACGCTGCCGGGTTCGGTGACCAGTTCGGTCGCCACGGAGAAGTCGACCTTCTTGAACGCCTGCTCTTTCAGCTCACCGCGCAGAGTGATGGCGTACGGCGGTTTTTCATCGATGTGCAGGGTGACTTTATTCGCAGGGATATTCGCCGCCCGACCATGCAGGGTCAGCAATTCGCCATTGTCGATGCCCGGGTGACCGACCCATTCGTAGCCGCAACGGGTGACCAGCTCGTTGAAACCTTCCAACCAGCCCAGCCCGCCGCGGCCAGTGAGCTCGATAAAGGAAGGATTGACCACTTCCTTGACCGGTGAATCCCACCCCATGCGCACCTCGCCGACCGAAGCCTGCAACACATTCATACCGCGAGTTGGCACTACCGAGAGCTTCATCGTGCCGTTATCGATGTCGACAATGCTCACGCCCTCCTGCCGACCGCCGTGCAAGGTGCGCAAGGTTACGCTGAAGGGTTTGTCGGTTTGCACGCCGAGTTGCTGGCTGGTGACCTGCCAGTTCTGGGCGGCTTTGTCGGTGTCGAGGAGCACGTAGTCCCAGGCCATGGCGTGGGAGGCGGCAGAGAGTGCGCTGAGGGCGACAACGAATTTGAGTGGTGTCATGGCGATAGCCTTTTTTGGAGTTGTGTGCGATTTATAAACTCGATGAAACGTTTCAGCAAGCTTAAAAGGCGGTATCTGGCCAAGCGCTGAAAAGGGGTTGAGGCTGTAGGTCGGCTCCCTTGGTGCCCTGAGCTATACGCGAATGAATCTGAACGTGCAGTGCAACCTGTTAAAAGCTGAGTCACCGATTCTTGCCGATGCCCAACATACTCAAAGGCTTGCGACCTGCACGATATGGCTCGCATGAGCGTCTTCTATTCGAATGAATCCGCAGCGCAGGTAAAAAGTGTTCCCCTGGGAGGTGTCGGTGTAGAGACGCACACGTTCAAAATGCACTGCGGCGTGGGCAAGCAATGCGCCAACCAGTCTGCGGCCAACCTCTTGCCCGCGTGACGCAGGCGCCACATACACACGTCGCAGCCTTCCTGTACGGTCATGGGTGAACGGATCAACCGACAGGCCTCCAATGCCCACAAGCTGCTGGTTCAGATAAGCCGCCATGAGGCATTCGCCAGGCGCATCAAAGCGATGGGTGCCTGATTGCCATTCTGAAGTCAGCCGGGTGAGAAACCTGAAGCCTTCTGCAACTGCCGCTTTTTCCAGGTCGAGGATTTGGGGCGGCAGATGCGTGATCCGTTGAATCTCCATTGAGGTCAATCTTCTCCTGACCGGGCGCGAGACCCTTCTGAGGTCTCTGGGGATCTTGATGTGGGCCGTGGGCACGCCAGTGGCAGCTATCGACCAAGGCTGTGTTAAAACGCAGACGTCAAATCACAGTTTTGTTGCTTATAAAAAGCGGCACAAATTTGAAGCCAGCCTTGACTATAAACGCCGTGACATAGGTATTGCTCTTTCCCCCAGGCCTCAAAGCGCTCCAATACTTTCCAGCCAGGCTTGGTGTAATAACTGCTCTGGCTGTGGGTGTGCAAGTACAAACGGGGTCAGGCCACCACTATATAGAGTGTGGTCCGACCCTGGCTTTCTGATTAATAGCGGTCTGACCCCTATAGTGCATGACCCCTATAGTGCACCGCAGAGCAGCGCCTGAAGGCAAAATCCGATTCCCTCGCCGCGGCTTGCTCCATTGCCTACGCGTGCGTCAGAATCCGCCGGCTTGTGCGCTGGGGTGGCCGTCTCTAAGGTGGCTCGGTCGCTGAATTGTTCAGTGATTCGGGTTTAGTAGCCTGAGCTTGGGTATCTATTAGTGCATGAGTTTCATCAGTCAGACAGTGCGTCTGTGCTTGATGGTGGCTGTGCGTAGGGCGTCTTCGGGCGCGCCGGCTTTAGATATCCACCGGTCTACTAACCTGCGTACAGCTGCCACCCACTGTTTAGTAGCGGAAAGGTGGTGGCATCACTCAGGATGTCTACTCATGTCAAAAGCTGATTCAAGTGCCCTCTTCAACGTTGCCCCCAACGCCAGCAACGAAACCCTTATCACCAACAGCTACGAAACCTTCACCAGCGTCAGCACCCTGCTGCTCGACCTGTCTGAAGACCTCAACGGCAAACACCGCGACATCGCCCTCGCCATCCACCAACTGAGCGAACTGGGCGTACTGCTTACTGCCCGGCTGCTCGACCGCGAAGTGCCGTACGCTGGATGATTTTCAAGCACCCAAAGCGAAAGCCCCTTTAATCGCCGCGTCGCTGTACGCACGTACGACGACGCGGCGATTTGCTTTTGATGGCTGGGTCGAATGACACAAAATGCGGCAGCTTTCGGCCAGAAGCAGACGATCGACGTTTTTAGTGCCATTATGATATTCCGGCGGCCCGGCAAAATTATTTTCTAGGGAAGGGGTTTTCAGTGGAGCAAAGCAGATCAGAACACATCCTTGCCTTAGCCAAAGAGCTGCTGGACGACATAGAACTAAGCAGGCTGCCTGCCGAGTCATTGCTTTTGAAAGCATCAAGACTTGCCAGATGGGTCGGATCTGACGAGATTAAATATTGGATCACCCTGGAGATGCAAGGGTATAACAGCACAAATGAAATATCGCTGAAGTACATGGGGCTTACAGGTAGATGGGCAAATAGGGAGGAAAAGAAAGGCTATTGGGGACCTCTTGCGCAGCAGGAGGCCGCACTGGCCGCTCAGAATATCAAATTAAAATCTTTGACCACTCCCGACACTAGTGGTGATTGGGCATTTCGCGTAATGGGCATGTACGAAACACAGCTAGCCAATACAACAAGCTACATAGCCACCTTGAGCGCAATTAAAAGTCGAGTTCTTTCGATACTTCATGCATTCGTTTCGGCAATATATTATGAAAAAGAATTTGATAGCTTGTCCGAATCTATTTTTGAGAAATACAAGAGCGACGTAGATAGCCTGATATCCGCTCATTGTGGTGACGTCCTAGAGCAGATACCGTCAGTTATATCAAGGCTGGCGGAAGGAGATGCTGAATCCATTAGTCAAGCTTTAACCACGGTTCGCAGAATAATTGATTCTTTTGCAGACTCAATTTACCCCGCAAGAGAAACGACGATTAACATAGGCGGAAATGAAGTTTCGCTAGGCGCGAACAGGCATCAAAATAGAATCAATGCTTTAGTTCACGAAAAAACTGAGAGCAAATCGCGAAAAACTAAGATTCGTCAAAATCTCGCAAACCTTTATGACCGGGTCTCGACAGGCGTTCATAATGATGTATCTGCGGAAGAAGCTAGATCATTATTTCTAAACTGTTATCTCTTGCTAGGTGAGATTCTGCATATAGCTGAGACTTAGCAGCGATTTCGTGCATCTATACACTGAATGCTTGGGGTCGAATGCGGTCAGACGCGGCCGATTGCTTTCGACCCTAAGCGGTCATTTGATTTTTAAATTGTAGGTTCCGAAACAGGCGCTTCATACCCGTGATCAACTGTACCGCAGGAGCAAAGATGGCCTTACCTGTTGAACCAAAAGACAAAGTCCATTGGACCACCCATTGGATCTAGGCCCTTTCCGACCATCACAGCTTCCAGCGCATTGATGATTTCCTCCGGCAACTGTCTCTTAGCGAACTCGTTAGGAGAGAAGACAGGATTCACTGGGGTTCGTGGCTTCCAATATGAACCATAATCCAGATCGGATGCTAGATGATCTGGGCGATTCCCTGCAAGTGCACTTTTTAAGAAGCTTTGTTGCTGGGTGGTGATCACGCCAGAGACGTGCGGGAACTGCACGACGGCATCATCTTTACGATAGAAGCTCTCCGCATTGAGCAGTCCGCATCCCTCATTCGAGAGTGGTGACACAGCTTCAAACATTCGCTCTGTCCAGCAGACCACAAGCACTCCGTAAGTGGGAATGGAGACCTCTTGAAAACTAGAAAACTTCTTTTCGGCACTTACTAAGAAATCCTTCAGTTTGTTGTCCAGCGGGAGAGCTGGCTCTCCGCCGGAGGATGAGGACATAATATCTTTGAGGAAAGGAAGCCTTGCCGCAAGTTGTTGCGTTGCAGCACGGTTCTTAGCCTCGTACTCATGTAACGAGGGGCATTTCACTTCCACCAATACGCGCCATTCGGGTCCCACAAGCATGAACTCGGGATTCGCTTTACCAACGTCCGTGGGCTCCCAATGCAGCGTGAATCCCTTGTCTGCTGGGAACGTCTTGATAAACCTTTTCCCGATGACTAACTCGCAAAGCGCCTGAATGATTTGGTCATACGTTGCTGGATCTGTACCGCGTAGAGATGCAATTTTCTTCACCGTGGCGCTTCCCGCCCCAGGGGAAAGATCTTCAAGAATACACATCAGCGCGACGAATTCCTGTGCGAATTCGTTATGGTTGGCGAAATGGAAGTCTAAGAAATGCCGGCCTTCGCCGCTAAGGATTGCTGCATCAACATCATTTCGCATTGCACCAAAATTCTTGTGCGTCATGTCTACTGAACCAAGGAGGTTTGGCTGGTGAGGATACCGTATTCCGATAGGACAACCCACCGAGGAAATACTTCCGACAGATCCGAGTGGCTGTTTCGAGGCATAAGCCGGAACAGGTCGAGAGTCCGCTTTTGGCCGGTTTCTGCCGTTCGTGAAGGTCAACAATCGGCAAACCTGTTACCCAGAGTTAACCCCCCGGTATCTGGTACACAACCGAATCATATTTCTCCGTCATCCGCCTCTCAATGACAACTCCCCCCAAAGCTTCGGCAATACGTCGACTCGCACGATTCTGCGTCGCCACAGGGTAAATAAAGCACTTTGCCGCCACCCGCTTGCTAGCCCACTGAACAACCGCCCGCACCGCTTCACCACCAAAGCCCAGCCCGTGTTTATCTTCACGGATCCAGATACCCAACTCCGGTGTTTCACTGCCGGTATGGTGCAGCCCGACCAAGCCGGTAAAACGGGCACTCACCAGTTCCCTGACCGTGAACACGATGTCGCTGCCATCCGCTATCGCAGGCAGCCACTGCTCCCAGACTTGCGCGTACTCTTCTAGCGAGGCAGGCGGTTCCCAGGACATGTAGCGAGTCAGAGACGGTGTGAGACAAGGGAAAGACTCAGCAACGTCCTGCTCGCAGAAGGGCTCAATACTAAGGCGTTGCGAGAGAATGCGGATTGGGTGGGTGTCGACTGGCATTGCAATTTCCTTCCTGGCGGCCGTTACTCCATTTATGCCGTGAACATACCATGCGGGTCGCTTCATCAGAATCAGGCTCTCTATACTGAGCCCCCAGGATGGTAGTTGGAGCACACCAAATGCCCGTCACACCCAATCAAAATTCCCCCATCATTTTGGTCCCCGCTCAACAAAGCGACTTGGATAATCTGGTAGCCATTCGAATTGAGCGCTCTCAAAGAAAGCGCTTCCAATCGCTTTTATACCCGCCATGGCTTCCAGTTCATCGAAAGCAGTGAATTCGACAATTATTATGTTCGTCAGCATGTTCCGGCGATTGGCCCAGCCTGCCAGCTGGATATGATGCACCTCGGCGTACGCAAAGCTGTGCCTTTTCAACAGGCTCGTTTTCAGTTTGGCCAGCCGGGTTCAAACGCTGCAACGCGACCAGGCACTGGCCACCGTTCAACAGAATCAATTCATAGTCCTGACCCGCCTTTGGGGTGAAGCGGAAGGTTTGCTGGCAGGGTTAGCGGCAGTGGTAAGGACTCTCGCTGCGCAGTTCCTCGCCGGTTTTGGCGTCGCGAATGATCACCGTCGCCCCTGGCGCGTTAAGGCAGAAGGCGTTGCGTATGGGGTAAATGTTATGGCCCTGGGCAACGAAGGTCCCGAGCTTTGTTATCTGAGCGCCGGATGCGTCGTGAGCCGTCACGGTGTACTCACCCGACATGGTCACGCAGCCGCTCAGCGCCAGAAGCAAGGTGACGCAGATTGCGTACTTCACAGGTGATGTCCTTAAAGCGTTCAATGCGATTGCTCCAGAAGTGGGCGAGACGGTCCAACACCAGATCTGCCCTCGCCGCCCGAGCGACGGCGGCCTGCTCTTCATTGCCGACGGTGGCCGCTACCCAAGCGCCCGCCCACTTTGCCAGGAGGATGGCGGCAGTGCCATCTTTCTACCGAAACGAGCAGAGCATAGTGGTGCCGGCAGGCAATGGCGAAAATGAATAACTCAACCTATGTACTGTGACTAGGGTGATAGCCGGCAGCGGCAACCAGGACCACTGCGCAAGCTATTGAAATTGAAGGGTTGCAGGCTGGATATGTGTTAGTTCCTGCAGGTAGTGAATTCGCTGTTCATCCGATGTGTCAAAAAGGCAACCCTTGGCTTAAAGAATTCTGGTCACCTGCCGTTATAGAGGTTGAGTCTTGCTGTCTTTTCTATACAAGACGACGCGCAAGGACAAGAGTCATAGTGATTATCAAATTAAAGGGATATTTATGAGATTCGCTAAACTGTTCGGGGCAGCAACTCTATTCGCCTCTATGATTGCATCTGCCCAGGCAGGCATAATCGTCACCGTCAAGGTAAAAAACTCTACGACCGGTCCGGCTGCCTACACCTTCGAGTACTTTTCAGGGAGTGTAGCCCCCTCCCCAAGTACGATTCTGCCGTCTGCAACGACCACATTTGCCCTGACCAGTGTAGCGGATACGGTTTCAGGAATGCGCTTCGTCTATACGTCAGGTAATAAGAAATGTCGTTTTGCAGCAAGCCACCAAGTCAATCCAACGACTAAAGCTCCTAGCTGGACTAAAATGGGCACCAGCACTGGTTCTGATATGGCTACTTGCAATGCCACTATCACAGCCATTCAATCGACGCCTCCCTATAACTACACTGTCGAATTTGAAATCAAATAATCCGACATTTGTATAGGCACCTTAGCTAAAGGTAGCTCTCGATCTATCTCCAGCGCATGGAGTATCACCATGGATATTTCGATTAAATCGTATCAAGCAAGCACACAGGCAAAAGTGTCTACACAAGAGAAGCCGCCTTCGTCCAACCCTGTAAATTTACCTTCAGGGGATGTCGCCCTCAAGACGACGGAGACCGTCACAATCTCCGATTCTGCACGGGCACTGTACGCATTAAGTAACGCTGATGACAAACAAGCCTCTATGCCCAATAAGGATTTAAAAGGACAATATGCAAAAGGTCAGAGCGATATGTACAATTTCGGGCAGCGGATTGCTGGCGGGAATCTTGATAATGAGGACCTGCTTCCCAAAACAGACGACCCTGCCCGTTTGGCGTTAGGTCAGCAGTCACTGGATTACGCAATTGGGCTTTCTAAACTCCCCCCGGAAAAACTTCCAAACCCATTTGAAGGTATGGCTCGAAACGGGCTAAGCAATATTGTTTATGATGATTCAGGAACCTATACGGATGCCGAACGATATGCCGCCTATGGGGAGCTTAGTAAGCAGGATGAAACCTATTTTTCCAAGTTGTACGCCACTATCACGAACGGCGGTGACAACAGCGAAATCTTCAAAGGCATCATGGACTATTTCGATGATCTTCCAGCGGTCGAGAAAGCGGCATATCCTGATGGCTTTAGGGACAGTATAAAAAGTCTTTATCAAGAGCAGTTAGAACACTCGGGGCCGCTCGCCCTTCTCAGGCAATCGACTGAAAACGACGCTGATACATTGTCACCAAGCGTCTTCAACAAGGCACAATCACCGGAGAAGATGTTACAAGCCGTCTTAGAAAAAGCGATTGCTCTTTCGACGGCCTGACCAGTCCAAGGCAACCAATGTGTCACTGCACGGATCAATCAGGAACGTCAGCATGGTGGGATATCCGACAGTATCAGCGGCTTGCCTGGGTACGCCACAGCACAGGCCAGTACACCTGATCCAGTCCCATGCACGGGATCATTTCAGCCGCATGCGTCAGCGTGAAACCGTTACCATCGTAACGCCAGCGCAGCGCAGTGCCACAATTGCCCATACTCATCGCCCTTACCTGACTGCTAAGTTCACCCGTGGCCGGATCAAACGCTACGAAGCCCTGGGGCTCTCTTTCCGGCAGGTTTGGCACTTCGGCGATCAGCGCTGCACGCGCCTGCTCCGGGTGGTCCAGGGGTGCTTGGTAAATATTGTAGAAACAATTGTAGGCCCCACAGCCGGTTTCGATGATCACTAGCGCTTGATCTGAACTCAATGCATACGCTTTGGCTTTTGGCGCGATACCTTCATTCAGATCTTCCTGCCAGTCCTTGCGCGTGGCGACCACCACGGCATCCGTGATCTCTTTTGCTTTGTCCGGCGTCAGCGCGGCAGGTGCCTGCCAACTTGGCGCTAGCGGAGCGGCAGCGGCTTGCGGCACGCTGCCAGCGGGCGCCGGCCCCTTGGAGATCAGGGCGTCCTGCGTGCCGACCCGCCCCTGGACCGAGTCCATCAGCAACAGCGCCGCACTCATCCCGCTTAGCGATGCGTACGATTTATCCTCCTTGAACGGCAGTACCAGGTAGTTCCCGTTGCGCAATTCTGTGATCAGGGCTTGGGCTGACTTACCGTTCAGCGCAAACACCTCGGGTGTATCGCCTTCTTTCAGTTCGCCAGGCTCAAATTGAGACTTCAGCGGTTCGTCATCAAGTGTTGGCTGGCCGAGGGGTTTCGTGTAGCTGAACACCCCGACATGCAAGGCGCCCTGCGGGCCGGCTTCACGTGTGATCCGTACGCTGAACGTTGAAAAACCAGTGTCATCGCGCTGCTGCACGGCACTGATGGCCGTGCATGTTCGTGTGTTATCGCAGCCGATAATCCAGTCCTTGATTTCGCGCTCCAACGGCACCTTCTCGGCCGCGTGGACGCAGCCAATGCCTGCAGCCAAAAGGAATATGAAAGTGCTTCGTATCATCAGACAGACGCCTTTGAACCAGTAAAAGCCTATTAGGACAGAATTATTTGCTCATACCTATTGCATGGCCGTCAGTCACAACAGAATTGCCGTAATGAACAATCGGCAATAAAAAAAGGGGGCAGACTTTAAACAAATGAAAAACTGATATGTCGCAGCGTTACCTCCATCGTAGATAATCCCGCGCAACCTGATCCCGATTAGAACCACACTGTCGATCATAGGTCGTAAACGCATGAGCGCTCTGAACTATCTGATAAGTCAAATCTACGAGCAGGCCAAAAATGGAGACTGGGACAGCGTTATGTCGCAGTGGATGCAAGAGCCTTTGCTTGGCCGGCTTTGCAGCCTGTACCAGGCGCCCTCCTCCGGCTGGACATTCTTGCACCAAGCCGCTTATTTCGGGCACGAGGCTGCATGCATTGAACTCATTCGCCTTGGTGGTTCAGCTGCCAGGCAGAGCGCCAAAGGGAAGTCCGCAATTGAGGTGGCTCGGGAGCATGGACACAGTGAACTCGCTCTTCTACTGGATCGGTCAAGCTTTGAGGATCGCTCCTTGTGGTCAGTTCCGTCCAACCCAGCTCTGCTGCCCAGCAGTAACCTTTTCCAGGAGGCGAATGAGCATCGAGCGAGTACGTTGATGCTCGTTGCCTATGCGGGAGGAGTGGTACAAATTCCCAGCGAAGCCAAGTATTACGCAGATTCGTTTGGGCGCCCGCTGATTGGATGGCATGGCACATTCGATCCTCCCTGCGGAATGGACGGTGAATCGATGCTGCGTATGTGAAATGCCCTGTCTATCGGCCTTGCCCATCGCATACATGCGGGGCCATAGAAACAGGGTCAGACCACCACTATCTGAAGTGTGGTCTGCCCTGATTTCATGACCCAGATTTCACCGTACAACCACTCAGGAATCGCTCCGAGTGCCCTGGCGCAGCGCATCAAGCTGTCGTTGCGCGTGGGCGGCTTGGCAATAGGCGTTGAGGATGTGTGCAACCTGGTCGCAATCCAGGGTAACGCCCTCATGCATCAGGCCGGCAGAATGGATGCGGATCTGCGGCTGGGGCTTTTTCAGGGCGAGGGCCTGGTTGCCGAACAGCTGTCGCGCGGAGCGATGAACAGGCAGGGGCGCATCGGGCCGCAACATCAGTTTCTGCACCGTCAGCCAGCCTTCCTCACCGGCGCAGACGTCGACAATGTCCACCAGATTCAACGGTGCGCTCAGGGTGTCTACAAACAGCTGGCGGCGGGTCAAGCGCATAAACGCGTGTTGCCCGGCGTTGCGGTGCTGCCAAGTGATCAATACAAACACCACCGCCATCACCGCGGCACACACGGCCAGGCCGGTGGCCCCGCGATTCAGGGCGTACCCCAGCAAGCCCAGGGCAATCAGCAAAAACAGCGGGCCGCGCACCTTGTACCGGCGCGAGTTGGTGAATTCGGTCTGTTCGGGGACGCGCTGGATAACCTGCTCGAGTTCGGCCATCGCCCGCTCGCGCTGGGCGTCGCGGGATTCGGCATATTCCTGGCTGAGTGAACTGGCGAGATCCGACAGCGGATCGAAGGGTTGGGTCATGGGTCATTCTCCTTGAGCGTTTGGTATCTGCGGTTATCCGGGCTGCGCGGCAGCCGGCGGCGCCGTACGGGTGAGTTGGCTGAACCAGTGTCGGTCGTGCTCGGTGGGCACGCGGGTGGCCTCGGCCAGCAGCGCCTCATCCAGCGTTACGCCCAGTTGCTGGAGGCGTAATGCCGTCGGCGGGTGTGTATCGAAAGGGTGCGCGATGGCGTGGTCCAGCGCCGCCTCGTTCAGGCGCAGCGGCGTGTGGCTCAGGTGGTCGGCCAGCGCCTGGATCAGGTTGGAGTGACGCTCGGCGAGCAGCGTGGCGATTTCACCGTCCAACGCGATCACCCGTAACAGCGCCTGGCAGAACAGGCGCTCACCGCCGATATTGGCGCCCACCCGATCCGCGACCAATTCCTGAGCGCGTCCCCAGTGATGCACCGCCAGTTGAAAGTAATGCAGGAAACGTTGCGTCATCCAGATCGCCGGGCGCTCGATCCACGCCGGGTCGGCATCCTCGGCACGGATAAACGCAAAGTGCAGGCACATCAGGCTGAATTGCGCACCGATCTGGCTGCCGCGCTCGGTGTCGCGGCGGCTGAAATGGCCCAGCTCATGACCGATGATCGACGCGGTCTCGGCCTGGCTCAGGGTCGAGAGGTAGGTCAGCGGCAGGTACAGGGTACGCCCGCAGAGCAAGTCGCAGGCCGGTTGCAGGGCCACATTGACGCTGGTGACGAAAAACGATTGGTCGATGCCCACCACGATATGGTCGGGCACCGGCGCGCAGGTGGCTGTGGCCAGTTGTTCAATCCACGCCCACAAGGCCGGGGCCTTGTCACGCCCGATCCTTTGCCCCAGAAGCGCCGAGGACGGGCTATCCAGGGCATGCCATCGCTGGCGCAGACGCCCGATCAACAAACATCCCGCCCACAGCACCGCAATCAGCGGCACCGCCACCACCAGCATGAACGCGCCACCGGCCTTGAAGTGGTCCCAGCCCCAGCTCAGTTCATACACCAGGCTCAGGGCCAACGCGCCCACCAACAGCCCGGTGTACGCCACCAGCCAATGCCCCAAGGCACGCCAGCAGAGGAACAGGCGGTCGTAGAGAAAATCCCTGGACTTCAGCGCGCGCCACGCATCCAGCCTCAGCTTGAGCCACGCCGCAGGCCCGGCCACCAACGCGGCGAGCGCCAGCCAGTAGGCCAGCCCCGCCAGCACCTGACGCACGCGCAGCCAGACGTAGTGGCTGCCCATACCCTGTGCTTCGCGCAGCACGTCATCGACCCGCCCGCCTTGCACACTGGCCCAGCCCATCAGTACCAGCGGCAGCAGCAACATCGTCAGCGGCCACGACCACGGCGCGAAACGGCCCATGGCTCAGTTGGCCTGCAAATAGTCGGTCAGGAAAGCCTGTGCATTGCCTTGGCTGGACAGGAACTCGTCATAGCCGACGTTCAGCGCCTGCGATTCGCCAGGCAGGTACAGCTCGCCCCAACCTTGTTGCAGCACCAGCACCACGAATTTCTGGCCGTCCACGGTGGTGGAATAACGGGTGTCCTTGCTGGTCTTTTCCACGGCCATTTTCTGGATCTTCATGTTCCAGTCATGGTCCACGCCCTCCACCTGCACCAGCGCCTGATTGTCACCGCGCGCACCGATGCGCAGGGTCCAGACTTTCACGCCGCCTTCGCCGGCATAGGCCAGCACTTTTTCCGCGACTTGCGGACGATTGTCAGCATGGGCGAGGCCCGCGATCACGGCCAGAACCAGGCCCAGCAGCGCTGCCCACTTGCGATACATCAACATTTATGGCTTCCTCGAGAGTTGAAAGCCAACCATTGAAATCAAAGCTCCGGCGCGTGCCAAGCGGCCCGGCCGTGGCGCACAACAATAAGGCCGTGAGTCACAACAACTGATCGGACTGCCCGATGTCGATATCATGCAACGCTGCCCACCAGCCCTGACGGACGCTTTTACCAATGGACCGCCGCAACCCCTATCTGGACACCCACTTCTGCTTCGATCACCCAGAGGCCCTGGACCAGGCCGGTGTATTCGATGCCAGCGCGCGGCAGGTCATCGGCAGCGCGGTCGGCCATTACCGCGCGCAGACTGTGCGGTCGCACCTGCAATATTTCGACTGCGATTTGCAGTTCCCCGAACCGTTACGCATCCACAAGGTGCTGCCCGACAGCGTGTGCATCGTGCAGGTACTGAATGGGCAATGGCAGCATCGGGTAGACGGTCGGCTAAATGAATACACCCTCGGCGCGCCTCATGTGCTGGGCTTGAGCGAAAGCATGGAAGCCATGGACCAGATGCCTGCCGGCAGCCATGCGCGCATGGCCGGGCTGCGCATCGGCGGCGACTACCTGCGCGAATTGGCCGAAGAAGACCCGTCACTGCAATCGCTGGCCAGGCTGCTCGACGATGGCATGCACTTTTCAGAACTGCACGGCTGCCGTGTCGTCGGGCGTTTGTTCGAGCGCCTTTATCACTCGCCCTACCAGGGCACGTTGGAACGGCTGAATCAGGAAAGCCTGAGCCTGGCCGTGCTGGTCGAGCTGGCGACGCACCTGGCGCCACAGCCGGCCACCCCTGAGACCGCGTTGCGCAGCCATTCGGACCTGGCACACGAAGCACGCTTCAAGCTCGACGCCAACCTGATGAACCCACCCGGCACTCTGGCGCTGGCACGGGAACTGGGCGTGGGTGAAACCACCCTGAGACGCGCCTTCAGCCGGGTGTACGGCCAGTCGATGCTCGATTACGTGCGCCAACAGCGCCTGGAACTGGCGCGCAACCTGCTGCGCCAGCGCAAATGGCACGTGGCACAGATTGCCCACCGTCTGGGCTACGCCAACCCTGCCAACTTCAATCATGCCTATAAGGCGTATTTCGGCCATCCGCCAGGGGCGCAGTCCTGACGTTCGCTACGCCCCGCAGCCGCTTTGATGATGCTTTTTCAACCGATTATTGCGGAGGAGCGTTGTAGCCCTGGCGACTCGACTTGCGCCTACGCATGGGTGAGCCCGGTCAACGTATCCGCAATGGTTTTAGTGCGTTGCGCCGTACCCTCGGTCGCGCGGCTCGACGCCCCCAGTGCATCGAGCATTTCGCGCAACGCGCCGACGCCGGTGGATTGGTCTTCGATCTGCTGGGCAACACGCTGGATCTCACTGGACAGCAGGTCAATATCCACACCGATTTCCGCCGCATTCTTACGGGTGATTTCCGCCAGTTTGCGCACTTCATCCGCCACCACCGCAAACCCCCGGCCCAGGTCGCCCGCGCGCGCCGCTTCAATAGCGGCGTTAAGCGCCAGCAGGTTGGTCTGCCCGGCGATCTGCTGGATCACCTGCACAATCGACTGGATACGCAAACTCGACCCGGCCAGCGTGCGCGCACCTTCCACCGCCACATCCGCCTGGCTGGAAAGCCCTTCCACCGTTGTCCCGGCCTGGGCAGACACGGCGTTCTGCTGGTTGATCGTACCCACAAGTTCATCCATCGACGCGTGCAACTCACCCGAGTAATGCTTGAGCTGCGCGGCGATGTCCTCCTGCTGACGCTCGGCATGGGCCAACACCATGCCTAAGTCTGCCAAGCCTTCGAACACCGGCAGGATATTGCGGTCCAGCCCACGGGTATTGAGGGTATTGCTGAAGTCATTGTTCTTGAACGCGGTAATCTGCTTGACCACCACATGGTTCAACCCCGCCAACTTCTTCACCTGGCGCCGTAGGAAAAACGCCTTGAACTCGCCGTAATGGGCGATGAAATTGTCCACGTACTCATCACTGAAACTCGCACCCTTGGCCACCCGAAAGAAGAAAATCGCAGTCAGCGTCTGATTCAGGTTCAAGCCCAAAATCTCCCCAAAGGTCGAAAAACCCGCCAACGGTACATCACCAAAAATGCCGGCCATGCTGCCCAGCTCGGCGCCGTTGTTCAGCCGGCGCAAAATGCAGTCATTCAAAATCCCCGCCACCGGCTGGCCACCCTTGCCGCGCAGGAACTGCTCATAGTCCAGGCGCGTCGCCTCACGCAACGGCGTACGCCGCACCATCACCAATTCCTCGCCCGGCGCCACGTCGCAAAACAACTGCACGATCTGCTGCTCATAATCGATGCGCGCGATGGATCGTACAAACAACTCACTGCCCACCCGAATCGCAAACGAATAGTCCGCCAGCTTCGACTCCAGCGCCTGGGGCACGCAACTGAACGCATCACACAGCGCTTGCACCATGCTCTTGATATTGCCGTTGCTGTCGATCACCTGGTCAATCGTGCGGTCCTCCACCGACGCGGTCAGCACACTGAAGGTCAAATCCGCCGGTTTGAAGTTCTGGCTCTTGAACACCCCAAACCGCACATTTGCCGCCGTCTTCAGGAACACAATCTGCGCATGGTTCTGATAACTGCGCTGACCGTCATGAATCAGCGTCTTCTGGAAATCCGACTTACCCCCGGCCGATCCCCCTACAAACAAACATGGAAACCGCCCCGACTCATACAGCGCCTCCATAAAGAACGACTCCGACGCCGACAGCCCGTCGAACACCACATACGCCAACGTATCGCGATGATCAATCGACATGCGTACCTGCACTCGCTTGATATTGGCCACCAACTTGGCAATCCGCTCCTGCATCCCCAACCGCTTACCGCCGCCGCGAATGTCCTCACACTCCAACGGCACCATCACCACCTCGGCCGAGGCGATCAGACTGTCGTCGAACAGCTGCAATACAACCCGGTCCCAGCGCTCGCCCGTGGCGCAATACAGCGAATTGGGTGCATTGCAGAGTTCGCCGGAGGTGGTGCACAGGCTGATGGTGGATTGGGGGAAGCGGCGTTTGAGCTTGGCGGAGATTACGTCGATGTCCAGATGCGGCGAGATAAAGCCGGTGATCAGGGTGGGGGTGATACGTAAGGCGGTGAGGGCGGCGTCCAGATCGTTGGCAGTGCTGGTGAGCGTGGCGGTGCCTTGACGATCACCCCGGGCTTTTTTTAGACGGGAGAGTGGGTTCATGTGGTGGACTCGATTTGGGGGGATAGGGGTAGGCACGCGATTGGTAGGGTTATCGGCCGGTTGGGTGGGGGCTGGAGGGGGATGTGACGGATGGACGCGGTTTTAGGGAATTCTCCTTTATTGCCAGGCCGCTTTAGGCCGAGCGTGAATCGCTCCGGGTTTCGTAGACGCTCCTGGTGTCCGCTTTTAGCCGATTCAAGCCCGTCGTCAGAAGCAGGAAACTGCGCAGTTCTTCGCCGGTTCCGGCGTCACGAATGATCACCGTAGCACCCGGGCTTGACCGACATATACCCACTATCCGCCAAGCGATACAGCCAGGGATATCGTCAATCCTCATGCCGCTCCACCAAAAAATCCACAAACGCCCTCACCCGCGCCGGCATCGCCGTGCCCCCCACAAACACCGCATGAATCGGCTCCACATCCCCCGGGTTATAAACCTCCAGCAACGGCACCAGATCCCCGCGTTCAATATCCTGCGCCACGCTGAACGTTCCTACCCGCGCAATCCCCGCCCCCAGCTTCGCCAATTGCGCCAATGCCTCGCCGCTGTTCCCTTCAATCGTTCCCGCCACCTTTAAAGAAAACTCCCGCCCGTCCATGCGAAACGGCCAGTCGGGAGCCGCCCGGCGGAAGTTGAAGCGCAGGCAGTTGTGCTGAAGTAGGTCCTGCGGCGTCACGGGGGTGCCGTGCCGGGCCAGGTAGTCCGGGGAGGCGACGATGACTTGGCCGGTGGCGCCGATATGGCGGGCGGTCAAGGGGCTGTCGGGGAGTGGGCCGAAGCGGATGGCCACGTCTGCCTGGCCGCCGAGGATGTCCACCACTTCATCGCCGAGCATCAGGTCGACCACGATGGCGGGATAGCGGGCGCTGAAGGCGGCGATCAGTGGAACGATGGTCATGCGGCCATGGGCCAGTGCCGCGCTGACTCGCAAGCGGCCGCGTGGGGCGCCCTGGTCGGTGATGGCGTCTTCGACTTCGGCCATGTCCGCGAGGATGCGCCGGGCGCCGCGCAGGTAGGCTTCGCCTTCGGCGGTGAAGGTGATGGCGCGGGTGGTGCGCAGCAGTAGCCGGGTGCCGATGCGCTGTTCGGTGCGGGTGATGATGCGGCTGATGGACGATGGCGTCAGCCCCAGGGCGCGCGCCGCGCCGGACAGGCTGCCGTGTTCGGCGACCAGGGTGAACACTTCCATCTCGCCTGAGCGGCCGGCCATGTCCATTTTTGCCTCCTGCGCAAAGGTGTAATTCCCAACCAGGGGCTACTGCTTGAAAAGCTTGGATTGTAGCATTCGGCACACAGATGAGGAGTCACCCATGCGTATCAATCCACCCCTTGTAGCGTTGTCCGTCGGTGCCTTTGGCATCGGGGTTACCGAGTTTGCACCCATGGGCATGTTGCCCGGTATTGCCGCCGATCTAGGCGTATCCATTCCCGCCGCCGGGCTGTTGGTGAGCGCCTACGCCATGGGCGTGCTGATCGGTGCGCCGATCATGACGCTGGCGACGGCCAGGGTGCCGCGCCGTTATCTGCTGATCGGGCTGATGGCGATTTTCACCCTGGGTAATTTGCTGTCGGCGCTGGCGACCAATTACCAGACCTTGATGATCGCGAGGCTAGTGACGTCGCTGAACCACGGGGCGTTCTTCGGCATTGGCGCGATTGTGGCGGCAAGTGTGGTAGCACCGGAAAAGCGCGCGGGTGCGGTCGCGGCGATGTTTCTGGGGCTGACCCTGGCGACCATCGGAGGCGTGCCGCTGGCGACCTGGTTTGGTGAGAACTTCGGCTGGCGCACGGCGTTCTGGGGCATCAGCGGGCTCGGCGCGGTGGTGATGGCGGCGCTCTGGTGGGCATTGCCGAATGCGCCCGCGCCCAAAGGCGGCAGCCTGATGGCGGAGATTCGCGTGCTGGGTCGCGGGCCGGTGCTGGCGGCATTGGCGCTGACGGTGGTGGGCTCCAGTGCGATGTTTACGGTGTTCACTTACATCGCGCCAATTTTGCGCGACGTTACTCACGCATCGACTAACTTCGTCACTGGCATGCTCGTGCTGTTCGGTATCGGGCTGACCCTGGGCAACGTGTGGGGCGGCAAGTCTGCGGACCGCTCGGTGGACCGTACGCTCATTACGTCGTTGGTGGTGTTGATTGCCGTGCTGCTGGCTTTCTCGGTGCTGATGCAATGGCCGCTGCCGGCCGCCTTGTCGATCCTGCTGTGGGGCGCCGCCAGCTTTGCCCTGGTGCCGCCGTTGCAGATGCGTGTGATGGAGGCCGCCAAAGCTGCGCCCAACCTGGCCTCGGCGATGAACATCGGCGCCTTCAATTTTGGCAATGCGATTGGCGCGGCAGTGGGCGGCGCGGTGATCAACGCCGGCTTGGGCTATCCGGCCATTTCCCTGGCCGGTGCGCTGATGGCAGGGCTGGGTTTGCTGATGGTGCTGGGGTTGGGCTGGCGTTCGCGGCGTAAGGGGTCACGCACTTGCGCCGACATCCATTTTCCGACGACAGTGGATGAGCGCGTTTAACCGAAGAGAGTAGCCCATGACCCGCGACCAACTCGCCAGCTTCTACGAAAGCTATATCGATTGTCTGAATCGCCAGGATTGGCAGCACCTGGGTGATTTTGTCCACGCCGATGTCACCTACAACGTGAGCCGGGTCGGCCTGGAGGGTTACCGGGCGATGCTGGAGCGGGACTTCCGGGAAATTCCCGATCTGGTGTTCCGTATTCAGTTGCTGGTTGCCGACCCGCCGACGGTCGCCAGTCGGCTGAACTTTCGGGTCAGCCCCAGGGGTGAGTTTTTCGGGCTGCCGATCAATGGCAAGACGGTCGTGTTCGACGAGAACGTGTTCTATGAATGCGTCGACGGTAAATTCGCTCGCGTCTGGTCGGTGATTGACAAGGCTGCGATCGCCGAGCAGTTGTGAGGCAACGCCCACTGACGGTGTGGGAGCGCTCGAGCCTTGGCGAGGCCGCGATGGCGGTAGGTCAGGCAACGTGAATGCCAGCAGTGCCGCCGCCTTCGCGGCCTCGCCAAGGCTCGTGCGCTCCCACATTTGCTCATCACCAGTCCCACCTCCCCATCGCCCATGCGCCAAAAAAAGTCATGCATCGGACCGCTCGGTTGCGAGCCTGGCGATAGCGGCCTATGTTTCAAGCCATGCAGTAATTTGCTGTCCCCCCACCCTGTGCCCATCCCGTAACCCAGGTGACGACATGCCTACCCTCTCCCGCCCCGCCGTACTTGAACTGATTGGCAACACGCCGCTGGTCAAGGTCAGCCGCTTCGACACCGGCCCCTGCACGCTGTTTCTCAAGCTTGAATCGCAAAACCCCGGCGGCTCCATCAAGGACCGTATCGGCCTGGCCATGATCGACGCCGCCGAGCGCGACGGCCGCCTGTGCCCCGGCGGCACCATTATCGAAGCCACCGCCGGCAACACCGGCCTGGGCCTGGCGCTGGTCGGTCGGGCCAAGGGCTATCGGGTGGTGCTGGTGGTGCCGGACAAGATGTCCACGGAAAAGGTGCTGCACCTCAAGGCCATGGGCGCCGAGGTGCATATCACCCGCTCCGATGTGGGCAAGGGCCATCCCGAGTATTACCAGGACGTGGCGGCGCGCCTGGCCAAGGATATTCCGGGCTCGTTCTTTGCCGATCAATTCAACAACCCGGCCAATCCGCTGGCCCATGAAACCAGCACCGCACCGGAGATCTGGGCGCAGACCCAGCATGATGTCGATGCGATTGTGGTGGGCGTCGGCTCGGCCGGCACCCTTACCGGCCTGACCCGTTTCTTCAAGCGCGTGCAGCCCGAACTGGCCATGGTGCTGGCCGATCCGGTGGGGTCGGTGATGGCCGAATACAGCCGCAGCGGTCAGCTTGAAACCCCGGGTTCCTGGGCCGTCGAAGGCATCGGCGAGGATTTCATTCCGTCGATTGCCGACCTGTCCAGCGTGCGCCACGCCTACTCGATCAGCGATGAAGAAAGCTTCGACCATGCCCGCCAACTGCTCAAGGCCGAAGGCATTCTGGGCGGCTCGTCCACCGGCACCCTGCTCGCCGCCGCGCTGCGCTATTGCCGCGAGCAAACCGAACCCAAGCGCGTGGTGACGTTCGTGTGCGACACCGGCACGCGCTACCTGTCCAAGGTCTACAACGACCAGTGGATGAATGACGCCGGGCTGTTGCAGTACAAGCATTACGGCGACCTGCGCGACCTGATCGCCCGCCGCTTCGAAGATGGCCGGGTGATCAGCGTCAGCCCCGACGACACCCTGCTTACCGCCTTCCAGCGCATGCGCCTGGCGGATGTCTCGCAACTGCCGGTATTGATCGACGGCCAGCAACTGGCCGGGGTCATCGACGAGTCCGACCTGCTGCTGGGCCTGCATCAGGACGCCGCGCATTTTTCCATGAGCGTGGCCAGCGCCATGACTCGCACCCCACACACCCTGGCCCCCGGCGCCAGCCTGGCCGAACTGCAGGCGGAACTGGATCGCGGCCTGGTCGCCATCATTGCCGACGCCTCGGGCTTCCATGGCCTGATCACCCGCGTCGACCTGCTCAACCATCTACGGAGATCCCTTGCATGAGTCAGCCCGATAAAAGCGCGTTTGCCACCCGTGTGATCCATGCCGGACAGTCCCCCGACCCGACCACGGGCGCGCTGATGCCGCCGATCTATGCCAACTCCACCTACCTGCAAGACAGCCCTGGCGTGCACAAAGGCTTCGACTACGGGCGCTCCCACAACCCCACGCGCTTTGCGCTGGAGCGTTGCGTGGCCGACCTTGAAGGCGGCACTCAGGCCTTCGCGTTTGCCTCGGGGCTGGCGGCGATTTCCACGGTGCTGGAGTTGCTCGATGCCGGTGCGCACATCGTCTCCGGCAATGACCTGTACGGCGGCAGCTTCCGCCTGTTCGACAAGGTGCGCCAGCGCAGCGCCGGCCACAGGTTCAGCTACGTAGACCTGAGTGACGTGTCGGCCTTCGAAGCGGCGCTGCAAGACGACACGCGCATGGTCTGGGTCGAAACCCCGAGCAACCCGCTGCTGAGCCTCACCGACCTCAGCGCCATTGCCCGCGTGTGCCGTGCGCGCGGCATTCTCTGTGTGGCCGACAATACCTTCGCCAGCCCGTGGATCCAGCGCCCGCTGGAGCTGGGGTGCGATATCGTCGTGCACTCCACCACCAAGTACCTGAACGGCCACTCGGATGTGATCGGCGGCATCGCCGTTGTCGGCGACAACCCGGAACTGGCCGAACGCCTGGGCTTTCTGCAAAACTCGGTGGGCGCCATCGCCGGCCCCTTCGATGCCTTCCTGACCCTGCGCGGCGTGAAAACCCTGGCCCTGCGCATGGAGCGCCACTGCCGCAACGCGCTGGAACTGGCGACCTGGCTGGAACAGCAGCCGCAGGTGGCGCGGGTGTACTACCCAGGCCTTGAATCCCACCCGCAGCACGAACTCGCCAAACGGCAGATGCACGGGTTTGGCGGGATGATTTCGGTGGACTTGAACAGCGACCTGGCGGGCGCGACACGCTTTCTGGAAAATGTGAACATCTTCGCCCTGGCCGAGAGTCTGGGTGGCGTGGAAAGCCTGATCGAACACCCGGCGATCATGACCCACGCCAGCATCCCGGCGGCGACGCGGGCGCAGTTGGGGATTGGTGACGGGTTGGTGCGTTTGTCGGTGGGGGTTGAGGATCTGGAAGATCTGCGCGCAGATTTGGCCCAAGCCCTGGCACACATCTAAAGTCAGGCATCAATCAAATGTGGGAGGGGCTTGCTCCCGATGGCGGTGGGTCAGTCAGTTTACTGGCAACTGACCCACCGCTATCGGGGGCAAGCCCCCTCCCACACTGATTGTGCTAATCAGCGCGAGGTTAGGCGGCGCGGGCAGATCTGGCCCCAGGTCCTGGCAAACACTTGAAGTCAAACATCGATCAAACTGTGGGAGGGGGCTTGCTCCCGATGGCGGTGTGTCAGTCGGCTTACTGGCAACTGACCCACCGCTATCGGGGGCAAGCCCCCTCCCACACTGATTGTGCAAATCAGCTGAGGTTAGGCCGCACGGGCAGATCTGGCCCCAGGTCCTGGCACGCCTCCAAGCTCAAACATCGATCAAACTGTGGGAGGGGGCTTGCCCCCGATGGCGGTGCATCAGTCAGCTTACTGGCAACTGACCCACTGCTATCGGGGGCAAGCCCCCTCCCACACTGATTGTGCAAATCAGCTGAGGTTAGGCCGCACGGGCAGATCTGGCCCCAGCTCCTGGCACGCATCCAAGCTCAAACATCGCTCAAACTGTGGGAGGGGGCTTGCTCCCGATGGCGGTGGGTCAGTCGGCCTATTTGCAACTGACCCACCGCTATCGGGGGCAAGCCCCCTCCCACAATGGTTGTGCTAATCGGCCCGAGGTTAGGCGGCGCGGGCAGATCTGGCCCCAGGCCCTGGCAAATACTTGAAGTCAAACATCGCTCAAACTGTGGGAGGGGGCAAGCCCCCTCCCACATTGACGGTGTACATCAGCCAAGAATGACGTTGGCCCGCGCCGCATGCAGCTTCTTGTAGCTGTCGATCAAGCGCAAATGCCGGTCCAGCCCTTCGAGCTTCATGCTGGTCGGTGTCAGCCCGTAAAAGCGCACACTGCCCTCGACCGAGCCGATCACCGCGTCCATGCGCTCATTGCCGAACATGCGCCGGAAGTTGGCTTCGTAGTCGGCCAGTTCCAGGTCGTCGTCCAGTTCCATTTCCAGCACCGCATTCATCGCCTGGTAGAACAGCCCACGCTCGACGGTGTTGTCGTTGTACTGCAGGAACATTTCCACGCACTCCTTGGCCTCTTCATACTGCTTCAACGCCAGGAAGATCAGCAGTTTCAATTCCAGGATGGTCAGTTGGCCCCACGCGGTGTTGTCGTCGAACTCGATGCCGATCAGCGTGGTGATATCCGTGTAGTCGTCCAGCTCGCTTTCGATCAGGCGCTCGACCAAGGCCTGCAACGCGTCCTCATCAAGGCGGTGCAGGTTGAGGATGTCTTCGCGGAAAAACAGTGCCTTGTTGGTGTTGTCCCAGATCAGGTCGTCCACCGGGTAGATTTCCGAATAGTCCGGCACCAGGATGCGGCAGGCGGTGGCGCCCAGGTGTTGGTAAACCGCCATGTACGATTCTTTGCCCATGCCTTCCAGGATGCCGAACAGCGTTGCGGCCTCCTGGGCATTGGAGTCTTCGCCGTGGCCGGAGAAGTCCCATTCGACGAATTCGTAGTCCGATCGGGCGCTGAAAAAGCGCCACGACACCACCCCGCTGGAGTCGATAAAGTGCTCGACGAAGTTGTTCGGCTCGGTAACCGCCTGGCCTTCGAAGGTCGGCTGCGGCAAGTCGTTCAGGCCTTCGAAACTGCGGCCTTGCAGCAGTTCGGTGAGGCTGCGCTCCAGCGCCACTTCAAAGCTTGGGTGCGCGCCGAACGAGGCGAAGACACCGCCGGTGCGCGGGTTCATCAGGGTCACGCACATCACCGGGAATTCACCGCCCAGGGACGCATCCTTGACCAGCACCGGGAAGCCCTGGGCCTCCAGGCCTTCAATACCGGCGAGGATGCCGGGGTATTTGGCCAATACCTCGGCGGGTACGTCCGGCAGGGCAAATTCACCTTCGATGATTTCGCGCTTCACCGCCCGCTCGAAAATCTCCGACAGGCACTGCACCTGGGCTTCGGCCAAGGTGTTGCCGGCGCTCATGCCGTTGCTCAGGTAGAGGTTTTCGATCAGGTTGGACGGGAAATACACCACTTCGCCATCGGACTGGCGCACGAACGGCAGCGAGACAATGCCCCGCGCTTCGTTACCGGAGTTGGTGTCGAACAGGTGCGAACCGCGCAGTTCGCCTTCGCGGTCGTAGACCTTGCGGCAGTAAGCGTCGAGGATCTCGCTCGGCAGCTCGTCGTTGGGGCCCGGCTGGAACCAGCGCTCATCCGGGTAATGCACGAACGGCGCATTGGCCAGCTCTTCGCCCCAGAACTGGTCGTTGTAGAAGAAGTTGCAGTTGAGCCGCTCGATAAACTCGCCCAGTGCCGATGCCAGCGCGCCCTCCTTGGTCGCACCCTTGCCGTTGGTGAAACACATCGGCGAGTGGGCATCGCGCACATGCAGCGACCAGACATTGGGCACGATATTGCGCCACGAGGCGATCTCGATCTTCATGCCCAGGCCCGCGAGGATCGCCGACATATTGGCAATGGTCTGCTCCAGCGGCAGGTCCTTGCCGGCGATGTAGGTGCCCGCCTCCGACGTCGAGTTCGGCATCAACAACGCCTGGGCGTCGGCGTCGAGGTTGTCCACCTGCTCGATCACGAACTCAGGCCCGGCCTGCACCACTTTCTTCACGGTGCAACGGTCGATGGAGCGCAGGATGCCCTGGCGGTCCTTGTCGGAGATGTCCGCCGGCAGCTCGACCTGAATCTTGAAGATCTGGTTGTAGCGGTTTTCCGGGTCGACGATGTTGTTCTGCGACAGGCGGATATTTTCCGTGGGGATATTGCGCGTGGCGCAGTACAGCTTCACGAAGTACGCCGCGCACAACGCCGACGAAGCCAGGAAGTAATCGAATGGCCCCGGCGCCGAACCGTCGCCCTTGTAGCGAATCGGCTGGTCGGCAATCACCGTGAAATCATCGAACTTGGCTTCAAGCCGAAGGTTGTCGAGAAAGTTGACCTTAATTTCCATGCGGGCACACCAGAATAACGGGCTAAACAAAATGGCCGCCATTATGAAGATTTTCACCGGGAAGTCGCAGGGTTTTGCGCATGGGCTGCTGATCGGTAGCGCTATGCCAACCGCCTGTGGCCGCTGGCATAGCGTTGCGCGGGACTAGGGCTGGCTTGAGCTCAGGCGTTGCGCCAGGCTCCTGCGGTTGATGGCCAGCTCGCTGCTGACGTCCGGCCCGTGGTAGACCATGGACGTTTCATGGTGCACGTAATCGCCCGAGCGCGCCGCGCTCAACCAATTGAACGACCCAACACACAGCAACTGCTCATCGGCCATCACCAGTTTGCTGTGCACCTTGTTGACCACGCGCACTTGCACATCGTGACGCTTGAGGGTCGCAAGCGCATCCTTGAATTCGGCGATTTTGCCTGGATCACCGTCGGACTTGCCGTAGCCGATGTCCGTGTTGAAGCGCAAGTCGGTATACACCGTTACGGGCACCCCGCGCTGGACGGTACCGCACATGGCCTGGAGGGCGCCGCTTTCGTGCATCCCGCGCAGCCGCACCCAAGGCGTCACGATCTGGACCTGCTGTTGCGCGGTTTCCAGCGTCTGCAACAGGAACCGATCATGCTCGGCAAATTCATGCAGGTGGCTCAAGCCGGTGCGCACCGTGAGCAAATCCGCCCGGGGTTGGAAATCGAATGCGAGCTCGTTCTCCGGGTTGTTCAGCAGGTACTGCGCCAGCCTCCCGCGCGGCTTGCTGGCGGGTACCTGGCTGAACAAGTCCATATCGCCGAACACCAGGAAACTGTCCTTGGCGCGGGAGACGGCCACGTTCAGCATGCTGTCGCGGCGGTCGATAAAAGGCCCGTCGGCGTGCTTGGAATACACTGCGGAAAAAATCACCACCGGCCGTTCGGCGCCCTGGAAGGAATGCACGGTGCCCACGGTGAGTTCGCCGTCGCCTTTGCCGGTACGAATACCCAGCGCGCTGCACGCTTCAGTAATGGCCTGCGTCTGGGCGCCGAACGGTGTGATCACCCCGAGGATTTCCCAGAGTGCCTTGCCGTAGCGCTGGGTGAGTTGCTGTTCATGGGCCTTGATCCAGGCGGCGATGGTCTGGGCTTCCAGCAGGTTATGGCGGCTGCCGCCCTGCTTCTGCTGGCACATCCCGTCGATATGCAGGTACCCCAGCCCCGGCAGGCCGCCGTCGGGCTTGGCGCCGCGCCGCGGTTGCAGCTTGCCCTTGTAGCAGAGCGCGTTGCAGTAATCGATGATCGAGTCATAACACCGGCGGTGTTCGTACAGGTAAAGGCCGCGCGCCAGGTCGCGGTCGTAATGATAGCGGCTGGTGAACTGCGCAATCGCCATGACGCTGCCACTGGCAGCGCTGCGTCCGCTGTCACAAAAGGCCTCGTACTCATCGTCCACGCGGCTGCGCGACACCAGGCCGGCGGCGAGCAGATTGCCGATATCCACCGCCGGCGGCACCGACCAGATAGGTTCGATCTGCTGGGTGTCGCCAATCACCAGCGCTTGGCGCGCCAGGGCGAACGACGGCGCCGCCACCTCGGGCAGCACCTGGCCGGCTTCGTCCACGATCAACAGGTCGATGAAATTCAGCGCGTAATCGTCGACATAGCCATTGCCGTCATGGCGCTTGCAAGACAGCTCTGCGGGCAGCCGGTAGAACGTGGCCACGACGCAGGGCGTGAGCTTCATCCAGCGGCGCCAGTTTTTCTCCAACGCCTTGCGGCCGGTTTTGTTGCGGCTTTTGAGAATCAGCGGCAGCTCGTCGATGACTTCCAGCAGCCAACGGCCCTCCCAATAATGCGTGGTCAGCAGGAAGGTCTCGAAGCGCAATGAGGTGTCGGCCCAACGGTCGCAATCTTCCAACGTCACCAGCGCGGCGGGCTTGCCGGCGGCCTGGGGTAACCGGCCAATCACCGCCTGCCAGTTCGACAGTTCACGCTGTTCGTCACGCAGCAATTGCTCCACACGCTCACGCTGGGTTTCGAGGGTTTTCAGGCTTTGTGCGTGATGCGCCACCGCAGCCGTCAATCGGCGCTCTATGTCATGCACATCGGTGGCATCCTGCAGCTGTGCGTCAGCCTCATCGATGTGCAGTTTGGCCAGGCGCAGGCGCTTGGCGGCAATCGGGCCGAACCAGCCGAACAGCGTATACAGCAATGACTCATGGGCCAGGTAATGCCTGAAGGCTTTCAGGCGTGCCTTGGCATTCTCCAGCCGCTCGGACAGCCCCCGCAGTTGAGCGTCAAGACCCGCAATCGCCGCCGGTGGATCATCGCCAAGCACGGCCTTGAGGGCGTCGCGCGCCACCCGCAATCGGGCCCACCCCTGCTCGATATCACTCAGTTGCTGCAGGCGCAGGCGAATCCGCGCCTGGAGCGCGTCGACAGTGCCCTTGAGCGTGGGCTGCGACTGTCCCGCAAAAGCGATGGCGGCGTGCTCCAGATAAGCCTGCTGCGCTTTATCGACATAGGCCTGTGTCTCCAGCGCCAGGTAAAAGCTCTTGGTCTGGTAGGTGCGGGCCATCTCCGCTTCCGCCGAGGCCGTCGGAAAGTAGGCGCCAAAGCTGCTGATATCGGGAAGCCAGCGCCCTGCAAAGGGGCCGGTGCCTTCGGAGAAGTCTTTACCGAACGCCTTGATGATGTTGGTGACCGCCTGATTGTTCGTCGAACTGGCAACGATCACCGGCGGCTCGCCGCCCTCGGCTGCGGCCCTGGCCCAGAGCGATGCGACGACGGACAACAGCAGCGTGGTCTTGCCGGTGCCCGGCGGCCCGTTGACCGCGAGGATATCCCCGGTGTTACCCGCCAGCAGGTGCGCAAGGCTGTCGCGTTGAGCCGGCGCCAGCGCGTATTCGTCACCGGCATGCCCGCCTCGTCCGGCGAACAGGCCATTGGCGGGCAGGCAGGGTTCATCGGGCGTGGGTTCGCGTTGTGCAAAGCGCTCGTACAATGGCGCCTCCGGTTTACCGAGGCGCAAGTGATCGTAAAGCGCAACGATATTGCGGCTGAAACCGTCCGCCTTCTGTTCCTTGAACACGTAGCAATAGCTGGCCGGATCGAACCCGTCGTCCGCGCCGTTCCAGGCGTTGCACACCGTTTGGAACATCGTCTTGCAATAACGCAGGTAGGTGAGCCATTTGTCACGATATTCGTCCGGCTGCACCTCTATGCCGGGGGCTGGCACTTCGAACCGGGGCGCGTCTTGCGCGGTTAAAAACCTGTCCAGGTCAGGTTGGGCGCCGATGGTGAAATTGTCGCGGTCCAACGGTTCCAGGATGTCGCGGGGTACCAGCGTGGGCCCGGTCGGATAGATGAGCCCGTCACGGGTGACTGACACCCGGCAAATGATCGGTGTGATAAAGGCCGGCAACCCTCTGCGCGCCATGCGGTGTTCCTGGCGTGAGGCATACACAAACGGGCGCAGCGTGACATCTACATGGAGCCGTTGCGCCGGTTCGCCGGCGAATAGCAGGTCCACCTGCTCGACCGGCAGACAACCGGCGGCCAGGGCGGCCAAAGGTACGACCGCGTAGGTTTTGACATGGCTGGGGGACAGGGCACCGTTGCCGTTTTCCGCGTCGGCCAGCGAGTTTCGCCAGTAGTTGGCAAGCTTCAGAGAGTAGTCGTTCATCGTCCTGATTCGGTGCAGACCGTGACTCACTGTTACGGTCGGTGGCTAGAAAAGTCAAAACCGAGGGTAACGGTTCCGTGCGTAGGTGGACAATCACCTGTGTCTTGGGTTATCGGGCGTCAACGCGGCTGCCTGCGGTACATTCCGGTCAGATAATCCTGCGCGTCCGGCGCCGAGTTGTGATTGATCACGGCAAAGTTCTTCACCAGTTGAATGTGATATGGCCCGTTGGATTTGGGCGCCAGGGGTTCACGCACGATGATCAGGTTGTCGGTTTCCATCGGCACGCGGTGCTGCGCCGTGACGATCACCTTGGAGGTGCCGGCGTCTTTGAGCGTCAGGCTCAATTCGGCGATTTCCCGGCCCTGGGCATCGCGCTCGGGCAGGATGTTCAGCTCCAGGTCACCGTCGCGGCCCAGGAAGTCATCGCGCATCTGGTAGTGGCCACTGCGCTGGTCGCGGGGTACATCGCCGAGTTTTTTGTATTCCGGCTCGCGGTCCTCGTAGCGCAGGTCGATGGCCAGTTCGCGCGGGCTGCCCTTGGCGTCGCTGACCCAGGTACCGCTGTAGAGATAAGGTGCGACGGTCTGCCGGGTGATGCGCCAGATGCCGGTTTGATGGCCGTCATCGGCATACTCGTGCAGGTACACAAACGGCTTGCCATCGTACTCGTCCTGGTCGCCCACCAGCTTGATCGGGTTGCCGCTGCCGCTCCTGGTATAACGCAACTCGCCAATCAGCACCGCGCCCTGCTGCTGGTACCAAAGCTGCACCGGGATCTTGCCGTCGAGCGTACCGACCAGGTATTGCGGGTCTTCGTTGACCGGCCCTTCGAGCCGGGAAGTCTCCACCCACTGGCCGTCTTTCCACTCGCCGGTGGTGCGCAGCATATAGCCGCCGGGCATGCTGGAGTTTTCGCCAAACTCTGTGGGCGGGACCTGCTCCTGGGTGTAGGCACCGAGTCGCACCAACTCGCCGCCGCGCATCTGCAAGCGACTGGCACGAGTCCAGCAGCAACCTCGGTCGGATTGGGAATGGATGATGCCGTCGTTCGGGGTGACCGAAAACATCCCGCCGAAGGTTTCGTTCGCCAGCGCCGACAACGGGCCATTGCGCCGCCATTGCGTTTGGTGCGGGTCCTGCAGGTAGACATCGTAGTGGTACTGACTGTCGTCATCGTCGCTGCTGCCGTTGCGGATCGCCACATCCTGGCGGCCGTCGGCGTCGATATCCAGGAAGTACAGCAGACCGTACTGCCCCATCAAACGATAGGCATCGGTCTTGCCGTTCTGGTCCAGCGGCAAATTGCCGGCCGGGGTGTGCAACTGCTGCAGGATGTCGAGGGTGGTTTTGTCGCGCAGGGTAATAAGTGCCGGTGCCAGTTGTTGCAGGTCTTGAGGCGCATCCGGGAACAGGACTTCCACCAGGTAATGACCGCTGGGATCGTTGAGCGAAAACGAGCGCGGCTCGGCCAGGGCATTGGCCGAAAAGGTCATAAACAGGCATACGGCGCTGACGAGCGAACGCATTCAAAGCATCCTTGCTGAAAATCGGGGCCCGCAGTGTAAAGGCAAATGCTGGATGCATCGAACAAATCGCTACGCGCCTACACCGTTTCAGTTGTGCCGATCGCCCTCCTGCCCCCAGGTGTTGATTTATTCCGACTGCGAAGCCATCCACTCAACAAAAGCGTCAAGACGCTGCAAAAATGCCGCGCACTCGGCGCTTGGGTTTCTGGCTTCGAAGAGAAAATACGCGATTTGCGCGACCCTGGTGGGATAACGCTGGGTGAACAGCGTCACATGCTCCTCCAGCGTTTGCGGCCACATCAGTGCGTCGGGTGAACGCAGCGTATGCGTGGAGCGGATCAACTTGCGTGCGGCTTCGCGCTGCAAGCGCAGGCGCTGCGGTGTGGTCGCGGCCTGCAGGATAGACGCGCGATAGCCTGACAACACCTGCGCAAAATCACCGTTGAGCGCCAGGGCGATGTCCCGGCTTGGCCGGAATGGCTCGAACCGCAACCCAAGGTCATCGCCCCACACACACCGGCAATGATGCTTGAGCCAGAAGCCCCAGCGATTGTGGTTTTCCGGCGCCAATACCTGTGCGCGGTGGCCGATGTCGAAATCGATTTTGCTGACACAGGAATGCCGCTGTTCCAGCGCCAGCCGCGCCAGCTCAAGCTGTTCAAGCACCGCGGCCTTGGGTGGGTCACGCAGGATCAGGGTGAGATCGAGGTCGGATTCTTCGGCATTGGCATCACCCCGGGCGACACTGCCGTACAGGTAGATACCCTCCAGGCCGAATGCGGGCTGTGAAAGCGTCGCCAACACATCCTTCAGTAAAGGCTCGAACTCGGGCTGCACAGGGACGGTGCCGACGCTGACCACGTGGCCATTAAGGTCTACACCCATGGAGTGTCCGGCGCTCACGGCCGATGCACCTCGATCACCAACCCCTCCTCCTCACTCGGCACACAAAAGTGGCGGGTAATCAGGTCGAACTCGGCGTCGGTTGCTGCAAAGTCATGCTCGCCACTGGCGTTGCGTGCGTGCAGCCGCGCACGGCAGGCGGCGTCATCCAGTTCCAGGTAATGCAGGCAATGCAGTGCCTGGGCAGCCTGGGCCAGGCCCAGCAGCCATTGGCGATTGGCCAGGGTGTTGGCCGGAAAGTCCAGCACCACGTTGACGCCGGACTTCAGGAGATCGATCACCAGTGGCCCCACCACACCGCGAATCTGCCGGGCACAGGTCAGGTAATCGGCAATCGTCTGGATCTGGCCGGGATACAGCGTAGCAAGCCAGTGGTCTTCGCTGAGCAGGACAGCGGCGTGATCGGTGGCAAGACGGCCGGCAAGGGTGGATTTGCCGGACGCGATCTTGCCGCAGAGCAGATGCAGGGTAGCCATGGGACGGTTCCTTTTGTCAGGCCGTCAAGCATGCCATGGTTCAGGCCGATTGGCTTTGCCAATACCTGTAGAACGCCAGTGCCGCGACGTTCTTATCCTTGGCTTCAAGCATGATGTCGAAGCGATCCAGAAACTGCAGCGCATAGTCGTTGGTCCAGCGGTTCCACATTTGCGCACTGTGGCCGTAGAGGTCGCGCTTGGAAACCACCTTCAACAAGGCGGTCATTTCCAGTTTGTGCTCGGCGTCAAACCCCAATGCCTGCAGGCTTTCCTGGGGCTGGGAGTAATGCAGGGTCGGGCGCACGCCGCGCCAGCTGTCGATCACCCTGGCGACGCGGGGCGAGTGCGGGTCGATGTACTCGTCCTCGTTGATCCAGCAATGGTGAATATCCAGCACCACCGGCGCCAGGTCAGCGACTTGCAGGCAATGGTCCAGGCCGTAGGTCTTCTCGTCATTTTCAAAGGTGATGCAGTTGCGCGCCACGTCGGACAAGCGCGACCACACCGCGCGGGTACCCGCCACGCCCAGGCGACCGGCGATATGCACGTTGCATTTGAGGTCCTGGAAGCGGCGGCCGTAGCCCATCATGCGGATCATGTCGGCGTGGTATTCGAATTCGGCCAGGCTGTTTTCCACTACGCCTGGGTTTTCCGAGCCCAGCACACAGTATTGGCCGGGGTGAAACGACAGGCGGATATCCGACGCCCGCGCCAGCGCGCCAATGGCGGCAAAGCCGTCCTGCAACTGGCGCGCGATGGCAGGGTCCTGATACACGGCGGCGACTTTCGGATGGCTGTAGAACGGCAACAGATCACTGCTCAGGCGCAGCATGCGCAAGGTCGGCGGCAGTTCGGCGACGTAGGCCAGCAGGCGCAATTGGGCGGCGAGATTGTGCGTGACCACCTCGACCAGTTTGCCGCGTGCCACCTGCGGCTCGACGCTGTCCATCCAGCGCAGCGTGGTGGTACGCGGGTTGAACGGGCCTTCGATCACCTTCAGGGCGCTGGCGGACGGGAGTCGTTCCGGATGCTTGTATTGGCATGCAAAGCCGATGCGGGGGTGGGTCATGGGAGCGCCTGGTGATATGCCATCGGGGAGATTATAGAGGCTTAGGCGATGGATGCTGCCAAGGGTTCATTCGTCAAATTCGGTTGAATCCTGCGCCCTGAAGGGGGTCACCTATTGCAGGACAACATTGGAACGACGACGTTAGAGAGGTGGTTATGAACCTTGCAATGACACTCTTCAGCCTGTTCGCCGGTTGGCTGGCTATTGTGATGTCGATGATGTGGGGCGTGCTGCGGGTGCTGCGCTGGCACCATGATTAACACCCCGGATGGGCGCTATTTCGTGCTCAAGGGTCGACTCTGGCGGCGCACCAACCCGGCGCTGGATGAGCCCGCACGCCAGCGCTGGGTGGATGCGTTGATGGATGCACGTCGTGCCGTCAAAGCGGCCAAGGCCTGCGGCGACCCACAGCAATTGAAGCAGGCCCGCGAGCAGGTACAGCGCGCGAAGGTCGCACTGGGTGAGCGCGGGCCTGTGTGGTGGACGGATGGCAGCCCGGATTTCAATCGCTACAAGGTGGTGAACACACCCTACGCCGACTGGTTCGATAAACATTCCGACACGAACCCCCAGTGAACTTTCTCACAAACGACACGCTCCTTTCCTAAGCAAGTCTCTATGCAAAGACTCTGCAAAGTCATCGCACACCTGCCACCAAGGCGTGCCGAACGATAAGGAGCTGCACCGCCCATGACTACCCTCCCCGCCTATCGCTGCACACCAGGCCCGCTGCATGCGACATTGCTCGCCGGCAGCGTGCCGCTGTTCCTGGGCGCCCTGCTCAGTGACGTTGCCTACGGCCAGACCTACCAGATCCAATGGGCCAACTTCGCCTCCTGGCTGATCGCCGGTGCGTTGGTGTTCAGTGGATTTGCCCTGTTGTTCGCGCTGGTCAATCTGCTGCGCGCCGACCGCAAGGCCGGGCGCCCTGCGGCCTACTTTCTCCTGTTACTGGCCGCCTGGGTGCTGGGGCTGATCAACGCCTTCCAGCACGCCAAGGATGCCTACGCCATGATGCCGACCGGCCTGGTGCTGTCGGCAGTCGTCACCCTGCTGGCGATGCTGGCGACCTGGATCGGCCTGACTAACCTGCGCTCGGGAGCTGCCCAATGAAAACCACCCGCACATTGACCTTGTTAAGCGCAGCGTTGGTACTGAGCGCCTGCGGTGGTGAAGGCGACAAGACCCAGGTCCACGGCCCCGATCCCAAGCTGCCAGCGCAACAAAGCAGCCTGCTGCCGAGCATGAAAATCGCCGAGCCGGCCGCCTGGGGCGATCAGAAACCCAAGGTACCGCAGGGCTACAGCATCACGGCCATTGCCACCGACCTCGCCATTCCGCGCCAGACCCTGGTACTGCCCAACGGCGATATCCTCGTTGCCGAAGGTCGTGGCGGCAGCGCGGCCAAACTCAAGCCCAAGGACGTGATCGCCAGCCTGATCAAGGCCGAGGGCAATACCAAGGTCAAGAGCGGCAACCGCATCACCCTGTTGCGCGATGCCGACGGTGACGGCACCTACGAACTCAAGACCGTCTTCGCCGACAACCTCAATGCGCCCTATGGCCTGGCTTACGCCGATGGAAAACTGTACGTGGCCAACCAGGATGCGCTGGTGCGCTTCGACTACACCGACGGCCAGACCAAGGCCAGCGGCGCCCCGACCAAAGTCACCGACCTGCCGGCCCAGATCAATCATCACTGGACCAAATCCCTGGCCGTGAGCGAGGACGGACGCCAGCTCTACGTCGGCATCGGCTCCAACAGCAACATCACCGAGCGCGGCATGGAAGTGGAAATCGACCGGGCGATGGTGTGGCAGATCGACGCCGCCACCGGCGCGCACAGACCCTACGCAACCGGCCTGCGCAACCCGACGGCACTGACCATCCAGCCAGGCTCGGGGCAGTTGTGGACCGTGGTCAACGAACGCGATGAATTGGGCCCGGACCTGGTGCCCGATTACCTCAGCTCGGTACGCGAAGGCGCCTTCTATGGCTGGCCCTACAGCTATTGGGGCCAGAATGTGGACCCGCGTGCGCAACCGCAGAATCCGGCCAAGGTCGCGTCGGCGATCAAACCGGATTACAGCCTGGGTTCTCACGTAGCCGCACTCGGCGTGGATTTCTCCATCCCGGCCATGGGCGAAAAATTCGCCGACGGCGTATTCGTTGGCGAACACGGCAGCTGGAACCGTGACAATCCGGTGGGCTACAAAGTGATTTTCGTGCCCTTCAGCAACGGCAAACCGGCCGGCGAGCCTGTCGACTTCGCCACCGGCTTTCGCGGTGACGACGGCGAGACCCGTGGGCGTCCGGTGGGCGTGACAGTCGACCCGAAAGGCGCGCTGATCATTGCCGATGACCTGGCCAATACGGTCTGGCGCGTGACACGTAATCAATAACCAGGGATGACAGGGGCCGTCGCGCCCCTGTCAGCCGTCACGCTGCAACTGCGCCTCGAGCCAGGCCAGCAGTGCCACGACCTCATCCCGATTGCCTGCCCCTTGCTGCCTGTAGACCGAAATAGCCTCTGGCAAAAACACGCTCTCGGCACAGGGCCTGACCAATGCCCCACTCTCAATCAGCCTGCTTGCGGTACGACGCCAGCCCATGGCCATACCATGTCCTTCCACGGCGGCCTGCAACATCAGCGGGTAGCTGTCGAACGTGACGCTGCGCGCGTCACGGGCCAACGACTGACCGAACACGTTCAGCCACTCATCCCACGCCATCAAGTGCGGAGGTTCGCTGCTGTGGTGCAAAAACGTGCAGGCCGCCAATTCAGCCAGCGCCAGCGGTTGTTCCGGGCACAGGTAAGCGGGACTGCACACCGGGAACACTTCATCGGAGGCGGTAAACATCAGCGCGTGGGCGCCACTGGCGCGCCGGGTACTTTGCAGGGCGACATCGAAAGGGTCATTGAACTGCGTGATCGGCCGCGTGCAGGTCACCACCTGGATTTCAATCTGCGGGTATTGCTGGTGGAACGTCGCCAACCGCGGCATCAACCAATAAAACGCCTCGCACAGCTGACACAGCAGCACCACCCGATTGCGCCGCGGGGACGCCCTCAGGCTGGCCGCGCCCTCACTGATGCTTTGCAACGCGAGGCTGACCACCCGCCCCAACTCACGCCCCTCTTGAGTCAGGAACACTGCACGGTTGCGTCGGCAGAACAGCTTCACCCCAAGATTGTCTTCCAGCCCGCGTATCTGCCGGCTGACAGCCGCCTGGGTGATGTGCAGTTCATCGGCCGCCCTGGAAAAACTCTCCAGGCGCGCTGCGGCTTCAAACGGCAACAAACTGGCAAGAGGCGGTAGGGTTTTTCCAAGTAGATTCATAATCTCAGGTTATGTACTCAGGACCGAGAACTCGTTTGTAGCACACCCGCGTGGCTGGGCACCATGGACCCATTACTTCATGGATCAGCCTGATGAGCACTTTCCCCTCCCCTGTAATTGCCGGCGTGATATTCGCGATGGTCGCCACCCTCGGCTGGGCGCTGAATTTCATTGCGCCCTATGTCACAGGCGCCTACAGCATCTACGACCTGATGAGCGTGCGCTTTCTGATGGCCGGAGGGCTGGGCGTGGCCGGGGTGATCCTGTGCCGCGCGCAACTGCGTGCGCTGAGCCTTGGCCAATGCCTGCTCGCGGCAGTACTGGGCGCATGGGGTTGCCTGGGTTATGGCGTATGCATTGCTGCCGGCGTGATAGTCGGCGGCCCGGTATTGACGCCGGCGTTTGTTGGGATGGTACCGGTGCTACTGGCGCTGCTCGGCAACTCCAGCCATAAAACCCTGCGCTGGCGCCAATTGGTGAGGCCGTTGTGCTGTATCACGGTGGGGCTGTTGCTGACCAATATCAGCAGCGTCCACCAGCCCTCTCCGAGCCCCCAATCCTGGCTGGCCGGGCTGTTTTTCTCCTTGGTCGCGGTGGCCTTATGGGTGGGCTTCAGCGTGATCAACCAGAAGCAGATGGCGCACCTGCCCGCCAACGTAACAGGCCTGTGGACCGCCCTGATGCTGACGGGCGCAGGTGTCGCAGCGCTGTTGATCCTCCCATGGACATACGCGACGGGCCTGTTGCGCTTGCCAACCCTGGGCGCTGGCTGGAGCCAGGCATGGGCGCTGTATGCCTGGAGCCTGGTGATTGCCGTGATGTCCACCGTCGTCGGTGCCTGGGCCTGGAATGCGGCAACGCGGCGCCTGCCCATGGTGCTCAGTGGCCAATTGATTGCGCTTGAGTCCTTGTTCGCCACGCTACTCGGCCTCTGGTTTCATCAGCGCTGGCCAACCCCCATGGAAACAGCAGGGCTGGCCGCAGTGCTGGTCGGCGTCATGATGTCGGTGCGGATCATTCTGGCCGATGCGACGTTTCCAGGCCGCGCTACAGGTCGGTGATTTCCTTGTGGCGCGGCACCAGCGCCTTCATCACGCTCCACGCCACCAGGTACGCCAGGGCACAGATCGCAAACATGATCATGTAGCCGGTGTGGATGTCGTTGATGGACTTGTAGTAGTCAAATACCCAGCCGCCGATCTTGGTCATCACCACACCGCCCAGGCCGCCTGCCATGCCGCCGATACCGACCACCGACGCGACGGTTTTCTGCGGGAACATGTCCGACACCGTGGTGAAGATATTGCATGACCATGCCTGGTGCGCCGAAGCACCCACGCCGATCAGCAGTACCGGAACCCAGAAGCTGATGTAGCCCAACGGCTGCGCCAGCAACACCACCAGCGGGAACAACGCGATCACCAGCATGGCTTTCATGCGGCCATCATAGGGCGCATCGCCCCGCGCCATGAAATAACTGGGAAACCAGCCGCCACCGATGCTGCCGACCATGGTCATGCTGTACAGCACGGCCAGCGGCATCACGATATCGGCGCCCTTCATGCCGTACTGCGCCGACAGGAACGTGGGCAGCCAGAACAGAAAGAACCACCACACGCCGTCGGTCATGAACTTGCCGAAGGCAAAGGCCCAGGTCTGGCGGTAGGTGAGCAACTTGAACCATGAGACTTTTTTCGCGGTTGCGCCCGCAGGGCCCGCCGAGGTTGATGCGAAGGGTTGTACGGTCTGATCACTGCGAATGTAGGCCAACTCTTCGGCCGACAGGCGCTTTTGCTGCTCAGGTTTTTCGTACACCGCGGCCCAGACCGCCACCCACACGAAGCCCAGCATGCCGATGACCATAAAGGCCGCTTCCCACCCCCACATGCCAGCGATCAAGGGCACACAGATCGGTGCCAGGATCGCGCCCACGTTGGCCCCCGAGTTGAAGATGCCGGTGGCAAAGGAGCGCTCTTTCTTGGGGAAGTACTCAGCCGTGGCCTTGATCGCGATGGGAAAATTGCCCGCCTCGCCAATCGCCAGCACCGCGCGTGACAGCATGAAGCCAGCAATCGACACCGGAATCACCGCCAGGCCGATGGCACTGCTGACTGCCGCAATGCCCTCGCCCATCTGCACCGAGAACGCATGCATGATCGCGCCGGTGGACCAGATGCCGATCGCCACGACGTAAGCGGCCTTGGTGCCGATCTTGTCGACAAAGCGTCCGGCGAACAGCATGGAAATCGCGTAGACGAACTGGAACACCGCCGCGATGTTGGCGTAATCGGTATTGCTCCAGCCAAATTGCGTCGACAACTGCGGCGCCAGCAGGCTGAGCACCTGACGGTCGAGGTAGTTGACGGTCGTGGCGAAAAACAGCATCGCGCAGATCGTCCAGCGATAGCTGCCGACCGCCTGGCCGACACGATGGGCACTGATGGGCTCGTTCAGATTCATGGCATCACTTTTTATTTTTGTTAGGTAGGACATATGTAATGTCATATGTCGTCGTACAACTTCGACTTTTATATCGAGCTGTTCTGACGGTGTCAATCTGAAAAATCAAGGTCAGCCAAGGTATATAGGGGAGAGACGAAACTCAGGCTTAGGGAGTTGTAGGATGACAGGCGCGCATTACCAGGCTAGGCGCTTGGCCGGGCACATCGTCCAGCAGGCCGAATGGCTGCAAGCCGATTTTTTCCAACACCCGGATCGACGCCGCATGATCCGGCCGTACCAGGCCGAACACTTCAGGCAAACCCAGCGAGTCGAACGCCAGCGCCAAGGCATCGCGTCCGACCTCGGTGGCATAGCCCTGCCCCCAGGCTTCGACGGCGAATCGATAACCGAGATTAATGCGCCGCGCGGTTAGATACTCGAGCGGTGCAATGCCGCCGAAACCGATGATCTGCTCGGGGCTCTCGCGCCGCGCAATCGCCCACCAGCCGTAGCCCTCGCTGGACCATTGCTCGATCCATCGGCCCAGCAGGCGCTGGGCGTCCTCGATACCGGCCATGGGGCCGGCAGGATTGAACAGGTTGGTCTGGGGATCGCCGAAGATGGCGAATAAACGCTCTACGTCTTCCGGAACAGGTGTGCGATAGACGAGACGTGACACGCTGTCTGGCATCAGATGGCTCCACTGGGGTAAAAAACTAATGGCTCTCAACCCACCCAGCATAGGCATTTACACAACTCTGTAGCGCCCACCCGTCACCACGATGCGAAGCGAGCCGCTCTTGATCTTGATCTTGATCTGCTTTTGATCTCAGGCGCCCCGTTAAACCACGCTGGCCGAACGCAGGCTTGAATCCGTGGGCAACCCGGCAGGACGCCGGGTTAGCCGCACTGGGCCAGGGATGGCCCATTGCGGCGGCCCACGGATTCAAGCCTGCGTTCGGGCACACCGAGCCTGGGCGAGGTGCCGAGTGGTGGGGCAAGAGCCTTTTTGGTTACTTTTGGGGCTCTTTTCCAAAAGTGACCCGCTGTAAAAGCGGAACCTATAGCAGCCGTTACCGCAGAAACGGATATGTACTCGGTCTGATCCAACATCCTGGCCAATCCTGAGGCCGCTATCGGGGGCAAGCCCCCTCCCACATTTGCACCGGGATCGACCCAACATCCTGGTCGGCCCAGAGGCCGCCATCGGGGGCAAGCCCCCTCCCACATTGACCGAGGCGTGTCTGTCGCCTGGGAGACGACGGCAGCTAGCTCCCTCGCCACATGTCGGTGTCATACCAACGTTGTGTAGATACCTATGCAGCATAGGCCAACACGAGATTGAGCTACCCCTTACTTATCCTGATCAGCCGGCCGTGTATTCCCATCCCATCCGCCACCCAACGCCGCAATCAGCTGCACGCTCGCCACCAACCGCGACTGCAGCAAGGTCAGTACCGTGCGCTCGTTACTCAAGGCCGTTGCCTGCACGGTAACCACGTCCAGATAGGCAATCAGCCCCGCCTTGTACTGGTTCTCGGTCAACCGCAACGACTCGCGGGCGGACTCCAGCGCTTCGTTGCTGACCACCGCTTCGTCGGCCAGCACCTTGAGCTGCACCATGTAGTTTTCCACTTCGCGGAATCCGTCCAGCACGGTCTGACGGTACTTGGCCACGGTTTCGTCATAGCTGGCCACGCTACGGTCGACTTCCGCCGAGCGTTGGCCGCCGTCGAACAGGGTCATGGCCAGCTTCGGGCCTACCGACCAGAAGCGGTTCGGCAGGCTGATCCAGTCTTCATAGGTGCTGCTGGAGTAGCCCCCCGCCAGGCTCAGGGTCAAGTCGGGGTAATAGGCGGCTTTGGCCACGCCGATGTTGGCGTTGGCTGCAATCACCGAACGTTCCGCCGACGCGATATCCGGGCGGCGCTCCAACAGGTGCGACGGCAGGCCGACAGGAATCTGCGGCAACGCCGGGATGTCCTTGCTGACGGCCAGGCTGAAATTGGCCGGCGCTTCACCGATCAATACCGCAATCGCGTTTTCCAGCTGGGCACGCTGCCAGATCAGGTCGATCAGGCTGGCCTGGGTGGTCTTGAGCTGGGTTCGCGCCTGGGCGATGGCGTCCTTGCCGGCGACACCGGCGCGGTACTGGTTTTCGGTCATCTGCTGCGAGCGCTGGTAGGTGTCCAGCGTGGCTTGCAGCAAACGCGTCTGTTCATCCATGACGCGCAACTGCAGGTAGCTCTGCACCAGTTCCGACTGCTGGCTCAGGCGCATCGCCGCCAGGTCTGCCGAGCTGGCCTCGGCGCTGGCTTCATTGGCTTCAAGGCCACGGCGCAATTTGCCCCAGACGTCAGCTTCCCAGCTCACGCCCAGTTGCGCATTGAGGGTGTCGCGAATACCGCTGCTGGAACTGCTCAGGCTGGCGCTGCTGCTGCCGGTGCCCTGGCTCGCGCGGGTTTTGCCGACGCTCAGGTCGACGCTCGGGTAAAACGCCCCGCGAGCACTGCGCACCAGGGCCTGGGCCTGGCGGAAACGCGCCTCGGCCTGGGCGACGGTCTGGTTGGCGCTGTTGAGGCGTACCACCAGCTCGTTCAGTTGGCGGTCGCCGTACAGCTCCCACCATGCACCACGCGCCAGGGAGTCGCTTGGATTGGCCTGGCGCCAGCCCTGGGCTTGTTTGAATTGTGCCGGTTCGACCACGGGCGGACGCTGGTAATCGGGGCCGATGGCACAGGCGCTGAGCAACAACGCCAACCCCACTGTAGGAGCGAGCTTGCTCGCGAAGACCGTCAACGATAACGCGCCGAGCTTGGAAGAACGCGGTGTCTGCACGTTTTTCGCGAGCAAGCTCGCTCCTACAGGGGGCCGGGGTGCATTGGCGTTGGTTGAATCGTTCATAGCGCAGTGTCCAGGGCAGCATCGGTACGCACGCCGCGCCAGGCATTGAAGCGGTGGCGCGCGCGGTCTAGATAGAGGTAAACCACCGGAGTGGTGTAAAGGGTCAGGATCTGGCTGAACACCAGGCCGCCAATGATGGTCAGGCCCAGGGGCTGGCGCATTTCCGCGCCATCGCCGGCGCCGAGCAGCAGTGGCAACGCGCCGAGAATCGCCGCCAGCGTGGTCATCAGGATGGGTCGCAGGCGCAGCAGGCAGGCGCTGCGAATCGACTCCAGCGGGCTCATACCGTCATGCCGCTCAAGCTGCAGCGCCAGGTCGATCATCAGGATCGCGTTTTTCTTCACCACCCCGATCAGCAGGAACAGCCCCAACAGTGAGATCAGGCTGAACTCCCCGCCCAGCAGGTAGATGGACAACAACGCGCCGACGCCGGCCGAGGGCAAGGTCGACAGAATCGTCAGCGGGTGGATATAGCTTTCATACAGCACGCCCAGCACCAGGTACACCGCCACCAGCGCGCCGAGAATCATGAACGGCTGGCCCTTCTGGGTCGCGGCGAAGGCGTCGGCGGTGCCGGCCATCTTGGCGATCACGTCTTCCGGCAGGCCGACCTTGGCAATCGCGCGCTCGATGGCGGCAGTGCCCTGCTCCACCGTGACGCCTGCCGCCAGGTCGAACGCGATGTTTTCCGAGGCGAACTGCCCTTCGTGGCTGACGCGGTCATCGGCCAGGCTGTTTTCATAATGGGCAATGGTCGACAGCGGCACGCGCGCGCCATCGGCGGTAATCACCTGCACCTGGTTGAGGGTGATCGGGTCCTGGGCATATTTGGGGTTGACCTCCATCACCACCTGATACTGGTTGAGGCTGTCGTAGATGGTGGAAATCTGCCGCTGGCTGTAGGCGTTGTTGAGCACCGAGGTGACCATGTCCATATCGATCCCCAGGCGCTTGGCCTGGTCGCGGTCGACGATCAGCGTGACCTGGGCCGCGCCGCGCCCTTCGCGGGCGTCGATGGCGGTCAGCTCCGGCAGCTCACGCATGGCGGCCACCACTTTGGGGTACCACAGGCGCAACGCGGCGAGGTCACCGCTTTGCAGGATGTAGGAATACTGCGCGCTGGTCTGGTCGCGGCCGCCGCCGAATTGCAGGTCCTGGTCGGCCATCAGGAACAGGCGCCCGCCCGGTACCAGCGGCACTTCCTTGCGCAGGCGCTCGATAACCGCCTGGGCCGAGATCCTGCGCTCGGCGATCGGTTTGAGGCGCACCAGCATCACCGCGTTGTTGGTGCCGTTGGTGCCGCCGATAAAGCCGGCCACGCTGAGTACCGCCGGGTCCTTGAGCACGGCCTGGCGGAAGATTTCCATTTTCGGCTGCATCACGTTGAATGACAGCCCGTCATCCCCGCGCACAAAACCGATCAACTGGCCGGTGTCCTGCTGGGGCATGAAGGTCTTCGGCACCACCACGTACAGCGCGATGTTCACCCCCACGGTAATCAACAGGCTGAGCAGGGTCAGGCGCCGATGGCGCAGCACCCAGTCCAGGCTGGTGGCATAGGCGGCCACCATGCGTTCGTTGATGCGGTGGCTCCAGCGCTGCAAGCCGGTCATCTGCCCTTTGACATGGGGCTTGAGCCAGCGCGCACAGAGCATCGGGGTCAGGGTCAGCGACACGATCAGCGAAACAATGATCGCCGCCGACAAGGTGATGGAGAATTCACGGAACAGGTTGGTGACGATCCCGCCCATGAACAGGATGGAGAGAAACACCGCCACCAGCGACACGTTCATCGACAGCAAGGTAAAGCCGACTTCCTGGGCGCCCAGGTACGCTGCCTTCATCGGCGGCACGCCCTCGTCGATATGCCGGGAGATGTTCTCCAGCACCACGATGGCATCGTCCACCACCAGGCCGGTCGCCAGGATCAGTGCCATCAGCGAGAAGTTGTTCAGCGAAAACCCGTACAGGTACATCACCGCAAAGGTGCCCACCAGCGACACCGGCACCGCCAGGGTGGGGATCAACGAAGCGCGGAAGTTACCCAAAAACAGGTACACCACCAGCACCACCAGGGCCACGGCGATCAGCAGGGTCATCTCGGCTTCGTGCAAGGTCGCGGTAATGACCGGCGAACGGTCCATGGCCAGGTTGAGCTTGACGCTGGACGGCAGCACCGCCTGCAACGCCGGCAGTTGCGCCTTGATCTGGCGCACCGTTTCGATGATGTTGGCGCCGGACTGGCGGTTGATCACCAGCAGCACCGCTGAATCGTTGTTGAAAAACCCGCTGTTGTAGCGGTCTTCCACGCCGTCGCTGATCTTCGCCACATCGCTCAGGCGCAGCGCCGCGCCGTTCTGGTAGCGAATCAGCAGCGGCTCGTAGTCCTTGGCTTTTTCCAACTGGTCGTTGGCCTGGATCTGCCAGTTGCGCTCGCTGTCTTCCAGGGAGCCCTTGGGCCGGCGCTGGTTGGCGTTGGCGATGGTAGTGCGCACATCGTCCAGGGCCACGCCGTACTGATCAAGCGCCTTGGGCTCCAGCTCGATACGCACGGCCGGCAGGGAGCTGCCGCCAATCTGCACTTCGCCCACGCCCGGCACCTGGGACAGGCTCTGGGACAAAATGGTCGAGGCCAGGTCGTACAGCTGGCCCTTCTGCAACACGTCGGACGTCAGCGACAGCACCATGATCGGCGCCTGGGACGGGTTGATCTTCTTGTACGTGGGCATGCTGCGCATGCCACTGGGCAGCAGGTTGCGCGACGCATTGATTGCCGCCTGCACTTCCCGCGCCGCGCCGTTGATATCGCGGTCGGAATCGAACGCGAGGATCACCCGCGTGGAGCCCTGGCTGGAGGAACTGCTCATGGTGGTGATGCCGGCAATTGCGCCGAACGAGCGCTCCAGCGGCGTGGCCACGGTAGACGCCATCACCTCGGGGCTGGCGCCCGGCAAGCTGGCCGACACCACGATCACCGGGAAATCGATCTGCGGCAACGGCGACACCGGCAGCAGGTTGAAGCTGACGCCGCCGAGCAACATGATCGCCAGGCTCAGCAGCATCGTGGCCACGGGACGACGGATAAATGGTCCAGAAAGGTTCATGGGGGGGAGCTCCAAGCAGCAAGCTTCAAGCGGCAAGCTAAAGCCATGCGCCGCGCCCGCGTTTCTATTGCAGCTTGAAACTTGCCGCTTGCAACTGCTTTAACCCCCCCCATTACGCGACTTCCTCGACGCCAGACTTCCGCCAGCGGCGTCCCAACCTGTCGAAATACAGGTAGATCACCGGCGTGGTGAACAGCGTCAACACCTGGCTCACCAGCAGCCCGCCGACCATCACCAGGCCCAGGGGCTGGCGCAATTCCGCACCGGAGCCGCTGGCCAGCATCAACGGTACCGCCCCGAACAAGGCCGCCAGGGTGGTCATCAGGATGGGCCGGAAGCGCAGCAGCGCCGCCTGGTAGATGGCGGTCTGCGGGTCCAGGCCCTGGTTGCGCTCGGCGTCGAGGGCGAAGTCGATCATCATGATCGCGTTCTTCTTGACGATGCCGATCAGCAGGATGATGCCGATGATCGCGATCATGCCCAGGTCATTGCCGCTGAGCAGCAAGGCCAGCAAGGCGCCCACCGCCGCCGACGGCAAGGTCGAGAGAATGGTGATCGGGTGGATATAACTCTCGTAAAGCACGCCGAGCACGATGTACATGGTGACCACCGCCGCCAGGATCAGCAGCAAGGTGCTCGACAGGGAGGCCTCGAACGCCTGGGCCGCGCCCTGGAACTGGGTCTGCACGCCGACCGGCATGCCGATGTCCTTCTGGGTCTGGTTGATCAGCTCTACGCCCTTGCCCAGCGCCACCCCGGGAGCCAGGTTGAACGACATCATCACCGCCGGGAACTGGCCGATATGGGCAATCGCCAACTGTGCCTGACGCTGCTCCACATGGGCCAGGCTCGACAGCCGTACCTGGCCGCCATCGGTGGTCTTCACATGGATCTGGTTGAGCGCGGCCGGGCCGAGGGTTTCGCCGGACTGGGCCTGCAAGACCACGCGGTACTGGCTGGCCTGGGTGTAGATGGTGGAAATCTGCCGCTGGCCGAAGGCATCGTACAGCGCGTCGGTGATGGTCGACACGCTGACGCCCAGGCGCGAGGCGGCGTCGCGGTCGATCACCAGGTACACCTGCAGGCCTTTGTCCTGCAGGTCGCTGGCCACGTCGGTGAGTTCCGGCAACTGGCCGAGAGCGTGCACCAGCTTGTCGCTCCACAGCGCGAGCAACTCGGCGTCCGGTGAGGACATGCTGAATTGATACTGGGTACGGCTGACGCGGTCTTCGATGGTCAGGTCCTGCACCGGCTGCATGAACAGGCGGATGCCTACCAGCTTGTCGATTTGCGGTTGCAGGCGAGCGATCACCTGCACCGCGCTCAAGTCGCGCAGGCCGTGGGCCTTGAGGTTGATCAGCAAGCGACCGCTGTTGAGGGTGGCGTTATCACCGTCCACGCCAATATAGGACGAGAGGCTTTCCACCGCCGGATCGGCCAGGATAATCTTCGCCAGCGCCTGCTGGCGCTGGCTCATGGCGGCAAATGAAATCGACTGCGGCGCCTCGGAAATCCCCTGGATCACCCCGGTATCCTGCACCGGGAAAAAGCCCTTGGGCACCACCAGGTACAGCACCACCGTGAGGCCCAGGGTGGCGATGGCCACCAGCAGGGTCAGCGGCTGGTGCCTAAGCACCCATTGCAGCTTGCGCCCGTAGGCGTCGATCAGCCAATCGATCCAGGCGCCGCTGGCCTTGTAGAAACGCCCCTGTTCTTCTTCCTTCGGCTCACGCTTGAGCAAGCGCGCGCACATCATCGGCGTGAGCGTGAGGGACACCACCAGGGAAATCAGGATCGCCACCGCCAGGGTAATGGCAAATTCGCGAAACAGGCGCCCGACCACATCGGCCATGAACAGCAGCGGGATCAGCACGGCGATCAGCGACAGGGTCAGGGAAATCAGGGTGAAACCGATCTGTTTGGCGCCCTTGAGCGCGGCGGCCATGGGCGTCTCGCCTTCCTCGATATAGCGGGAGATGTTCTCCAGCATCACGATGGCGTCGTCCACCACAAAGCCGGTGGCAATGGTCAGGGCCATCAACGTCAGGTTGTTGACCGAGAACCCCGCCAGGTACATCACGCCAAAGGTGCCGACCAGCGACAGCGGTACGGCGATGGACGGAATGATCGTGGCGCTGACCCGGCGCAGGAACAGGAACGTCACCATCACCACCAGCGCAATAGCGATCAGCAATTCGTGTTGCACGTCCTTGACCGACGCGCGGATCGTCTGGGTGCGATCGGTGAGCACCGTCACGTCCAGGCCCGCCGGCAGGTTGTCGGTGATGCTCGGCAGCAGGGCCTTGATACGGTCCACCACCTCGATCACGTTGGCGCCCGGCTGACGCTGGATATTGAGCAGCACGGCCTGGTTTTCGTTGGCCCAGGCGGCAAGGCGCTCGTTTTCAGCGCCGTCGACAATCTGCGCCACGTCCTTGAGGCGCAATGGTGCACCGTTGTTGTAGGCCAGGATCAGTTCGGCATATTGCTCGGGGGATACCAACTGGTCGTTGGCATCGAGCATCGACACCCGCGTGGGCCCGTCGAAGTTGCCCTTGGGCTGGTTGACGTTGGACGCGGCGATCAAGGTGCGCACATCCGACAGGTTCAAGCCGTTGGCCGCCAGGGCCTCGGGGTTGACCTTGATGCGCACCGCCTGGCGCTGGCCACCGGCGATGCTGACCATGCCGACGCCGCTGATCTGCGCGATCTTCTGCGCCATGCGCGTATCGACCAGGTCATTGAGCTTGGGCAGCAGCATGGTCTTGGAAGTAATCGCCAGGGTCAGCACCGGGGTGTCCGCCGGGTTGACCTTGTTGTACACCGGCGGTGCCGGCAAATCCTTGGGCAACAGGTTGGTGGCGGCGTTGATCGCGGCCTGCACCTGCTGCTCGGCGACATCCATATTGATGTCGAGGTTGAAGCGCAGGGTCAGCACCGAGGCACCGCCCGAGCTGGTGGAGGCCATCTGGGTCAGGCCGGGCATCTGCCCGAACTGGCGCTCCAGCGGCGCGGTGACCGCGCTGGTCATCACGTCGGGGCTGGCACCGGGGTACAGCGTCATCACCCGAATGGTCGGGTAATCCACCTGGGGCAAGGCCGAAACCGGCAACAGGCGATAAGCGATCAGGCCGGCCAGCACGATGGCGAGCATGCTCAGCGTGGTGGCGACCGGGCGCAGGATAAACAGGCGCGACAGGTTCATGCGCCGACCTTTTGCGCCTTGCCGGCGTCAGTGCCGGTCTCCCCTTTCGCCGCGGGCTTGCCTTGCAGGTGTTCGGTCGGCGTGGTCGGCACTTCGCTGCTGTCATTGACCACTTCGATTTCACTGCCGTCCTTGAGACGGTCAGTGCCTTCCATGACCACCCGATCACCCGCCGCCAGGCCTTGCTTGATCACGGTGTTGTCGCCATCGCTATCGCCCACCACCAGCGGCTGGACCTTGACCTTCTTGTCGCCGTCGAGCTTGTAGACAAAGGTGCCGTTGTTACCGAACTGGATCGCGGCGGAGGGTGCCAGCACTACGTTGTGCAAGGTATCGGCGAGCAAGTGCACATTGACGAACTGATTGGGAAACAGCGCCTGATCCTTGTTATCGAAGCGCGCCTTGAATTTGAGAGTGCCGGTGGTCACGTCGATCTGGTTGTCCAGGCTCTGCAGCACGCCCACCGCCTGCTTTTTCGTGTCGCCACGGTCCCAGGCTTCCACCGGCAGCTTGTTGCCGGCGTGATAACGGGTGAGGACGGTGTCCAGGGTGTTTTCCGGCAGGGTGAAGGCCACGCTGATCGGTTGGGTCTGGGTGATCACCGCCAGGGCGGTGGTGTCGTTGGCGGCCACCAGGTTGCCGACGTCGAGCTGACGCAAACCGATGCGACCGGCAATCGGCGCACGGATTTTGGTGAATTCAAGGTTGAGCTTGGCATCGTCGACCGCACCCTGGTTGGTCTTGACCGTGCCCTGGTATTGCAGGACCAGCGCTTCGGCGGTGTCCAGGGTCTGCTTGGCGATGCTGTCCTGGGCGTACAGGCCGCGATACCGCTCGACATCGACCTGGGCGTTTTTCAACTGCGCCTGGTTCTGCAGCAACGTACCCTGGGCCTGGAGCAAGGCATTCTGGTAGCTGCGCGGGTCGATCTCGGCGAGCAAGTCGCCCGCCTTGACCATTTGCCCCTCTTCAAAGGCGATCTTCACCAGCTCACCGCCCACCCGGCTGCGCACGTTGATCGTGTTGAGCGCGGTCACCGTGCCCAAGGCCTTGTAGTACACCGGGAACTCCCCCACTACCGCCGGCGCCACGCGCACCGGCACCGGGCCGGTGGAGCCGCCGAACCCTGGGCGCGCCATGCCGGTCTTGCCGGTGTGCCCGGCCGGGGCGTCCTTATGGGCCGCGCCGCCGGGCCAGAATTTCCAGCACAGGCCGGCGATAACCAGCAGCACAAGCAGGCCAAACAGCCAGCGGCGGGAGTTGCGGGGGGAGGATTGCATGGAGTGATCAACCATTGGGCGCGAGAGCTTCTTCTTTGGGAGGCTGAAAGATAAGCACTGGAGCGCATTTAGAAAAGCGCCTTTACCGGCTATTTACCTTGAGCTTACAACTTTTAAAATTCGGGTCCTGGTCTGCGGGCTGTTTCGCTAAGCTGCTGACACCCAAATAAAAACGGCCTGGACTAGGCCAGGCCGCAATCGTGCATCATACGTGTTACTGCCTCACGACAGTCATGCGCAGAAACAGTTACTTCAAAACAGCCAGGGCCGCTTCGTAGTTTGGCTCTTCAGCGATTTCCTTGACCAGTTCGCTGTGCAGCACGTTGTCGTTTTCGTCCAGCACCACCACAGCGCGAGCGGTCAGGCCCTTGAGCGGGCCGTCGGCAATCGACACACCGTAATCAACGGCGAAATCCGAGTCGCGGAAATCCGACAGGTTCTTCACGTTTTCCAGGCCTTCGGAGCCGCAGAAACGCGCCTGAGCGAATGGCAGGTCGGTGGAGATGCACAACACCACGGTGTTTTCCACGTCGTTGGCCTGGGCGTTGAACTTGCGCACGGAAGTGGCGCAGGTTGGGGTGTCAACGCTTGGGAAGATATTCAGCACTTTGCGCTTGCCGGCAAAGGTGGCCAGGGTAGCGTTGGACAGATCGCCGGCGGTCAGGGTGAAGTCTGCAGCTTTGGCGCCGACTTTCGGCAATTCGCCTTCAACCTGGACCGGGTTGCCTTTAAGGGTGACTTGAGCCATGAACGGAATCCTTATGCTGGGTTTTGGTTAAACGAATTCGAGAGGCCGAAGTTAACCACAAAGTGCCGACGCTACCTACCGCCAGACACAAATTGTCATGTCACCGGGTTGTGGTTTAATTGCGCGCTTTTCGCCTGTCCCTCAAGGAAACCGCTGCTAATGAATCAGCCCGCCACCAAAGTCCTGGTCATTGGTTACGTCTGGCCGGAGCCGCGCTCCTCAGCTGCAGGCGGGCATATGATGCAGATTCTCGAGAGCTTTCTTACACAAGGTTGGGCCGTTACCTTCAGCAGCCCGGCGACCATTGGCGAACACAAGGCTGACTTGCCCGCCCTCGGCATCGCGGAATGCGCCATTGAACTGAATAACAGCAGCTTCGATGATTTTGTTCGCGAACTGGCCCCGGATATCGTGCTGTTCGACCGTTTCATGATGGAAGAGCAATTCGGCTGGCGCGTCGAAAAATGCTGCCCCGACGCCCTGCGCGTATTGGAGACCTCCGACCTGCAAAGCCTGCGCGACGCCCGCCACCAGCGTTTCAAGGAGCACGTAAAGGCCAACCCCGAGAGCGACGACTTCAGTGCCCTGTTCGCGCCGGCGCTGGAGGACGAGTACCAACGCATGGCCGACACCGACCTGGCCAAACGCGAAATCGCCGCGATTTACCGCTGCGACATCAGCCTGATGATCTCCGACGTGGAAATCCGCCTGCTCACCGAACAGTTCAAGGTGCCGGCCGCCCTGCTCCACTGGTGCCCGTTGATGCTGCAGCCGCCCAAGGCCGCGTTTGCGCCGTTTGAAGAGCGTGCGCACTTTCTCAGCATCGGCAACTTCCGCCATGCGCCCAACTGGGACGCCGTGCTATGGATGAAGCACAGCCTGTGGCCGCTGATCCGCCAGCAATTGCCGGGCGCGCAGTTGCATATCTACGGCGCCTATACGCCGCCCAAGGCCACTGCCCTGCACAACCCGGCCCAGGGTTTTCATGTAATGAACTGGGCCGAAGACGCGCTGCAAGTGATGAGCGCCGCGCGCATCTGCCTGGCGCCGTTGCGCTTTGGTGCGGGTATCAAGGGCAAGTTGATCGACGCCATGCTGTGCGGCACGCCTAATGTCACCACCCCTATCGGCGCCGAGGCCATGGGCGACGACCAGCCCTGGCCCGGCATGATAGCCCACGACGCCCCGGCCCTGGCCGCCGCTGCCGTGGCCCTCTACCAGGACCGCGAGCGCTGGACCCAAGCCCAGGAACACGGGCGCCAGCTGCTGGCCCGGCGTTATGACCAGGCTCAGCATGGGCCAGCCCTGGTCGAGTGCCTGGAGCAATGCCGCCGCCACCTCGCTGCCCATCGCAGGGACAACTTCACCGGCAGCATGCTGCGCCATCATGCGCACAAGAGTACCCAGTACATGTCCCAGTGGATCGAGGCGAAAAACCGCAGCCTATAGCGCTGCCGCTGGCGAGGTCGCGCGCGACGGGGCATTATCCTACGCAGCGACCACAATAAAGCGACGGCAACATGACCCGAGCAACGCGCATCACCGACCCTTCCTACGAGTTGATGGACGATCACAACGGTCTGTCCATCATCTATCGCCAGCACGGCTTCCCCTGCCCGCTGGTGCGCTGGCATTTCCACAAGGAGTACGAGCTGCACCTGATCGTCGCCAGCTCGGGCAAGGTGTTCATCGGCGACTACATCGGTAACTTCTACCCGGAAAGCCTGTTCCTCACCGGCCCCAACCTGCCCCACAACTGGATCAGCCAGGTGGAGGAAGACGAAGTGGTGCCCAAGCGCGACATGCTGGTGAACTTCACCGACGAGTTGTTCGAACACGGCAGCCATATATTCGCCGAACTCAAGAGCCTGGCGCCGTTACTCGAGCGCGCCCAATACGGCATCCAATTCCGCTGCAAAAAGACCATCGCCCAGGCCATGACCCTGATGCAGCAGATCGAAGACGCCCACGGCATGGCGCGCCTGGGGCACTTCTTTATCTTGCTGGAAGTGTTAAGCGCCTGTGAGGACTACCAGTTGCTGTCCGGCGTGACCACCCCGCAGCAAGCCGACGAACACAGCATCGACCGCACCAACCGCGCGGTGGACTACATTTTCGCCCACTATGCCCGCGAGCTGCCGCTGGAGGAAGTCGCGGAGTATCTGGGGATGAAGCCGACGTACTTTTCCAGGGTATTCAAGCAGGCCACCGGGCGGACGTTCATTGAATTCGTCAACCGACTGCGCATCAGCAAGTCCTGCGAATTGCTGGCCGATGGCGACAAGGCTGTAACGGATGTGTGCTTTGAGTCGGGGTTCAACAATATTTCCAACTTCAATCGGCGTTTTCAGCAGCTTAAAGGGATGACGCCGTCCCACTATCGGCGGTTGGCGGTGCAGCGGTTGACGGAGCAGAATTTGGCTTGAACGCCATCACTAGATGCCTGATCCGACGCTCAATTGTCACGAGGCCCATCAATACCACATGTATTTTTTATTGACATCGTGTATCTGAGAAAGAGCGATCTCTGTTCTTGGCCACATGGAAAATTATGGGGGGCTTGCTTGAGCGAACAGCTAATTGCCACTGGCGATCATGTTAGCAATTCGACGCTCTATAGTTATAGCAAGCCCCTGTGGGAAATCAATCGTGTCCGGAATCAATCAAGGAGAAACTGATATTGTTAACTCTAAGATTTCCCAGATAGCTGAGAGTTACCATCACGTTGGGATGTGCCTTTTGGTCCAAGTAATATATGTCCGCTCCGCCCCGCACACCCAATCCACCTGGCAGTTTTACGGAGGGCTTGGATTTAGTGGGCACACCTAAAACCTCACGTACGTATCGCTGATCCATACCTAACCTGAACGGCTGAGGTAATTGCCCGGTATAGACAGGCTGCCCGACTGTTTGAATCAGGATGATCATTACTTGCTCCAGCCGTTTTGTTTCTGCCCAGAACCATAATTTCACGCCGGGTTCTGGATTTTGAATTAGCTCCTCGTTATCAGACGTATCAAATAGCCGCTTGAGCAGTAATTCCTGAATGAGTCCTTCGCTCACCAATTTGTGATAAGGAAAACCGAGCCCCCCTACTAAACGACTGATCGGAACGGCGTCCATCAGTACCACCCCTGTGTTTCATTTATTTTGTGCATTTTAACGCGAGCGTCTTGAAGATCTGATTCGGTGAATCCCTGCTCCAGCATATGAAGGCATAAAGGGAACGCATTTGTTTCGGCTTAAATAAATGAGTGCCCCTTTTTCAGTATTCAAAGTTTTTCCACGTTAAAGATAAATTTTTCTGCTGCACTAAGGGTGCCCTCGGTTGATTAACGAAAAAACCAACGTTTTAATCTGCATTGTGGATGTGTACTGAAAGGACACTTTCAGATTTGGGAAGTTAATCTGATCCAGCGAATAAGTATCGAAGCCACCCAATACGGTATCCAAAGGCAGCTTCGTCAGGCCTTGTGATTCCATGGGCATACCGAAAGCTGCTCGCACCTCTGACTTGGATGCTAGTAACGCAAAAGGCTTGGGAAGCTCACCCTTGTACTCTGTTGTACCTTCAACAGTAGAGCGCAGGGTGATAAAGAGTCGCTCGTACCTCCTCGTCTCCGCCCAGAAACTTAACTCCAGGCCGTCAGCTGGTTTTTTCAGCGATAACCAATCACGCCCGCTATAGAGCTCAGTGAGTGGCAGGCCTGGAATAATTCTGTGGGAAATTAAATCCTCATAGAGCCATCCTAGATGTTTGATCCAACTTTCAATTGTCACGGCGTCCATCAATACCACCCCTGGGCTTGGTTGATGTCATGTAATTGTTGACGGGCGACCTCGATATCGAACTCAGCGAACCCCTCTTCGAGCAGCCCTCTCTTAATCGCATCCACGTTACTGTTCACCGCTGCTCGAAGGTCTTCAGCATCTTTACTCTGTCTGTATTTGGTATTTCGGCCGCCATAAGTCTCACTGTGATTCTGATGCACTCTGACTGGTATAGCGATGCTGGCGCCACGACGAAGAAAGCTCTGAACCTCCTCATCCGTCAAATCCGCCATACGATGCCTTAACGCCAGTTCCAGCGCCTTTTGCGCAGGAATATGGTCAATATCCAGCCCATCCTTACGGCTACGACTCATCAAATTAGCTGCCTGCCCAACCTCCAATGGCCTGACCGCCGGCTTGGCAAACACCAGATACAACGGCGGCACACCCGAATCAGCCGGAAACGAAATGATCGTATCCTGCCAGGTGATGTTTTCTGCATCCCGTCCTGGATAGTGACTGATTGCCGAATCTTGCCCCACCGCAACTGGATGAACAAACACGTTATCCAAGCGTTCCGGTGTACCGGGATACGGGCTCGGCACGCTGACAACCGGGCCGTGGTTCGGCGTCCAGGTGATGCTGATGCCATCCAGCACCGCGACCATCGCGCTGTGATCCTCATTCCACCGGGCTTGCGCAACGGGTACGCGGTCAGCGCTACTGCCAGGTTGGGTATGTAGGCCGTAAACACGCAGTTCACCGGACTCATCCTGGCGAAACTGGAAACGCACCCGCGTACTGGCCGAACGCATCCCCTCCAACTGCTCCGGGGTGTATAGCGTTGAATCACCGATATCCCGTGGCCAAAAGGCCAGCAGCACAAGGTTGAGGGCCGAACTGGCTCCGGCCAAGCCTCGTACAGCCCAGGCACCGAGGTCGCTGCCGAGTGTGCCTGCTACCCTGCCGACGGCGCCCGTCTTACCGGTTGAGGCCATGACGGCCGTGGCGCCAAAGTTTCTGGCGTTTTCCGGGCCGGTTCCCGCGGCTGTAGAACCGGCGGGTACCGAAACGCATGATTTGGCGAAAACGCAGGTATCAGCGGCACGATTTGGCGCAGCGGGCGCGGCTACGTTGGAAGGTGTCGCGGCGGACGCGGTCGGCCCCATTCCAACGGTGGTGAATCGTTGAGGCTGGGGACCGAACTCCTGGCATTTGAAGCGCTGATTGGCAATCAACTCCGGCGGCGGATCGCATTTGCAGATACACAGATCCCCCTCAGCGCCGCTTGCTTGCCGTTCCACTCTTCGTGCAAATGAGGACCGATAAGCGCGATGAAGCCTTCAGTACCGCAAGTCGGACAAGCGACTCGGTCACCCTCCCTTGAGATCATTTCGCCGTTGAAACTGGTGCGCTCACAACCACTGGTCACTTTGCCACCCGCTGTGGTGGTTGAACCCGTGGTGATGTTGTAGCGCCTCACATCTGACTCTCCCCGTGATATCCAGGCTTTAGAAGGCCAGGAATACCATCGCCGTCCGCGTACTCCACCACCTGAGCCAGGTTTTGCAGGCTGCCCGTCACGGTGTCGCCGTTGTCGGTAGCGCTGCCGACAATGGCGATGGGCAGACCTTTGTAGGTGGCTGCGAAACCTGCTCCCGAGACAATTTCGCTCTCTTTGCCATCGGGGTAGCGCACTCGGTCGCCGACGCACGCGATGCGCAAGTCATGGATCTCGAGGCTGGTGCTTGCAGTAATGATTTGTCCACCCATACGCGTTCTTGAGCCGAGTGTCGCGTAGTTGTAGATGGCTTTGATTGGGCGAGTTGATTGTTGGATTTCAGTATCGGTGTCTTTCATGTTTCGTCCTTTTTTAGCGTGCAGGGGTGCTCAAACGCGATCATGGCGTTGATGTATGCAAAGGGAATAGCGCCGAACTGGCGCAAGAAAGATGTTGCTGGCTGGCGCTAAGCCAAACAACTGCCCGTTCGGCTAGGTATTGGGAAAAACAGAAACGTCTTACAAGGCGTTGAGGTTGTCCCTAGGACACTCAATCTCTAGTCTTCGTACACCGCTACACAATCAGCGGTCGGGCGTCGCGGCCCGTATTTCTTCAGACGCAAAAGCGTCATCGTGTCCTTTTAGTTGGCGCTTTTTTGTCGTCTACTGTGCGGCGCTATGGCGGCTGTGCGTGGGATACCTTCGGGTATGCCGATGTTCTGGAGAGTCGGTCCGCGAACCTGCGTACAGCTGCCACCCCCATCGCGTCGCGGCGATCAATGGCAGCTCCTTTAATATCTCCGGAGTTTCACCATGATCAAACCCACCCCAAATCCCCCACTCGATTCAACACCCAGCGTGCTGTTCACCGTAAAAGACGGCATCTGCACCCAAGACCTGATGGTCAACCTCAGCGAATCACTCGCCTCTGCCCACGCCCTGACCTGCGATTTCGCCTTTGACCTCGACGGCTCACGCCGTGAGGGCGCGCTGGGTATTGCGCAGTTGATCGAGGTGTCTCGGTTATTGGCTGAGCGTGTACTGGCTGATATCGAGGGTTAGGCACTGCACTGATCATTCCCACGCGGAGCGTGGGAGCGATCATGCCGAGTGCAAAAAAGTATCAGTCCCAGTGCTCCCAAGGATTTGTCACAGGCGCATTTGAAGGCTGTAATCAACGCACACTCTTCCTGACTCCTTGATGGGAAGACACAACAACAATAACTGTCCTTCCGTAGCCCCTGGGCGCGGAAATGGAGTGCGCGATGAAGTTCACAGCAAAAGTACTGCTTGCCTCTACCTGCATGACTGCATGCATGACCCTCAGCGCCGTCAGCTTTGGCGCGCAAACCCTGACCATTGCCACCGTCAATAACAGCGACATGATCCGCATGCAGAAGCTCTCGAAAACCTTCGAGGCCGAGCATCCGGAGATCAAGCTGAACTGGGTGGTGCTTGAAGAAAACGTGCTACGCCAACGCCTGACCACCGACATCGCCACCCAGGGCGGGCAGTTCGATGTATTGACCATCGGCATGTACGAAGCCGCACTCTGGGGTGCCAAGGGTTGGTTGGAGCCCATGAAGGACCTGCCGGCGTCCTACGACCTGGATGACGTATTCCCTTCGGTGCGTGACGGGTTGTCCGTCAAAGGCTCGCTGTACGCCCTGCCGTTCTACGCCGAAAGCTCGATCACCTATTACCGCACCGACCTGTTCAAGGACGCCGGGCTGAGCATGCCCGAGCACCCGACCTGGAGCCAGATCGGCGAATTCGCGGCCAAACTCACCGACAAAACCAAAGAGCAATACGGCCTGTGCCTGCGCGGCAAAGCCGGTTGGGGCGAGAACATGGCGCTCATCACCACTCTGGCCAATGGCTATGGTGCGCGCTGGTTCGATGAGAAGTGGCAACCTGAATTCAACGGCCCCGAGTGGAAGGACGCGCTGACGTTCTACGTCGACAACATGAAAAAATCCGGTCCGCCGGGCGCTTCCAGCAACGGCTTCAACGAAAACCTGGCGCTGTTCAACAGCGGCAAGTGCGCGATCTGGGTGGACGCCAGCGTGGCCGGCTCGTTTGTCACCGACAAAACCCAGAGCAAGGTGGCCGAACACGTCGGCTTTACCTTCGCCCCCCACGAGAAGACCGACAAGGGCACCTCGTGGCTGTACTCCTGGAGCCTGGCGATCCCCACCAGTTCCAAGGCCAAGGACGCGGCCAAGGTGTTCACCAGTTGGGCCACCTCCAAGGAATATGGCGCATTGGTCGCCAAGACCGACGGCGTCGCCAACGTCCCGCCAGGCACGCGCAAGTCCACCTACAGCGATGAGTACATGAAGGCCGCACCGTTTGCCAAGGTGACCCTGGAATCGCTGAAAGTGGCGGACCCGACCAAGCCTACCGAGAAGCCGGTGCCGTACATCGGTATCCAGTTGGTGACCATTCCCGAGTTCCAGGCGATTGGTACCCAGGTCGGCAAGTTCTTCTCCGGTGCGCTGACCGGTCAGCAGACGGTGGACGCCGCGTTGACCGCCGCGCAGACCACCACCGAGCGTGAAATGAAGCGGGCCGGTTACCCCAAGTAATCTCAGCCCTCACCACAGTCAAATGTGGGAGGGGGCTTGCCCCCGATAGCAGTGGATCAGCCAACTGATTCATCAACTGATACACCGCTATCGGGGGCAAGCCCCCTCCCACACTGACCGCGTTTGCATGTACCTGACTGGTTCTGATCACCATGAATACAACGCCCAAAAACCGCCTGGCCAACCCCGGCTGGTTCCTTGTCAGCCCCTCGGTGGCCTTGTTGCTGCTGTGGATGATCGTGCCGCTGGGCATGACCCTGTACTTTTCGTTGATCCGCTACAACCTGCTCTACCCCGGCGAAAACCAGTTCGTGGGGTTGGAAAACTTCACCTATTTCGTCACCGACTCGGGCTTCTTGCCCGGCGCCACCAACACCCTGTTGCTGGTGGGCAGCGTGCTGTTGATCAGCGTGGTGTTCGGCGTGTTGATCAGTGCGCTGCTGGAGGCCAGTGAGTTCTTTGGCCGCGGCCTGGTACGGGTGTTGTTGATTTCACCGTTCTTCATCATGCCCACCGTCGGTGCGTTGATCTGGAAGAACCTGATTTTCCACCCGGTGTCGGGGATTCTCGCCGCCGTGTGGAAGTTCTTCGGCGCAGAGCCCGTGGACTGGCTGGCGCACTACCCGCTGCTGTCGATCATCATCATTGTGTCGTGGCAGTGGCTGCCCTTCGCGATCCTGCTGCTGATGACCGCCATGCAGTCCCTGGACCAGGAACAAAAGGAAGCCGCACGCCTGGACGGGGCCGGCGCCATTGCGATCTTCTGGCACCTGACCCTGCCCCACCTGGCCCGTCCGATTGCGGTGGTGGTGATGATCGAGACGATCTTTCTGCTCTCGGTGTTCGCCGAAATCTTCACCACCACCAACGGTGGCCCGGGCTACGCCTCGACCAACCTCGCCTACCTGATCTACAACCAGGCGCTGGTGCAGTTCGACGTGGGCATGGCTTCGGCCGGCGGCTTGATCGCCGTGGTCATCGCCAATATCGCGGCGATCATCCTGGTGCGGATGATCGGCAAAAACCTGACTGACAAGCCTTGAGGGCCGCGCCATGACGCTTCAACAATCCCGCCGCCTGCAAAGCCTGTTGCTCGGCACCCTGGCCTGGGCCATCGCGATCCTGATCTTCTTCCCGATCTTCTGGATGGTGCTGACCAGCTTCAAGACCGAAATCGACGCGTTCGCCACGCCGCCGCAGTTCATCTTCACGCCGACGCTGGAGAACTACCTGCACATCAACGAGCGCAGCAACTATTTTGCCTACGCGTGGAACTCGGTACTGATTTCCTTCAGCGCCACCGCCCTGTGCCTGCTGATCTCGGTGCCGGCCGCCTACTCCATGGCGTTCTATGAAACCCAGCGCACCAAGGGCACGCTGCTGTGGATGCTGTCGACCAAGATGCTGCCGCCGGTGGGCGTGCTGATGCCGATCTACCTGCTGGCCAAGAGCTTTGGCCTGCTGGATACGCGCATTGCGCTGATCATCATCTACACCCTGATCAACCTGCCGATCGTGGTGTGGATGGTGTACACCTACTTCAAGGACATTCCCAAGGACATCCTCGAAGCCGCCCGCCTGGATGGCGCCACGCTGTGGCAGGAAATGGTCCGCGTGCTGCTGCCGATCGCCAAGGGCGGCCTGGCGTCGACCGTGCTGCTGTCGCTGATCCTGTGCTGGAACGAGGCCTTCTGGTCACTGAACCTGACGTCCTCCAGCGCAGCGCCGCTGACGGCGCTGATCGCCTCCTATTCCAGCCCTGAAGGTTTGTTCTGGGCCAAATTGTCCGCCGTGTCGACCCTGGCCTGCGCGCCCATCCTGATCTTTGGCTGGATCAGCCAGAAGCAGTTGGTGCGCGGCCTGTCCTTTGGCGCGGTCAAATAATAATTTCAAGCGGAGGGCCCATCATGGCCAACCTGAAAATCAAGAATCTGCAAAAAGGCTTCGAAGGTTTTTCCATCATCAAGGGCATCGACCTGGAAGTGAACGACAAGGAATTCGTGGTGTTCGTCGGCCCGTCGGGCTGCGGCAAATCCACCCTGCTGCGCTTGATCGCCGGCCTGGAAGAAGTGACTGAGGGCACCCTCGAACTCGATGGCCGCGACATCACCGAAGTGACCCCGGCCAAGCGTGACCTGGCGATGGTGTTCCAGACCTACGCCCTGTACCCGCACATGAGCGTGCGCAAGAACATGTCGTTCGCCCTGGACCTGGCCGGCGTCGACAAGACAATCGTCGAGAGCAAGGTCAATGAAGCGGCGCGCATCCTGGAGTTGGGCCCGCTGCTGGAGCGCAAGCCCAAGCAGCTCTCCGGCGGCCAGCGCCAGCGCGTGGCGATTGGCCGGGCGATTGTGCGCAACCCGAAGATCTTCCTGTTCGACGAACCGCTGTCCAACCTCGACGCCGCCCTGCGCGTGCAGATGCGCCTGGAACTGGCACGCCTGCATAAAGAGCTGCAGGCGACCATGATCTACGTGACCCACGACCAGGTCGAAGCCATGACCCTGGCCGACAAAGTGGTGGTGCTCAACAGCGGTCGCATCGAACAGGTCGGCTCGCCGCTGGAGCTGTACCACCAGCCGGCCAACCTGTTCGTGGCGGGCTTTCTCGGCACGCCGAAGATGGGTTTCCTCAAGGGCAAAGTCACGCGTGTCGACGGCCAGGGCTGTGACGTGCAACTCGACGCCGGCACCCTGATCAGCCTGCCGCTCAGCGGCGCCAGCTTGAGCGTGGGCAGCGCGGTGACCCTGGGTATTCGCCCCGAGCATCTGGAAATCGCCACGCCGGGCCAGACCACCCTGACCGTCACCGCCGACGTCGGCGAGCGCCTGGGCAGCGACACCTTCTGCCACGTCATCACCGCCAACGGCGAGCCGCTGACCATGCGCATCCGTGGCGACATGGCCAGCCAGTATGGCGAGACGTTGCACCTGCACCTGGACCCGGCGCACTGCCATCTGTTCGACACCGATGGCGTGGCCGTCACCCGCCCCCTGCGCGCCGCCGCCTGATTTCGCGAGTATTACGCCATGAAGCTGAATAAACACACCCTCACCCAGTTGGCACCCGAAGTGCAGCGGCCAGCCTACGCCATCGCCAGCACATCGCAGGGCATTGCGCATATCGGCGTCGGCGGTTTCCATCGGGCGCACCAGGCGTTTTACACCGATGCCTTGATGAACACCGGCGAAGGCCTGGACTGGAGCATCTGCGGCGTGGGCCTGCGGGCCGAAGACCGCAAGGCCCGCGACGACCTGGCGGGCCAGGATTATCTGTTCACCCTGTATGAACTGGGCGACACCGACGACACCGACGTGCGCGTGATCGGCTCGATCAGCGACATGCTGCTGGCCGAGGACGGTGCCCGGGCGCTGATCGATAAACTGGCCGAGCCGGCCATCCGGATCGTGTCACTGACCATCACCGAAGGCGGCTACTGCATCGACGACAGCAACGGCGAATTCATGGCCCACCTGCCACAGATCCAGCATGACCTGGCGCACCCGAGCGCACCGAAAACCGTGTTCGGTTTTCTCTGCGCCGCCCTGACCCAACGCCGCGCCGCCGGCACCCCGGCGTTCACGGTGATGTCCTGCGATAACCTGCCGCACAACGGCGCTGTCACGCGCAAGGCCCTGCTGGCGTTTGCCGCGCTGCACAATGCCGAGCTGCATGACTGGATCCAGGCCACTGTGAGCTTCCCGAATGCCATGGTCGACCGCATCACGCCGATGACCAGCCCCGCCCACCGCCTGCAGTTGCATGATGAACACGGCATTGACGACGCCTGGCCGGTGGTGTGCGAGCCTTTTGTGCAATGGGTGCTGGAAGATAAGTTCGTCAACGGACGCCCGGCCTGGGAAAAGGTCGGCGTGCAGTTCACCGATGACGTAACGCCTTACGAGGAAATGAAGATCGGCCTGCTCAACGGCAGCCACCTGGCCCTGACGTACCTGGGGTTCCTCAAGGGCTGCCGGTTCGTCCACGAAACCATGAACGACCCGCTGTTTGTCGCCTACATGCGCGCCTACATGGACCTGGACGTCACGCCGAACCTGGCGCCAGTGCCGGGCATCGACTTGACGGACTACAAACAGACCTTGGTGGACCGCTTCTCCAACCAGGCAATCGCCGACCAGCTGGAACGTGTGTGCTCGGATGGCTCGTCGAAGTTTCCCAAATTCACCGTGCCGACCATCAACCGCTTGATTGCCGATGGGCGCGAGACCGAGCGCGCGGCGCTGGTGGTGGCCGCCTGGGCCTTGTATTTGAAGGGTGTCGACGAAAATGGCGTGGCCTACACGATTCCCGATCCCCGTGCCGCGTTCTGCCAAGCGCTGGTGAGTGATGACGCGTTGATCAGCCAGCGCTTGCTGGGGGTTGAAGAGATTTTCGGCACGGCTATTCCCAACTCGCCTGCATTTGTGGCAGCGTTCGAGCGGTGTTATGCAAGCTTGCGCGATCACGGCGTCACTGAAACGCTGGAGCATCTCCTGAAGAGACCTGCTTGAAACTGTGGGAGGGGGCTTGCCCCCGATGAGGCTGTGTCAGTTAATAAATCTTTCACTGACCCACTGCTATCGGGGGGCAAGCCCCCTCCCACATTGACCGCATTGACAACTCCAACAATAAGACTGCTGAGCACGCCATCATGACCCAGCCAAACCTGTTCCTCGGCATCGACTGCGGCACCCAGGGCACCAAGGCCATCGTCCTCGACGCGTCCAGCGGCAAGGTGCTGGGCCTGGGCGCCGCCGCGCACACACTGCTCAGCGGCGCCAACGGCCGGCGTGAGCAACACACCCAGGAATGGCTGGATGCCTTTACCGAAGCCACCCACCGCGCCCTGCAACAGGCCGGGGTGGACGGCCAGGACATTCTCGGTATCGGCGTGTCCGGCCAGCAACACGGCCTGGTCTTGCTCGACGCCCAGGGCCAGGTGCTGCGCCCGGCCAAGCTGTGGTGCGACACCGAAACCGCAGCCGAAAACGAGCGCCTGTTGCAGCACCTGGGCGGTGAAAGCGGCTCGCTGGAGCGTCTGGGCGTGGTCATTGCGCCGGGCTACACCGTGTCAAAACTGCTGTGGACCCGTGAACAGCACCCGGACCTGTTTGCGCGCATCGCCCATATCCTGTTGCCCCATGACTACCTCAACTACTGGCTCACCGGCCGCGCCGTCGCCGAATACGGCGATGCTTCAGGCACCGGCTATTTCGACGTGCGCCGCCGTGAATGGGACGTGGCGCTGCTGCAGCACATCGACCCCGGTGGTCGTCTGCAAGCAGCGCTGCCCGAGCTGATCGCAGCCGACCAGGCGGTGGGCACGATCCTGCCGGCCATCGCCGAGCGCCTGGGCATCAACCCCAACGCCATCGTCGCCAGTGGCGGCGGCGACAACATGATGGGCGCCATCGGCACCGGCAATATCGCCCCCGGCGTCATCACCATGAGCCTGGGCTCATCGGGCACCGTCTACGCGTTCGCCGACCAGCCCAACGTGAGCCCGCAGGCGTCGGTCGCCACCTTCTGCTCATCCAGCGGCGGCTGGTTGCCGTTGATCTGCACCATGAACCTGACCAACGCCACCGGCGTGGTGCGCGAGCTGTTCGAGCTGGACCTGAACGCCTTCAACACCCTGGTCGAACAGGCCCCCATTGGCGCAGACGGGGTGAGCATGTTGCCGTTCCTCAACGGCGAACGGGTGCCCGCCCTGCCCCAGGCCACCGGCAGCCTGCACGGCCTGACCATGACCAACCTGACCCGCGCCAACCTGTGCCGCGCGGTGGTCGAAGGCACCACCTTCGGCTTGCGCTACGGCCTGGACCTGCTGCGCCAGACCGGTCTGCAAAGCCTGGGCATCCGCTTGATCGGCGGCGGTTCGAAAAGCCCGCTGTGGCGGCAGATGGTCGCCGATATCATGAACACCGAAGTGGTGTGTACCGAACAAAGCGAGGCCGCTGCCCTGGGCGCGGCGATCCAGGCGGCGTGGTGCCAGTCCGGCGAATCCCTGGCCAGCCTGTGCGACAAATGCGTGAGCCTTGACCCGGCCAGCCGCACCTTGCCGGTGCCGGCCAATGTCAGGGCCTATCAACAGGCCTACGAGCGCTATCAACAGCGTGTGGCAACCCTTTAAGAGCGAGCGACTATGTATCTGGTGTGCGGTGAAGCGCTGTTTGATTTTTTCAGCGAGGAGGATGCCAGCGGGCTTGCGTCCAAGGTCAACTACACGTCTATTGCCGGCGGGTCGCCGTTCAACGTGGCCGTGGGCTTGCGCCGCCTGGGCATCGAGGCCGGGCTGTTCGGCGGGGTGTCCACCGACTTCCTCGGCCGGCGCCTGGTGCAGGTGCTCAAGGATGAAGGCGTGAGCCGGCAGTTTCTCGTGGAGTTCGCCGCACCGACCACGCTGGCGATGGTTGCCGTGGGTGCCAATGGCTCGCCGCACTACAGCTTTCGCGGCGAAGGTTGCGCCGACCGGCAACTGCAGGTCGCGCATCTGCCGGTGCTGGGTGATGAGATTCGCGGGCTGCATGTCGGCTCGTTCTCGCTGGTGGTGCAACCGATCGGCGACACGCTGCTGGCCCTCGTCCAGCGTGAAAGCGGCAAGCGCCTGATCAGCCTCGACCCCAATGTGCGCCTTAATCCGCAACCGGACATCCAACTGTGGCGCGACCGTATCGCCGAGCTGGTCAAGCATGCCGACCTGATCAAGGTCAGCGATGAAGACCTGCACCTGCTGTACCCCGAGCAATCGCCTGAAAGCGTGCTGCAAGGCTGGCTGCAACACCGCTGCCAGTTGGTATTCCTCACCCGTGGCGGTGATGGCGCCAGTGTGTTCAGCCGTAGGCATGGCACCTGGTCGCAACCGGCCGTCGACGTCGTGATGGCCGATACGGTCGGCGCCGGCGATACCTTCCAGGCGGCGTTGATTGCCTGGTTGACCGAGCAGCAATTGGACTCGATTGAAGGGCTGCAACAGCTCAGCCGCGAACAGATCGACGCCATGCTCGGCTTTGCCATCCGCGCTGCGGCGCTGACCTGCACCCGCACCGGACCGGACTTGCCTCACCGTAGCCAATTAGGCTGATAGCCCACCGGCCGTGCCCTGCGCGGCCTTTACGTTTTATCCAAAAACCTTGCCATGCAGCGAACCTGTGCTACACCGAAGAACAGCAGTAATTAAAACAATACGTAGGACGCGTCATGACCAAGGCATCTGGTTTTCCAACCCGAGCCGTTATTGCTGTCGGCATTCTTTCACTGCAGTACTTCACTCCCCAGCCCGCGCATGCCGCGTGCGCTTTCAGTCCCGGTCCCGGTGACGACACGTTCGTCTGCGACAGCGGCACCAGCACCGCCGGGCTCACCGATCTTCTGGGCAACAATCGTCTGACGCTGCCCGCCGGTGGTACGGGAACCGTCAACGGCCCTGTTACGTTCGGCGCGGGCCAAGATCGAATCATGATCGATGCCGGCAGTATCCTGGGCGCTGTGCAACAAGGCACCGGCATCGATGACTTCGTCATGAACGGCGGGCGGATTGTTTCCCTGGCGCAGGGCGATGGCCGCGATACCTTCCTGATGACCGGCGGTGTCATCGAAAGGGAATTCGTCGACGGTGACGTGGCGCGACAAACCGCCGGCACGATTGGCCGGGTCGACCTGAGGCTGGACGATAACGAATACGAGATGACCGGCGGCGAGATCCTCGGCAACCTGGTCGCCGGGTTCGGCAAGGACAGGGTCGACATCTCGGGAACAGCCAGCGTAGGCGGCAATATCAGCACCAGTGGCGGCGATGACATCATCCGGGTGAGCGGCGGCGTGATCAAAGGTGAAATCCGCGCCAGTTTTGGCAACGACACATTCACCTGGAGCAATGGCGGTGAGGTCCAGTCTTCAGTCTTGATGGGCGATGGTGACGATAACGCCCTGCTCAGCGGTCTTACTGAAAGCCGGCTGGCCGCCACGCCGTCGATTGACGGCGGCCTGGGCAATGATCAACTGACCTTCGATAACACCACCTCCAGTACCGCCGCGCGTTATGTCGGCTGGGAGACGGTCAATCTCAACAACGCCTCGCGCGTTGATCTGGCCGGGGACTTTTTCCTCGGTGACAGTGCGAGCAACACCGGTACGTTCAACATCGATGGCAGCAGTACCCTGGCGGTGAGCCAGGGCGCAATCCGCCCTTACACGGCGGGCCAATTGGCGACGCTGAACAACGCCGGCACCCTTGACATGACCACCGACAACCGCGCGAACAGTTCATTGACGGTGCACGGCAACTATGTGGGCAATAACGGCCAGCTGTGGCTGCAAAGCGTCCTCGGTGATGACAACTCCGCTACCGACAAGCTGGTGGTGTCCGACGGCATTATCAGCGGTCACACGCAACTGGGCGTCACCAATCTTGGCGGTGCAGGCGGGCTGACTCAACACAGTGGCATCGAGGTGGTCCAGGCCCTCAACGGCGCGACCGGCAGCGCAGATGCCTTTGCGTTGAAGGGCTCGGTGTCGGCCGGTGCCTATGAATATCGGCTGTTCAAAGGCGGCGTGACCGCCGGCACGGAAAACAACTGGTACCTGCGCTCTTCGGTGGTGGCCGTGCAGCCACCCCCCGTCCCGCCGGTACCGCCCACCCCGCCGGTGGTGGTACCTGTTGCACCGATTACACCGACGCCTCCTGTCGTCGACCCCGATGAACCACCGGTGGAGCCGCCGACCGCGCAACCGGTCGCGCCGATCGAGCCCCCGGCGCCCCCGCCGAGCCAGGTCGCGGCAGCCAATTCACCGCAACCCGCCGCCAGCAGCCCGGCGCTGCCAACAGCTGTGGTCGGTGCCGCACCCATCCCGCTGTATCGCCTGGAAGTGCCGGTGTATTCGGTGGTGGTCCCGGCCGCGCACATAATGACCCGGATGGCCCTGGGCACGTTTCATGAACGCCAGGGCGAGCAAAGCCTGCTCACTGAAACGGGAGCAGTTGCGGCCGGTTGGGCGCGTGCCTATGGCGGCGATTTCAACAAGCACTGGTCGGGCACCGTGTCGCCAAGCTTAGACGGCAGCGTCAAGGGCTATCAGGTGGGGCATGACCTTTACGCTGCGCAAACCAGCGGCGGGCAACTGCAACGCTTCGGCCTGTTCATCGGGCAGAGTCGCTTGCGCGGCGACGTGAAAGGGTTTGCCGAAGGCTTTCAGGACCGGCGCTCCGGGCGGATCAAACTCGACGGTGATAACTTCGGCGCCTACTGGACCCTCACCGACCCCAAAGGCTGGTACATCGACCTGGTCGCCATGGGCACACGCCTGGACGGTGACAGCAAGTCCGACCGTGGCGTAAAGGCGGACACCAAGGGCCGTGCCCTGGCGCTCTCCGCCGAAGCGGGTTATCCAGTCACCGTTTCCGAACATTGGGTGCTGGAACCGCAGTTCCAGGTGATCCGCCAGACCCTTGACCTGGACAACCAGAACGACGGTATTTCCAAGGTATCGTTCGACTCCCAGGCGTACTGGACCGGCCGTCTGGGTGCCCGCGTCAAGGGCCGCTACCGGGTGGGCACCACGCCTGTCGAACCGTATGCGCGCGCCAACGCCTGGCGCACCTTCGGCGGCAGCGACACGGTGACCTACGACGATGTGGACCGCATCAAGAGCGATCACGCGTCGTCCACCGCCGATGTCGGCGTCGGGGTTATCGCCCACTTGTCGCCGGCGGTGAGTGTTTACCTGGCGGCGGACTACTCCACCAATCTGGACGGCAACGCCCAGGAGGGTGTGGGCGGCACCGCCGGGGTGCGCATGAGCTGGTGAACAGCACGAGGCTCAGGGGCCTGGTCACTGCCAGGCCTCCAAGTCAACGCGCAGCCAGGCGCGCTCTTAAAATCCACGCCCTCCTGCTCGCTGCTGGGCAGGCGTGTGAGCATGCTTGAGGTCTTCACGCAGCCCGGCGATCAGGTTACAAATGGCGCGACTGCTGTCGAGTCTGTCCGCGCTGATACCTTTGACCTCCAACTCCACGCGATCACGGTCGCGGTCGTCGTACACCTTGATCGTCAGCGAAGCATCTTCGGCTTTGGTGCACTCACACCGCTTAGGCAGGAAACTTCCTTCAATAATACTGCGAAGCTCTAATTCCGAAAGCATGGCTAACCTCTCCTTGTTTGAGACTGCCAACAGTTTTTATGGGGTCCGGCAGGCACTTGCCTGCCACGTCTTGCCGGCCTTGGAAGACGCCTTCAACAAAGAAGCCTACTCGCCAAATCCACTGCTGTTGTAACCTTTCTTCATAAGCTCAGCGCTTGCTTATATGACGTAAATTTCGCCGCACCCATCATCGCCGAACCGCGCCGATTAAACGTTTAACCGCCCGTCTCACATCAGGCGAATTTGAAGTAGCCGATTTTTTGGCAACATGTGGTAATCAATCAACGGGTCAACCAAGCGCCGAGCGGGGCTTTCGCAAAACATACGAAACATATACGCTTCGTATATTGAATTCTCACAGTGAAGCGTATGGGCATCGTCAAAATCACCGACCAATTGCACGAACAACTACGCCTGGCCAGCGCCGCGATGGACCGTTCCATCAACGCCCAGGCCGAGTTCTGGATCAAGATCGGCCTGCTTGCCGAGCTCAATCCTCAGTTGCCCTACAACGACCTGATCAACAAACTGTTGCTGGACAAACCCGACCTGATCAGAGGGCGCAGCCAATGATCAAAACGCCACAACAGCTTGCGCTGATGCGCGAGTCCGGGCGCCTGCTGGCCCAGGTGTTCAGCATGCTCGACGGCTTCGTCGCCGCCGGCCGCTCCACCCTGGAACTGGACAGCGCCGTCGAAACCTTCATCCGCCAGGAATTGCAGGCCCGCCCGGCCAGCCTCGGGCAATATGACTACCCCTTCAGCATCAATACATCGATCAATGAAGTGGTGTGTCACGGCATGCCCAGCGCGAAGCAAATCCTTAAAGATGGCGACATCATCAACATCGACATCACCCTGGAAAAAGGCGGTTTTATCGCCGACTCCAGCAAGATGTACATGATCGGCACGGTGACGCCCAAGGCGCGGCGCCTGGTAGAAATGACCTTCGAAGCCATGTGGGCCGGCATCCGCCAGGTCAAGCCCGGCGCGCGCCTGGGAGATATCGGCCATGCGATCCAATGCCATGCGCAGGCCAACGGCTACAGCGTGGTGCGTGAATACTGCGGCCATGGCATCGGCCGGGAAATGCACGAAGAGCCGCAGATCCTGCACTTCGGCCGTCCCGGCACCGGGCTGGAACTGCGCGAAGGCATGGTGTTTACCATCGAGCCGATGCTCAACCAGGGCAGCGCCAAAGTGCGCAGTCTCAAGGATGGCTGGACGGTGGTGACCAAAGACAACAGCCTGTCGGCGCAATGGGAACATACGGTGGCGGTGACGGCGGATGGGTTTGAGGTGTTGACCCTGCAACCGACAGCCTGAACCGCACAGAACCGGAGTACGACCGTCCCACGCTCGGCGTGGGAACGATCAATCGGGTCAGGCCACCTGCTTGACGAGGGCCTTGGCCTCCAGTTCACGCACCAGCGGCAACACGCGCTTGCCGAAGTACTCCACCTCCTCCTGAAAATGCAGGAAGCCGGCCAGCACCAGGTCCACGCCCACCGCCTTGAGCGCGACGATGCGCTCGGCAATCTGCTGCGGGGTGCCGATCAGGTTGGTCTTGAAGCCGTCGTTGTATTGCACCAGGTCCTCGAAACTGGACTTGGCCCAGTTGCCCTCGCCTTCCGGTGACGCCTTGCCCGCTTGTCTGGCGGCATCACCGAAGGCGTTGACCGCTTCCGGGTCGGCTTTGTCGATGATGTCCGCCAGCACGGCGCGCGCCTCTTCTTCGGTATCGCGAGCGATCACAAAAGCGTTGACGCCGATCTTTACCGAATGGTTATTGGCCGCCGCCTTGGCGCGGATATCGTCGACCTGGGCCTTGATGCCTTCGGGGGTGTTGCCGTTGGTGAAGTACCAGTCCGATACCCGCGCCGCCATGTCGCGCGCCGCCCTTGAACTGCCGCCCTGGAACACTTCGGGCTGTCCCAGGGGCTTGGGCTTGAGGGTGTAATTGTTGAAACGGTAAAAGTCACCCTTGAAGGTGAAATCGTCCTGGGTCCAGATGCCTTTCAAGGCGCGAATGAATTCTTCGGAACGACGATAGCGCTCATCGTGCTCCAGCCACGGTTCGCCGATGGCCTGGAACTCGCCCTTGAACCAGCCACTGACGATATTCACCGCGATGCGGCCGTTGGTGAGCTGGTCGATGGTCGCCAACTGCTTGGCCGCCAGCGCCGGCTGCCACGGGCCCGGCAGGATCGCCGCAATCACCTTGAGGGTGGTGGTGGCCGCCAGCAACGCGTGGCTGAACGCCACCGACTCGTGCTGATTCTCGGCGCCGTAGCCGGCGGTGAAACGAATCTGGGTCAGGCCATATTCAAAGCCGGCGGCTTCGGCCAGTTGCGCCAGTTTACGGTTGTAGTCGATGCCCCAGTGGGTGCGCTGCTCGATCTTGCTGACCACCAGCCCACCGCTGACGTTGGGCACCCAATAGGCAAATTTCACGGCGTGTTGACTCATTGGGGGTACCTCGCACAAAGGAATGTAGGAGGGCTTGAGCAGCAAGCGTGCCAGCCACGCGCAAAGGCCCTGGCCTTGCGGTCTGCGGCGCACAACCTGGGCGTTGCGCGGAGCGCCGCGACTGTCATGAATCGCTGCGTTTTGTGCAAACGCTGTTGCTGGCGCAACAGTAGTTGGCGTCCTCGCGCCGTAAACACGGGCCGCGGTGCCCGGCACGGACTGTGCAAACACCCTGGGACTTGATCACTGCCCAGGAGCCGCCCCCCCATGACCGAGCAACACGTCATCAACCCGCTGTCCGTTGGCGTCGACTACCCCGCCCTGGCCGAGCGCTTCCGTCCCATCTTCGAGCGCATCGCCGCGGGCGCGGTGGAACGCGAACACAGCCGCACCCTGCCCCATGAGCCGATCCGCTGGTTGAAGGAAGCCGGTTTCGGCGCGGTGCGTGTGCCGGTGGAATATGGCGGTGGCGGCGCGTCGCTGCCGCAGCTGTTCGAACTGTTGATCGAACTCGCCGCCGCCGACTCCAATGTGCCCCAGGCCCTGCGCGGGCATTTTGCGTTTGCCGAAGACCGCCTGAATGCGCCGCCGGGCGCGGCGCGCGAGGTGTGGTTCAAGCGCTTTGTCGACGGCGACATCGTCGGCTGCGCCTGGACCGAAATCGGCAATGTCGCGATCGGCGACGTCGTCACCCAGGTCAGCCCCAACGGGGACGACTGGACACTCAACGGTGAAAAGTTCTACAGCACCGGCAGCCTGTTTTCCGACTGGATCGATGTATACGCCCAACGCAGCGACACCGGCGGCGACGTCATCGCCGCCACCCGCACGCGCCAGCCTGGGGTGGTGCAAAGCGATGACTGGGACGGCTTTGGCCAACGCACCACCGGCAGCGGCACCACGCGCTTTACCGATGCCGTGGTCGAAGCGCAAAACGTGATCGACTTTGCCACCCGCTTCAAATACCAGACCGCGTTTTATCAACTGGTGCTGCTCGCCACCCTGGCCGGCATCGGCCATGCGGCGCTCAACGACGTGGCCCATCAGGTGCGCACGCGCAAACGCATCTACAGCCACGGCAACGCCCCGCACGTCAGCCAGGACGCGCAGGTGCAACAGGTGGTGGGCGAAGTCGCCGCGCTCGTCTACGCAGCCCGTGCCAGCGCATTGCAGGCCGCGCTGCCGGCGCAACGGGCCTATCTGGCCCGCTTCGGTGGCGATGACGTGGCCGAACGCGAAGCCAACGTAGCCGCCGAGATCGAATCGGCGACGGCCCAGGTGGTCGTGTCGGAATTGATCCAGCGGGCCACCAGCCAACTGTTCAACGCCCTGGGGGCCTCCGATGTACGTCAGGGCAAAGCCCTGGACCGGCACTGGCGCAATGCGCGAACAGTGTCATCGCACAATCCGCTGATCTACAAGGCGCGGATCGTCGGCGACTGGGTGATCAATGGCACCGAGCCGCCGTTTGTCTGGCAGATCGGCAATGGCCCGGCGAAGGCTTAATACCAGCCAGTTAAGGCTTTTTGTAGGAGCGAGCTTGCTCGCGAAAAACTCACAGGCACCGCGTTCATGCAGGAAGCACGCGTTATCGTTGACATTTTTCGCGAGCAAGCTCGCTCCTACAGAGGGCAGCGTACACTTAACTGACTGGCATTAGGCCAAGGCCTAAGCCGTTCTAACGCAATGTGGAAGAAGTGAAGCAAACGCTCCAGCACCCAACACTAACCACAATGCGAAGCGAGTCGCTCTTGATCTTGATCTGGCTTTTGATCTTGATCTTAGGCGCCCCGTTAAACCACGCTGGCCGCAATTCGACATTGATGTGGGGGGTAAACCGGCAGGGATGCCGGTTTAGCCGCCCCGCGCCATGGATGGCGCGTGGCGGCGGCCCCCCACATCAATGTCGGATTGCGGGCACACCGAGCCTAAGCGAGGTGCCGAGTGGTGGGGCAAGAGCCTTTTTGGTTACTTTTGGGGCTCTTTTCCAAAAGTGACCCGCTGTAAAAGCGGAACCGATAGCAGCCGTCACCGCAGAAACGGATATGTACTCGTTCCAACATCCTGGTCGGCCCAGAGGCCGCCATCGGGGGCAAGCCCCCTCCCACATTTGGATGGTGGAGCATCAGTCAGATAGTTTCAGACCGTCGGCCGCCCTCGGGAGCAAGCCCCCTCCCACACTGGACCGCGTCCACCCTAGAACGCCAGTTTGTAACCCACCGCCATCAACATCACCGCCAGACACGGACGCAGCACACCATCCGGAATCCTGCCAGTCATATGACTGCCCAGATAAATCCCCGGCAGCGAGCCCATCAGCAAAAATCCCAACAGATGCCAATCCATATTGCCCATGCTCGCATGGCCCAGCCCCGCCACCAGAGTCAGCGGCACAGCATGGGCGATCTCGGTACCGACCAGACGGCGCGTGGCGAGAAACGGATACAAAATAAACAGCGCCACCGTCCCCAGCGCGCCGGCGCCGATGGACGTCAGCGCCACCATGGTACCCAGCACCGCGCCCGTCACCACCGTCAGTGCATTCAGATTGCGCGGGCGCATAGAATAGTCGTCACCGGCATGGCGCTGGGCGAACGCCAGCAAGCTTTTCTTGAACAGGATCGCCAGGGCCGTCAACAGCAACACCACGCCCAGCGCCTGTTTGATCACCGCGTTCATGGCGCTGGGGTCGGTATGCAGGCTGGCGAGGAACCACAGGGTCAGCAACACCGCCGGCACGCTGCCCAGGGTGAGCCAGCCGGTAATGGTCCAGTCGATGTTCCTGTTCTTGCTGTGCACCAGCACCCCACCGGACTTGGTGATGGCGGCATACAACAGGTCAGTGCCCACGGCCGTGGCCGGATTGATCCCGAACCACAACAGGATCGGCGTCATCAACGAGCCCCCGCCCACGCCCGTCATGCCCACGATAAAACCTACGATCAGGCCGGCAACCACGAAACCCACATTACCTACATCCATTACAGCTACCTGTGGCCTTATAAATTTCTGGCGGCAGGATAGCGATTTTTCTTATAACGACTTATACCAATATGATCTGACTTTATGCCTTTTCAACCAGGCACGACAATCCGGGCGATCGGCCGCGCGATCAAGCTGCCTCGATCAATCGACGCTGGGCAACCACACGCGAAACCGCGCCCCACCGAGCGGTGAGGCCTCGGCGGTCAAGGTGCCGCCCTGGGCTTCCAGGGCCCGCCGGCTGATGGCCAGGCCCAGGCCAAAGCCCCCGGTGGCGCGGTCACGGCTGCGGTCCAGGCGATAGAACGGCTCGAAGATGCGTTCGCGCTGGTCCGGCGGAATGCCGATGCCGTCATCATCCACACGGATTTCACAGCCTTTGGGGCAAACCTTGACGCCGACCTGGATGCGCTTGTCGCAGTAACGCGTGGCATTGCGCAACAGGTTCTGCAGAGCGCGGGCGGTGAGGCGCGGATCGAGGCTGAAGCGCTCCACAGCGCAGTCGAGCACCACCTCGATGACGATGTCGGGGTTTTCCAGCTCATCGTCGACACTGCCCAACACGCTGTCGATGAATTCATCCAGCACCACCTCCACGCGCTCGGGCAACTGCGCCGGGTTCTGCAGACGGCTGTAGGAGAGCAATTCCAGCACCAGCTCATCCAGTTCACGAATATGCGCCACCAGGCTTTGCAGGCGTTCCCGGCCGGCCGCGGGCAAGTCTTCCGAGAGCGCCAGGGCCAGGCCGAAATCCAGCCGGGTCAGCGGAGTGCGCAGCTCGTGGGATACCGCGTTAAGCAGGTCGCGCTGCTGGTTCAACAGATGCTCGATGTCATTGGCCATGGTGTCGAACACCGCCGCCAGGCTGCCGATGCTGGAACTCGGCGGAATCTGCGTGCGTTCGCCCAGGTTGCCCTTGCCCAACTGCGCGGCGGTGCTTTTCAGCCGCTCCAGGTCGCGCCAGTGGGGGCGCAACCACACCAGCAGACAGGCCAGCAGCGCGGCGCCGACCAGTACGTTCATCGACCAGTACAGCAGGTTCATGTCCAGCGGGTCCGGCGGGATGATCAGCTTGACCGCGAACTGCTCGTTGATCGGCGAGCTGACTTCTTCCATCCAGCCCCACTCGCCCAGACGGATCACCGGTTTGCCCTGCTCCAGCAATTGCTCCTCGGCAGGCGTGTAGCGCGCGTCCTGGCGCAATAGCAATTGCACTTTCAACGGCGCAAAGTCACGGCTCAGTTGCTCGGTGACCTGCGACCAGCGTTCCACCGGCGCGCGCAGGTATTGCTTGACGATGAGCGTTTGCAGGCCACGGGACTGTTCGACGTTATAGTCCATGTAGCGGTGTTCGAACAGCTGGATCACCAGCTTGGGGATCAGGAAAATCGCCGCGCTGTAGGTGACGATGGTGATCAGGTAGAGACGCAGCAGGACACGAAACATGGCTCAGCATTCCCACTCGGAACGGCTGAACAGGTAGCCCTTGCCCCACACCGTCTTGATCTTGCGCGCCTCACCGGCGTGGTCGTCGAACTTGCGCCGCAGCTTGGAGATGGCCACGTCCACCGAACGGTCGGTGCCGTTGAACTCGATACCGCGCAGGCGCTGCAGGATCTGGTCGCGGCTGAGTACTTCACCGGCATGCCGCGCCAGGACCACCAGCAGGTTGTATTCGCCACTGGACAGCTCCACCGCCTGCTCGCGCCAGGTCACGGTGCGCTCGGACAGGTCGATGCACAGGTTGCCCATGATGATGCGGTCGCTGGCCACCTGCGGTTCCGACAGGCTGCTGCGGCGCAGCAAGGTGCGCACCCGGGCAAGCAGCACGCGAGGCTCACAGGGTTTGGTCACGTAATCGTCGGCGCCCATTTCCAGGCCCAGGACCTGATCATGGCTGTCGTCACGGGCAGTGAGCATCAGGATCGGCAGGCCCGCCGAGTCCGCGCGCAGCAGACGGCAGACCTGCAGGCCGTCGAGGCCGGGCAGCATCAGGTCGAGGATCACCAGATCCGGCGGGTTCAGCCGCGCCTGCTCACGTACCAGGTCGCCCCGGCTGAGCACGCTGACGTGGTAGCCATTGCGCTCCAGGTAGCTGGCAATCAACTCGGAGAGTGCGGCGTCGTCTTCCACCAGGAGGATATTGGGCATGGAGGTGTTTCCAGAAAATACAGTGAGGTGTCGTACACAAATCCAATGTGGGAGGGGGCTTGCCCCCGATGACAGGTGCCGGTCGACTGTTGATTAGCTGACACACCGCTATCGGGGGCAAGCCCCCTCCCACATTTGATCTTCATTGCAAGCAAGGTTGTGCAAGGATATACGCCCTCAGCGCCCCGCGCGCCGCCCCTTACATTTCTTCACACACGACCTACACAGCTTCACAGCACCACAGCGCAGGTGACCTTAGGATGCGCCAGTCAATATTGGGATAAGAGCATGTCGAAGAATCTGTTTGCGCCGTTTTGCCTGTTGGCCCTCACACTGGCGCTGAGCGCGTGTGACAAGTCCACAGCCGAGGCGCCCCAAATGCCCCTGGCCAAAGTGCGCATCGAGACGCTGCAGGCCAAGCCCCTGTCCATCACCAGCGAATTGAGCGGGCGCATCGCCGCGCCGCGCATTGCCGAGGTGCGCGCCCGGGTCGCCGGGGTGGTGATGCAACGGGTGTTCAATGAGGGCCATGACGTGAAACGCGGCGACGTGCTGTTTCGCATCGACCCGGCGCCGTTCAAGGCCGACCTCGACAGCGCCCAGGCCAACCTCAGCAAGGCCGAGGCCAACGCATTCCAGGCGCGCCTGCAGGAGCAGCGCTACAGCCAGTTGGTGGAAGGCAACGCCATCAGCGGCCAGGAATACGACAACGCCCGCGCCGCCCTGCGCCAGGCCAACGCCGAAATCGCCGCCAACAAGGCCGCCGTCGAGCGCGCCAGGTTGAACCTGGGCTACGCCACCGTGACCGCGCCGATTTCCGGGCGCATCGGCCGCGCCCTGGTGACCGAAGGCGCGCTGGTCGGCCAGAACGAGGCCACGCCGCTGGCGATCATCCAGCAACTGGACCCGATCCATGCCGACCTGACCCAGTCCACCCGCGAGCTCAACGACCTGCGTCGTGCCTTTCGTGCCGGCAGCCTGAAGCAGGTCGGCCAGGACCAGGCCAAGGCCACTCTGATCCAGGACGACGGTAGCCTGTACCCGTTGCCGGGCAAGCTGCTATTCGCCGACATCAGCGTCGACCCGGGCACCGGGCAGATCATCCTGCGCAGCGAGTTTCCCAACCCGGACCTCGACCTGCTGCCCGGCAGCTTTGTGCGGGTACGCCTGGAACAGGCAGTCGACAGGCAAGGCCTGAGCGTGCCGCAACGCGCCATCACCCGCGACAGCGCCGGCATCCCCATGGTGCTGTTGCTGGACGGCGAGCAGACCGTGCGCCAGCAGCCGGTGGAGTTGGGCGCGGTGATCGAGGATCGCTGGATCGTCAGCAGCGGCCTCAAACCCGGCGACCGCATCATCGTCGAGGGCCTGCAACACGCGCGCCCCGGTGAAAAAGTAGAAGTGGACGACAGCCCGCTCGCAAAGGAATAACCCGCCATGCCGCAGTTCTTCATCGACCGCCCGATTTTCGCCTGGGTGGTGGCCTTGTTCATTTTGCTGGCCGGCTTCCTGGCGATCCCGCAATTGCCGGTGGCCCAATACCCCAACGTCGCACCGCCCAAGGTGGAAATCTACGCGGTGTACCCTGGCGCTTCGGCCCAGACCCTGGATGAAAGCGTGGTCAGCCTGATCGAGCAGGAGCTCAACGGCGCCGATCACCTGCTGTATTTCGAGTCCCAGAGCAGCCTGGGCTCGGCGACCATTACCGCCACGTTCCAACCGGGCACCAACCCGGAGATGGCTCAGGTGGACGTGCAAAACCGCCTCAAGGCGGTGGAGCCTCGCCTGCCGCAAGCCGTGACGCAACAAGGCTTGCAGGTGGAAAAAGTCTCGGCCGGCTTCCTGCTGCTGGTGACGCTGACGTCCAATGACGGCAAGCTCGATGACGTAGCGCTCAGCGATTACCTGGCGCGCAACGTGATGAACGAACTCAAGCGCCTGGACGGGGTGGGCAAGGCCCAGCTGTATGGCGCCGAGCGCGCCATGCGCATCTGGATCGACCCGCAGAAGCTGATTGGCTTCAACCTCACGCCGGCCGACGTGAATGCCGCCATCAGCGCGCAGAACGCCCAGGTTTCGGCGGGCAGTATCGGCGACTTGCCGGGCACCCCCACCCAGGAAATCACCGCTGCCATTCTGGTCAAGGGCCAATTGTCGACGCCGGCGGAGTTCGCCGACATCGTGCTCAAGGCCAACCCTGACGGCTCTACCGTGCGCATCGGTGATGTGGCGCGGGTGGAAGTCGGCAGCCAGGAATACCAGTTCTCCACGCGCCTGAACGGCAAGCCGTCCACCGCCGTCAGCGTGCAGCTGTCGCCAGGCGCCAACGCGCTGAACACCGCGACCCTGGTGCGGGCGAAGATGGACGAGCTGTCGCGCTATTTCCCGGCCAATGTGGAATACAAGATCCCCTACGACACCTCGCCGTTCGTCAAGGTCTCGATCACCAAGGTGGTCTACACCTTGCTTGAGGCGATGGCGCTGGTGTTTGCGGTGATGTTCCTGTTCCTGCAGAACGTGCGCTACACCCTGATCCCCACGCTGGTGGTGCCGATTGCGCTGATGGGCACCTTCGCCACCATGCTGTTGCTGGGCTTTTCGATCAACGTGCTGACCATGTTCGGCATGGTGCTGGCGATCGGTATCCTGGTGGACGATGCGATTGTGGTGGTGGAGAACGTCGAGCGGATCATGGCCACTGAAGGCCTGTCGCCCAAGGAGGCAACGAAAAAGGCCATGGGTCAGATTACCGGCGCCATCGTTGGTATCACGCTGGTGCTGGTCGCGGTATTCCTGCCGATGGCGTTCATGCCAGGCTCGGTGGGGGTGATCTACCAGCAGTTCTCGCTGTCGATGGCCACCTCGATCCTGTTCTCGGCGTTTCTGGCCCTGACCTTGACCCCGGCGCTGTGCGCCACCTTGCTCAAACCGATTGCCCAGGGCGAACACCACGCCAAGGGCGGCTTCTTCGGGTGGTTCAACACGCGCTTCGCACAGCTCACCGACCGTTACGAAAGCTGGGTGGCCTATGCCCTCAAGCGCAGCGGCCGCTACCTGCTGATCTATCTGGTGCTGCTGGTGGGCCTGGGGCTGCTGTTCAGTCGCCTGCCCTCCTCGTTCCTGCCGGTGGAAGACCAGGGCTACACCATCACCGATATCCAGTTGCCGCCGGGCGCGAGCAAGAACCGCACGGTGCAGGTGGCCGAGCAGATCGAGGCACACAACGCCACGGAACCGGGCGTGGGTGATACCACCATGATCATGGGCTTCAGTTTCTCCGGCTCCGGGCAGAATGCGGCGCTGGCGTTTACCACGCTCAAGGACTGGTCGGAGCGCGGCAGCGATGATTCGGCCGCGTCGATTGCCGACCGCGCCAACATGGCCTTCAGCGAGCTCAAGGATGCGATTGCCTATGCGATCCTGCCACCCCCGGTAGACGGCCTCGGCACCTCCAGCGGTTTCGAGTTCCGCCTGCAGGACCGTGGCGGCGTCGGCCACGCGGGGCTGATGGCTGCACGTACCGAGTTGCTGGAAGCGGCCGCGAAAAGCCCGATCCTGGCCAACGTGCGCGAAAGCGCCCTGGCCGAAGCCCCGCAGGTACAACTGGAAGTGGACCGCAAGCAGGCCAATGCGCTGGGCGTGTCGTTTGCCGACGTCGGCAATATATTGTCGTCGGCCATCGGCTCGGCCTACATCAACGACTTCCCCAACCAGGGTCGCATGCAGCGCGTGGTGGTGCAGGCCGAGGGTGACCAGCGCAGCCAGGTGGCGGACTTGATGAAGATCAACGTGCGCAACAACGCCGGGAAAATGGTGCCGCTGTCGGCGTTTGTCGAAGCCAAGTGGACCCAGGGCCCGACGCAACTGACGCGCTACAACGGCTACCCCGCCATCGCCATCAGCGGCGAAGCGGCGCCAGGGCACAGCACCGGCGAGGCGATGGACGAAATCCAGCGCCTGGTCAGCCAACTGCCCGCCGGTTTGGGCCAGGAATGGACCGGGCTGTCCTTGCAGGAACGCCTGTCCGGGTCCCAGGCGCCGATCCTGTTGGGCCTGTCGCTGCTGATCGTGTTCCTGTGCCTGGCCGCCTTGTACGAGAGCTGGTCGATCCCGACCTCGGTATTGCTGGTGGTGCCGCTGGGCGTGCTCGGGGCGGTGCTGGCGGTGAGCTTGCGCGGCATGCCCAATGATGTGTTCTTCAAAGTCGGCCTGATCACCATCATCGGCCTGTCGGCGAAAAACGCGATCCTGATCATCGAGTTCGCCAAGGACCTGTATGAACAGGGCGAGGACTTGATCGACGCCACCTTGAAAGCCGCGCGCCTGCGCCTGCGCCCGATCATCATGACCTCGCTGGCATTCATCCTCGGCGTGGTGCCGCTGGCGATCGCCACCGGGGCCAGTTCGGCGAGCCAGCAGGCGATCGGCACCGGCGTGATTGGCGGGATGATCACGGCGACCTTGGCGGTGGTATTCGTGCCGGTGTTCTTTGTGGTGGTGATGAAGCTGGTGCGCAAGCGTCACAAAGCCGCTTAGTCGAGCCAGGCACGGAAAAAAATGTGGGAGGCGCCTTGCTCCCGATGACGGTGTATCAGTCATGTGTTTGTGACTGATCCACCGTCATCAACGCAGGCATCTACGTAGCGCTCAACCCTAACCACGATGCGAAGCGAGTCGCTCTTGATCTTGATCTTGATCTGGCTTTTGATCTTGATCTCAGGCGCCCCGTTAAACCACGCTGGCCGAACGCAGGCTTGAATCCGTGGGCAACCCGGCAGGACGCCGGGTTAGCCG
>NZ_CVTV01000056.1:137320-149774 GCF_900004865.1 Pseudomonas sp. 37 R 15 | reverse complement strand
CCTTTTTGGTTACTTTTGGGGCTCTTTTCCAAAAGTGACCCGCTGTAAAAGCGGAACCCATAGCAGCCGTTACCGCAGAAACGGATATGTACTCAATCTGATCCAGCATCCTGGTCGGCCCGGAAGCCGCCATCGGGGGCCAGCCCCCTCCCACATTGGGCCGAAGCGTGTCAGTTGGGTAGCTGTCGGCTGAGAGGCCGCCATCGGGGGCAAGCCCCCTCCCACATTGGGCCGAAGCGTGTCAGTGGGTAGCTGTCGGCTGAGAGGCCGCCATCGGGGGCAAGCCCCCTCCCACAGGTTTATCGACCATGTTCATGATCAAGTACAACCGAATAAGCTATGGTGCTCAAAACTACCCAGTATGAGCAACCATGCCCTTCCTCGCCCGCACCCACCCTCGCCTTTCATCCGCCGCCGTGCTGGGCCTTGCCGTGGGCATCCTGGTGCCGACCGAGACGTTGGCCAGCAAAATCCTCATCGGCTGGAACGCCGGCGTCTGGACCTATCTGGTACTGATGTTGTGGCTGACCATTCGCGCCAAGGCCGAGGACGTCAAGCGCATCGCCGAAATCGAAGACGAAAACGCCGGGCTGGTGCTGTTCATGGTGTGCATCGCGGCCATCGCCAGCCTGGCAACCATCACCTTCGAACTGGTGGGCAGCAAAGAACTGGCAACCACCGAGCGGCTGTTGCATTACGCTTTCACCGGAGTGACGGTGATCGGTTCGTGGCTGCTGATCGGGGTGATCTTCAGCGTGCACTACGCCAGGCTCTATTACACCTGGAGCGGCAAGGAACCGGCCCTGCGCTTTGCCGAAGGCTTGCTCACGCCCAACTATTGGGATTTTCTGTATTTCTCCTTCACCATCGGCGTGGCGGTGCAGACCTCCGATGTGGGCGTCGCCACCCGTGGCCTGCGCAAGGTCGTGCTGGGACAATCGTTGATCGGCTTTGTGTTCAATACCGCGATCCTGGGCTTCTCGATCAATATCGCCGCCGGCCTGTTTGGCTGAGCTGCACAAACCTTCTAGACGTCAGGCCGCGCCCCGGCGCTAATGGCAGTCCCTATTCATCCTCGGTGTTGTATGGCCGCGCACAATTGGATCGACCTGTCCCAGGACGCCGACACCGGCATCGAGACCCTGCGCGCGCATTTTGAGGGCCACGCCTACGATCCGCACTGGCACGACAGCTACCTGATCGGCGTCACCGAGCAAGGCGTGCAGCAATTCAACTGCCGCCGCACGCGCCATAACAGCGTGCCCGGCCAAGTGTTCCTGGTGGAACCCGGCGAGTTGCACGACGGCGACGCCCCCACCGCAGCCGGCTTCACCTATCACATGCTCTACCTCGACCCGTACTGGTTGGCGCGCGAAGTGAGCGCGGTGTTCGAAGAAGCGCCGCCGCACAGCCAGTTGAGTTTCGCCAGCACCTTGACCAGCGATCCGCGCCTGGCCGTGGCCACCAGCCAGGCCTTCCAGACCCTGCACAGCGGCGAGCTGCGCATTGTGCGGCAACGCGCCATGGACCAGTTGCTGGAGCGCCTCACCGGCCAACTCTACTGGCGCACCCGCTACCACCACGACCCGCGCTTGCCGCAGGTGGCGCACAAGGCCCGGGACTACCTGCATGCCCACCTGCACGCCGACGTCGGCATGGACGAGCTGGCCCTGGCCTGCGGTGTCGACCGCTTCCGCCTCAGTCGCGCCTTCAAGAGCGCCTTCGGCCTGCCGCCACATGCCTACCTGGTGCAACTGCGCCTGGCCCGCGCCCGGCATTTGCTGGCCAAGGGCGAGCAACCGGCGGATGTGGCGATTGCACTGGGCTTTGCCGACCAGAGCCACCTGGGCCGCTGGTTTGTGCGCGCCTACGGCCTCACGCCCGCCGCGTACCGCAAGCGCTGCTCAAATCTTCCAGACAGCTGACGCGCCGGCTGGTGAAGATGGACGCCATCGATTGTTCCTGGAGTTCCTGTCATGTTGGCGTTTATCTTGTTCGCCTTTGTGGCGTCTATCACGCCCGGCCCCACCAATATCCTGGTGCTGAGCAACAGCGCACGCTATGGCCTCAAAGCCGCTGTGCCGATCATTTTCGGCGCGTGCGCCGGGGCTGCCGGCCTGGTGTTGCTGGTGGGGAGCGGGTTCGGCCAATCGCTGGTGCAAGCGCCCGGGGTGCAGACCACCATGCAATGGATCGGCGTCGCCTGGCTGACCTGCCTGGCGTGGCAAATCTTCAGCGCGCCTGCCCGAGCCATCGAGGTGCATGGCGTCGAAAAGCCCCTCGGCCTGATCGGCGCCGCCGCGCTGCAATTGATCAACCCCAAAACCTGGATGATGGCCCTGGCAGTCGTGAGCGTATTTGCCGGCAACGGTGACGAGCGCCAGAGCCAGGTAATCGCCCTGTCCCTGGTGTTTTTCCTGATATCCCTGCCCTGCCTTGGCCTATGGGCGCTGCTGGGCATCGGATCGTCACGGGTGTTTCGTTCAGCCAGGGCCATGCAATGCTTCAACCGGGGCATGGCCCTGTTACTGCTGGTCGCGACCTGGCTGAGTGTGGTGGTTTGAGATGCCGGCTATCCGGCTTTGTCCTACAACAACTTGACGACTTTCCTCATTTGATGGTTTCCTGAAACCGGTTTCAGTGATTCCAATAAAAATAGAAGGTCGATCACCGTGAACAACTTTTCTGCCGCCCAGCGCAGCCGCGTGACCATGCTTGATGTCGCCGAGCGCGCCGGGGTGTCCATGGCCAGCGTGTCGCGTTTTATCGGCGACGACCGCGCCCTGCTCTCCGACGCCATCGCCCTGCGTATCGAGCAGGCCATCGCTGAACTCGGCTACCGTCCCAACCAGATGGCCCGCGGCCTCAAACGCGGGCGCACGCGCCTGATCGGCATGCTGGTGGCCGATATCCGCAACCCCTATTCCATTGCCGTGATGCACGGTGTCGAAACCGCCTGCCGCCAGCACGGCTACAGCCTGGTGGTGTGCAATACCGACCGCGATGACGAGCAAGAGCGCCAGCACCTGGCGGCACTGCGCTCGTACACCATCGAAGGGCTGATCGTGAACACCCTCGGTCATCACCTCGACCAACTGCTGGAACTGCAACGGGAAATGCCCCTGGTGCTGGTGGACCGCAAGGTCGAGCCGCTGCACAGCGACCTGGTGGGGTTGAACAACCCGGCGGCGGTGCGCATGGCGGTGGAGCACCTGGAGCAACAGGGCTACCGCGACCTGCTGCTGGTGAGCGAAGCCACCGATGGCACCAGTTCGCGCCTGGAGCGCCTGCACAGTTTCAACGCCGAAATAGCCAGGCGCCCGGCGTTGACCGGTGCGGTGCTCGAGCTCGATGGCACGCTGGAAAACCGCCTGCAGCGCTTTCTCGCAAAACCCGGCCCGAAGGCGCTGTTCTGCGCCAACGGTGTCGCCGCGCTGGCCTGCACGCGTGCGCTGAAGAACCTGGGCTGCAACCTGTTCGATGATGTCGGCCTGATCGCCCTGGATGATCTGGACTGGTATCCGCTGGTGGGCAGTGGCATCACCGCCCTCGCCCAACCGACGGAGGCGATCGGTGCCAGTGCCTTCGACTGTCTGCTCAAGCGCTTGCGCGGCGACACTGCCCCCACCCGCACCCTCGATTTCCTGCCCCGACTGATCATTCGCGGCTCCACCCAATCCCCTGTGGGAGGGGGCTTGCCCCCGTTAGCGGTGGGTCAGCTACAGATAAGCTGACTGACATAGCGCAATCGGGGGCAAGCCCCCTCCCACATGTTGCTCTGCGTACAAAAATGAAACCGGTTTCAGAGGTAAATAACAATGCAAGAACATCCCGTCTCCATCAGTCTTTCCAGCTACGGCGCCGACCTCGTGCGCCAGCAGGGCCAATTGAGTTTTGTCGCGCTGTTGAGTGCCGCCGGTGCCCGGCGCATCGAATGGCGCGAAGAACTGCTTACCACCGAACAGCCTGGCACGCTGGCCCAGGCCGCCGCCGAGCACGGCCTGGACTCGGTGTTTTCTTCGCCTCTGGAACTCTGGGTTGCCGGCCGTGCCCAGCCCAATCCAGACCTCGCCGCCACCCTCGACCGCGCCCAGGCCTTCGGCTCACGCTGGCTGAAAGTCTCCCTGGGTTACTTCACCGACACCAACGACCTGGAGAGCCTGCAGGCTCTGCTCAATCGCCACGCGGTCAAGCTGCTGGTGGAAAACGACCAGACCCTGCACGGCGGCCGGATCGAGCCGATGCAGCGGTTTTTCACCGAGGTCGAACGCCTGGGCCTGCCCGTCAGGATGACCTTCGACATCGGCAACTGGCAGTGGCAGGACCAGTCCGCCCTCACCGCCGCGCGCCTGCTGGGCCGGCACGTGGACTACCTGCACTGCAAGGCCGTCGCGCGTCGCCAGGACGGCAAGCTGGTGGCCGTGCCGCCCGGCGCCACCGATTTGCATCTGTGGGAACAACTGCTCACGCACATGACTCAAGGTATTACCCGGGCGGTGGAATTTCCGTTGCAGGGCGATGACCTGGTCGACATCACCGCGCAACAGGTCGCCACCCTGGCCCGCCTTGGCCAACCCCGTGTGGAGAATGCCCATGTCTGAGATCGATATCCTGTCGTTTGGCGAAACCATGGCGATGTTTGTCGCCGAGCAGACCGGCGATCTGGCCCAGGTCGGCCAGTTTCACAAACGCATTGCCGGAGCCGACAGTAATGTCGCGATTGGCCTGTCGCGCCTGGGCTTCAAGGTCGCGTGGTTGAGCCGGGTGGGTAACGACTCCCTGGGGCGCTTCGTCGTCGACACCCTCGCCAACGAAGGCCTGGACTGTGCCCATGTGACCGTCGACCCGCAGCGCCCCACCGGTTTTCAGCTCAAGTCCCGTGAAGAATCCGGCGCCGATCCGCAGGTGGAATATTTTCGCAAAGGCTCGGCGGCCAGCCATTTGTCGATGGCGGACATCAGCCCGGCACTGCTGCAAGCGCGCCATCTGCATGCCACCGGGATTCCGCCGGCACTGTCCGAGGCCACCCGCGAGTTGTCGGTGGAATTGATGACACAGATGCGCCAAGCCGGGCGCAGCGTGTCATTCGACCCGAACCTGCGCCCCTCCCTGTGGGCCAGCGAGGCGCAGATGATCCGCGAAATCAATGCCCTCGCCGGCCTGGCGGACTGGGTATTGCCCGGCCTCAGCGAGGGCCGCCTGCTCACCGGCTTCGATGACCCGGCGGATATCGCCGCGTTCTACCTCGACCAAGGCGCCGAAGCCGTGGCGATCAAGCTCGGGCCCGATGGCGCCTATTACCGCACCCAGATGGACCAGGGCTTTGTCGCCGCCGTGCGCGTGGACACGGTGGTCGACACCGTGGGCGCCGGTGATGGTTTTGCCGTGGGCATGATCAGCGCCCTACTGGAGAACGCGAGTTTTCCCGAAGCGGTACAACGCGGCAACTGGATCGGCAGCCGCGCCGTACAGAGCCGTGGCGATATGGAAGGGTTGCCCACCCGTGCCGAATTACCCCGCCGATCCGTTGCATAACCCACTACCTGTTGCCACAACTACAACAAGCTCAGGAGCAACCTTATGGAAACCGAGAAACTTGCCACCCGCCGTTGGTGGTACATCATGCCCATCGTGTTTATCACCTATAGCCTGGCGTACCTGGACCGCGCCAACTATGGCTTCGCCGCGGCCTCCGGGATGGCCGAAGACCTGATGATCACCCCAGGCATGTCGTCCCTGCTCGGTGCGCTGTTTTTCCTGGGCTACTTTTTCTTCCAGGTGCCGGGGGCGATCTACGCGCAGAAGCGCAGCGTCAAGAAACTGATTTTCGTCAGCCTGATCCTGTGGGGCGGCCTGGCCACCCTGACGGGCGTCGTGTCCAACGCCTACATGCTGATCGTGATTCGCTTCATGCTCGGGGTGGTCGAAGCGGCGGTGATGCCGGCGATGCTGGTGTACCTGTGCCACTGGTTCACCCGCGCCGAACGCTCGCGGGCCAACACCTTTCTGATCCTCGGCAACCCGGTGACCATGCTGTGGATGTCGGTGGTCTCGGGCTACCTGGTGCAGCATTTCAGCTGGCGCTGGATGTTTATCATCGAGGGCTTGCCGGCGGTGCTGTGGGCGTTTATCTGGTGGAAGCTGGCCGATGAGCGCCCCAAGGATGCCAAGTGGCTGAGCGACAGCGAGAAGCAAAGCCTGGAAAGCGCCCTTGCCGCCGAACAGGTGGGCATCAAGGCGGTGAAGAACTATGCCGAAGCGTTCCGCTCGCCGAAGGTGATCATCCTCGCGCTGCAGTTCTTCTGCTGGAGCATTGGCGTGTATGGCTTCGTATTGTGGTTGCCATCGATCCTCAAGGCCGGTTTGAAAATGGACATGGTCGAGGCCGGCTGGCTCTCGGCGCTGCCCTACCTCGCCGCCGTGATCGGCATGCTGGTGGTCTCGTGGGGCTCGGACAAGCTGCAAAAGCGTAAACGCTTCGTGTGGCCGCCGCTGTTGATTGCCTCCGTTGCCTTTTATGCCTCTTACGCCCTTGGCGCCGAACATTTCTGGTGGTCCTACACCCTGCTGGTGATTGCCGGGGCGTGCATGTACGCCCCGTATGGCCCGTTCTTCGCCATCGTCCCGGAAATCCTCCCGGCCAACGTCGCCGGTGGCGCCATGGCGCTGATCAACAGCATGGGCGCGCTGGGCTCGTTCGGCGGCTCCTACCTGGTGGGTTACCTCAATAGCAGCACCGGTTCGCCCGGTGCTTCCTACCTGCTGATGAGCGGTGCATTGCTGCTGTCAGTGGTACTGACCATTTTCCTCAAGCCGGGTGCCAGTGACCGTGAACGCGCGCCCTTGGCTACCCTCGAAATGAAGGCCCATTCCTGATGAAAAAATCCGTGGTTTTATACAAGAAACTGTCTGCGCCGCTGATGGCCCGCCTGCATGAGCAGGCCGACGTGACGCTGATCGACGCACTGGACGAGGCCGGCCTGGCCCAACTGCGTAATGCCCTGCCGAGCGCTCACGGGCTGCTGGGCGCGAGCCTGCGCCTGGATGCCGGGCTGCTCGACCTGGCGCCCCATCTGGAAGCGGTGGCGAGTGTCTCGGTGGGCGTCGATAACTACGATATCGACTACCTCACCGAACGCGGCATCCTGCTCAGCAATACGCCCGACGTGCTCACCGAAACCACCGCCGACACCGGCTTTGCGCTGATCCTGGCGACTGCCCGGCGCGTGGTGGAACTGGCCGACCTGGTGCGCGCCGGCCAATGGAACAAGAGCATCGGCCCGTCGCACTTCGGCAGCGACGTGCACGGCAAGACCCTGGGCATCATCGGCATGGGACGCATCGGCGAAGCGCTGGCCCAGCGCGGGCACTTTGGCTTCGGCATGCCGGTGATCTATCACAGCCATTCGCCCAAGCCTGCGGTAGAGGCACGCTTTGGCGCGCAGTACCGCAGCCTGCAGGAGGTGCTCAAAGAGGCCGATTTCGTCTGCCTGACCTTGCCGCTCACGGCGCAGACCGAGAAGTTGATCGGCGCCGAAGAATTCGCCCTGATGGGCCCGGAGACGATTTTCATCAACATCTCACGGGGCAAAGTAGTGGACGAAGCGGCGCTGGTCGAGGCCTTGCAACAGCGCACCATTCGCGCGGCCGGATTGGATGTGTTCGAGAAGGAACCGCTTGATCACGCCTCCCCGCTGCTGCGCTTGAACAACGTGGTGGCCACGCCGCACATCGGCTCGGCGACCCATGAGACGCGCGAAGCGATGGCCAGGTGTGCGGTGGATAATCTGTTGCAGGCGTTGGCGGGCGAGCGGCCGCAGAACCTGGTGAACGCAGCCGCCTGGAAGCAATAGCGCCCTGACAACAGGGATCACATGTGGGAGGGGGCTTGCCCCCGATGGCAGGGTGTCAGCCAGTTGATTCTTAGCTGACCCACCGCCATCGGGGGCAAGCCCCCTCCCACATTTGGACCGTATTTCAGATGCTAGATAACGAACTTCGCCACCATCGCGTTCAGATCCACCGCCAGCCGCGACAGCTCATGGCTGGCTGCGCTGGTCTGGTTGGCGCCCGCCGCCGATTGCGTCGCCAGGTCACGGATATTCACCAGGTTGCGGTCCACCTCGCGCGACACCTGGGCCTGCTCTTCGGACGCGCTGGCGATCACCAGGTTGCGCTCGTTGATCAGGCTGATCGACTGGGTGATCTGCTCCAGCGCCACCCCGGCGGCACGGGCCATTTCCAGGGTGCTTTGGGTGCGCTGGTTGTTCTGCTGCATCGATTGCACGGCTTCACCGGTGCCGTTCTGGATACCGGCGACCATTTTTTCGATTTCCTGGGTTGACTGGGCCGTACGATGGGCCAGTGCGCGCACTTCGTCGGCCACCACCGCAAAGCCACGCCCGGCTTCACCGGCGCGTGCTGCTTCAATGGCCGCGTTAAGCGCCAGCAGGTTGGTCTGCTCGGCAATCGCGCGGATCACGTCGAGGACCTTGCCGATGTCACGCCCTTGCGCGGCCAGCCCCTCGATCATGGCCGCTGTGTTTTGCACGTCCTGGGTCATGGTCTGGATCGCCCCGACCGTCTCCACGACCCGGTCGCGCCCTTCGCGTGCCGCCTGGCTGGACTGGCCGGACGCTTCGGAGGTGGACACCGCGTTGCGCGCCACCTCTTCCACGGCTGCGGTCATCTCATTGACCGCCGTGGCCGCCTGGTCGATTTCATTGTTTTGCTGTTGCAGGCCACGGGAAGCCTCCTCGGTCACCGCGCTCAGTTCTTCGGCAGCCGACGCAAGCTGCGTGGCCGACCCGGCTATGTGCTGGATGGTCTGGCGCAGGTGGGTTTGCATGCTCGCCAGGGCACCGAGCAAGCGCGCCGGTTCGTCCTTGCCGTCGTCTTCGATAGGGGTCGTCAGGTTGCCTGCGGCGATGCTTTCAGCCGCTTGCACGGCCTTGCGTAACGGCGTGACGATGCTGCGGGTCAGCAGCCAGGCCAGCAACACGGTCAGCAGCGCAGCGGCGACCGACACCACGATGACGCCGGTAATGGCGGCTTCGTAACTGTGTTCGGCCTGGGTATCGGCGGCCTTGGCGCCAGCGGCGTTGAGGGCGATCAGTTTGTTCAACTGCTCGCCCATCTGGTCGGTGCCGTCCTTGATACGGCTGTTGATCAAGGCGCGCATTTCATCGACCTTGCCTTGCTTGGACAAGGCAATCATGTCGGCCTGGGCCTTGATGTAGTTGTCCAGGGTCGTGGCGAATGCCTTATACAACACCGCCTCCTCGGCACCAGCCGGCAACGCGGCGTAATGGGTCTGCGCGACCCTGACCTTGTCGACCAGCACACCGATGCGGGTTTCGGCTTCCTGCAGGGCAACCGGCTCACGGTTGACCAGCACGCGAAAGGACAGGATGCGCATGCGCAACACGTTTTCCGTCATATGCCCCAGGTAGGTCACGCTGGGCAGCTGATTGGTGCTCATATCCAACGAAGCCTGGCGCATCAGGGTCATGCGGTTGACTGCAAACACCCCCAGGATGACCACCAGGACAGCGATGAAGGCAAACCCGAGAAATGCACGAGGGGCAATATTCAGATGGCGGAGGGACATAAGGGGGGCTCTCAGAAGTGATGTTTACCAGCGTCCTGCGCGAATCGATCCGTCAACGCCAACGCGCTGCCCAGACCTTGGCCGCCCCTTTTAGAATGGATAGGTGGGCCTGTACGGGGTATCGGCTGACAGGTAAGTTTTATGCAGGGCGCTCTATAAATAATTTATTACACTTCTGACGACTGGACGTTTCTGGCATCCTGCGCCTCCCTTTTCCGACCCGAGCCCTCATTTTGTCTGACGCTCAAGCCCCCCGCCCACGCTATAAATCCGATCTGATCTACGGCCTGGAAGATCGTCCGCACTTCACTGCGGCGATATTTGCCGCCTTGCAGCATGTGCTGGCGAGCTTCGTCGGTATCATCACCCCGACCCTGATCGTCGGTGGCGTGCTGGGCCTGGAAAGCGAAGTGCCGTACCTGGTGAGCATGGCGCTGTTCGTCTCGGGGCTCGGCACCTTCGTGCAGGCGCGCACGTTCGGCCCCATCGGCTCGGGCCTGTTATGCCTGCAGGGCACCAGCTTTTCCTTCATCAGCGTGATCCTGAGCGCCGGGTTCATGGTCAAGGCTCGCGGCGGCGGCACTGATGAGATTCTTTCGACGATCTTCGGCATCTGTTTTTTCGCAGCGTTTATCGAAGTGGTGCTCAGCCAGTTCATCGGCAAGCTGCGCAAGCTGATTACCCCGGTGGTCACCGGCACCATCATTACCTTGATGGGGTTGTCGTTGATCAAGGTCGCGGTGACCGACATGGCCGGCGGTTTCGGCGCCAGCGATCTCGGCGCGGCGAGCAATATGGGCCTGGCGGCGCTGGTGCTGCTGACCATCGTGGTGCTCAACCGCTTCGACAACCCGTTCCTGCGCCTGGGTTCGATCGTGATCGGCCTGACCCTGGGTTTTGTCGTGGCCTGGTGGCTGGGCCGTGTCGACATGGCCGCCCTGCCCCAGGTGCCGCTGATCAGCGTGCCGGTGCCGTTCAAGTACGGCTTCTCGTTCGACTGGGTGGCGTTTATCCCGGTGGCGGTGATTTTCCTGATTTCGCCCCTGGAAGCCGCCGGTGACCTGACCGCCAACTCGATGATTTCCCAGCAGCCAGTCAAGGGCCCGCTGTACATCAAGCGCATCAAGTCCGGCCTGCTCGCCGACGGCCTCAACTCGGCGATGGCGGCCACCTTCAACAGCCTGCCCATGGTGACGTTCGCCCAGAACAACGGCGTGATCCAACTGACCGGCGTGGCCAGCCGCTACGTGGCCTACTTCATCGCCGGCCTGCTGGTGCTGCTGGGGCTGTTCCCGATGATCGGCGCCGTGCTGCAGCTGATGCCCAAGCCGGTGCTGGGCGGCGCGACCCTGATCATGTTCGGCACCGTGGCCGTGGCCGGCATCAAGATCCTCGCCGAAGCCGGGCTGCATCGGCGCAACGTACTCATTGTGGCGATTTCCCTGGGCATGGGCCTGGGTGTGGCGGCCGTGCCCGAAGTGCTGCGCGACTTGCCCAAGGCGCTGCATAACATCTTCGAGTCGCCGATCACCGTGGGGGCGTTCTGTGCCATCCTGCTGAACATTTTCCTGCCCGAAGAGTTCATAGAGCTGGAAGAAGATGAATTCGATCCGGAGTCCTCTACCCTCAAGGTCATGCAGGACCCGGACGTTACGAAACAGTAGGAGCACGTTCAGATGCGCAAGCTCATGGTTGTATCGCTGTTGTTGCTGACGTTGAGCGCCTGCGCGCTGTTCCCCAATCGCGATCCGGTCAACATCAACGTGGTCGGCATCGAACCGCTGCAAAGCCAGGACCTGGAAGTGCGCTTCGCCGTCAAGCTGCGGGTGCAGAACCCCAATGAAACGGCGATCGACTACAACGGCGTGGCCCTCGACCTGGAGGTCAATGGCCGGCCGCTGGCGTCCGGGGTGAGTGACCAGGCGGGCAGCATCCCGCGTTTCTCCGAGACGGTGCTGATGGTGCCGCTGAGTGTTTCGGCATTTTCCGTGTTGCGCCAGACCCTGGGCCTGAGTCAGACCCAGAGTTTGAATAACCTGCCGTATGTGCTGCGCGGCAAGCTGGCGGGTGGGTTGTTCGGGACGATGCGCTTTGTCGAGCGCGGCACACTGGATTTGCCCAACACCGCCACCTGGTGACCCTCATGCAACCGACGCTGTTGACCGAACGCCTGATCCTGCGCCCGCTGGTCCTGGACGATGCCGAGGCAATCCAGCAACAATTTGCCCATTGGGAAGTGGTGCGCTATCTCAATGCCATGGTGCCCTGGCCCTACCCGGCCGATGGCGCGCGCCGCTATCTTGAGGAACTTGCCCTGCCCGCCATGGCCCGCGGCGAGGAGTGGCACTGGTCGATTTGTCTTAAAAGTGCGCCTGAACAGTTGATCGGCAATATCAACCTCACGGACGAGCAGGATGACAACCGCGGCTTCTGGCTGGGCCCGCAGTGGCAGGGGCAAGGGTTTATGTCCGAAGCCAGTGCCGCCGTGACCGACTATTGGTTCGGCGTGCTTGAGCGCCCGCTGCTGCGCGCGCCCAAGGCGGCACCAAACCTGGGGTCGCGGCGGATTTCCGAGCGTACGGGCATGCGTTTGATCAGCACGGACGAGGGCGAATTTGTCGCGGGCACGCTCCCACGAGAGATCTGGGAAATGACCCGCGAAGAGTGGCTGAAATCCCAATCCCCCACACCCTGAAGATCAAATGTGGGAGGGGGCTTGCCCCCGATTACGGTGGGTCAGTTGGAAATAGACTGGCTGACACACTGCCATCGGGGGCAAGCCCCCTCCCACATGTTTATCCGCGTTTAGTCAGTGATAGAGCGCACGCCCGGCTTGGCGCGCTC
>NZ_CVTV01000056.1:0-137091 GCF_900004865.1 Pseudomonas sp. 37 R 15 | reverse complement strand
GGATGTCGCCCATCGGCCCGACGAGCATGGCTGAAATCCCAATCCCCCACACCCTGAAGATCAAATGTGGGAGGGGGCTTGCCCCCGATTACGGAGGGTCAGCTGGAAATACACTGGCTGACACACTGCCATCGGGGGCAAGCCCCCCTCCCACATTTTTAACCGCGTTTAGTCAGTGATAGAGCGCACGCCCGGCTTGGCGCGCTCATCCACCGTCAACTCGAAAATATCCGGCCTGGCGTAGTGCCCCACTACGTCATAGTCATAGCGTGCCCGCACCAATTCATCGGTATCGATCCGCGCCGTCAACAGCCCCGCTTCACCCACCAGCGGCCCGGCAAGAATGTCGCCCATCGGCCCGACGATCACGCTGCCACCGGCAATCAACGCGCGATCCGCCGGCCAGTTGGCAACGTCAACGCCCAACGCCTCGGGCGATGGCTGGACCTGGCAGGCGCTTACGACAAAGCAACGCCCTTCATGGGCCACGTGGCGCATGCTCACCTGCCACATCTCGCGTTCATCCACGGTGGGTGCGCACCACACTTGCACGCCCTTGGCATACATGGCCGTGCGCAGCAGCGGCATCATGTTTTCCCAGCACACCGCGCCGCCAATGCGCCCGACTGCCGCATCGATCACCGGCAGTGTCGAGCCATCGCCCTTGCCCCAGATCAGCCGCTCGGTACCGGTGGGCATCAGCTTGCGGTGCTTGGCCACCAGACCGCCAGACGGCTCGAAATACAGCACGGTGCAATACAAGGTGCTGCCACTGCGCTCGATCACGCCGAGCACCAGGCTGGCACCCGTACGCGCCGATAACCCGGCCAGCGCCTCGGTTTCCACGCCCGGCACATCAATGGCATTGGCAAAATACCGTGCAAAAGCTTCACGGCCCTCGGGCAGGCGGTAACCCAGTTGCGTGCCAAATCCTTCGCCTTTGGGATACCCGCCCAGCAACGCCTCGGGCATCACCACCAGTTGCGCGCCGCTGCGCTGAATCTGCGCTTCATAGCTCAGTATGTGTTCGAGGGTCTGGGCCTTGCCGCCCGGCAGCGAGCCAATTTGTAAAGCAGCCACGATAGAAACAGGCATCACAATCACTCCAAGTCGGTGGGGGTTGCCCATTCTCCGGCCAAGCCTGATCATGAATAAAGCCCACCCCAGTGCTAAATGATATGAGTCAGATAAATATCGCAGACGTCGACCTGAACCTGCTCAAGACCTTTGAAGCCTTGCATGACGAGTCCAGCGCCAGCCGCGCAGCGCTGCGCCTGGGGGTCACCCAATCGGCAATCAGCGCCGGTCTGCGGCGTTTGCGCGAGGTGTACGGCGATCAGTTATTTGTGCGCACAGGCCGTGGACTGGCGCCGACGACACGCGCCAATCAGTTGAAACCGGTGATCAGCGAAGCGTTGGACCGCTGCCGGCAAAGCCTGGCAATGGTCAACCCGCAGAGCCCGACCTATCAGGGCCGCTGCGTGGTGCTGGGGCTGTCGGACGACTTCGAGATTGCCTACGGCCGGCGACTGATGGACAGCGTCGCACAGCGCCTGCCGAAACTGCGGGTAATATTCCGCCAGACCCACAGCCAGATTGTCGCCGACGCCCTGCTCGACCGCAGCCTGGACCTGGCCATCACCGCCGGTGGTTTTGCCGAGCGGCGCCTGAGCCGGCAAGTGCTCGGCGAAGGTGACTACCGCTGCCTGGTGGACGCGGACAGCCTGGCGCCCGGCCAGCAACAGATCGACCTGACGGAGTTCGTCGCGCGTGAGCACGTGCTGGTGTCGTCGGGCGGGTTTATCGGCATTACCGATGAAGGCTTGGCGGCGCACGGCTTGAGCCGCCAGGTGTGTGCGTCCACCAGCCACTTTGCCGCGCTGGCGTTTCTGCTCAAGGGCAGCATGGCGGTGGCGACGATTCCCGGGCATGCGGCCGAGGCCATCGCCCGCCTGACCGGCTTGCGCGTCTTGCACTGCCCGCTGGCGTTACCGCGCTACCCGGTGGAGCTGGGCTGGCGCACCCAGGCCCAGCTTGACCCGTTGTTGTTGAACGTGCGTGAGGCGATCGAGGCGTGCTTTATTTAGCCGCCGCCATCAGCTTGTTGACCTCACTGCGCACCATGTTGGAAAACTCCGGCGGCGACATGCCGTCAAGTTCCGCGCGCACCCATTCGGCCCATTTGCCCTTGCGCTTGGCGCGCTCACCGAACAACCGTGCGGCTTCGCCTTTGGCCTTGCCCAGGTTGGTTTGCCACAGGTCGTAGAGGCGGGACTTTTCATCTTCCAGCTCGGCGCGTTCGGCGAGGGTCTTGTTGGCGAGATTGAAGCTCATGTTGAGTTACCTGCTGCACAAATAAAGGACATCTTACACTGAAGGTCCAAAGGACCCGATTTGGATTTTGCCGCAAATGGGCGGCCAGCAAAATAACTGCAACTTTTGCCGGCGCCCGATACTCCATTGTTCACTGTCACATTCACTTGCAAGGAGTCACACATGGCCCGCAAAACCGCCGCCCAATCCGTCGAAGATCAAATCAAGGATCAAGCCTTCAGCGAACTGACCGCGCTGATCGAAGAATCCGACAAATTGCTCAAAAGCAGCGCATCCCTGGTGGGCGAGGAAGGTGAAACCCTGCGCGAGCAGGTCGCTATCAAGCTCAAACAAGCCCTGGACTCGTTATCCAGCGTGCGCGAACGCAGCAAGCCAGTCGTAGATGCCACTGAAACCTACATCGGTGGCCACCCGTGGCAGACCGTGGCGATTTCCGCCGGTTTTGGCCTGGTGGTCGGCCTGTTGCTGGGTCGCCGCAACTGATCGATGGCGTGGCAGCGGTCCACCGCTGCCACGCGTTTTTTTAACCCGCCAGTTCGCGCAACTGTTGCAACACTTGCACCTCTAGCACAATCCCCTCCTGCAATGACTTCGCCCGGGTGCGATGCCGTCGATCCCCCGGCAACCGCCTCAGCCCCGCCGCATGCATCTGTCGCACCAGTTCCTGGCTGCGTTCAGCGAAGCCTTGCCCGGCGGTCTTGGCCGGGTCGATCACGATCAGCAACTGGCCGGTCCAGGGCGTGCGGGCACCTGGATGGTTGGACCAATCGAATTCGAAGGAAAAATTGCCGCCGGTCAGGGCCGCCGCCAACAGTTCGACCATCATCGATAATGCCGAGCCCTTGTGCCCGCCGAACGGCAGCAACGCGCCGCCTTCCAGGATGGCCTTTGGGTCCTGGGTCGGCTGGCCCAGGCTGTCGACGCCAGTGCCCAGGGGCAGGCGCTCGCCTTTGCGCGCGGCAATCTGTACATCACCATGGGCGATGGCGCTGGTGGCCAGGTCAAACACAATCGGTGGCCCATCGGCGCGGGGCGCAGCAAAGGCAATCGGGTTGGTCCCGAACAGCGGCCGGTCCGCGCCGTGGGGCACCACGCAGGTCATACTGTTGACCACGCTCAGCGCCACCAGGCCCTCCTCGGCGAAGGGCTCCACATCCGGCCACAACGCGGCGAAATGGTGGGAGTTGCGAATCGCCAGCAAGGCGATCCCGGCACTACGGGCCTTCTCCACCAACAGGCTGCGCGCCGCCGCCAGGGCCGGTTGGGCAAAGCCGTTATTGGCGTCGACACGAACAAATCCGCCAGCGACATCCTCGACCAACGGCACCGCCTTGCCGCTGACCCAGCCACTGCCGAGGGTTGAAACATACCCGGGAATACGGAACACGCCGTGGCTATGGGCACCATCGCGTTCGGCGCTGGCGCAATTGTGCGCGAGCACGCCAGCCACTTCGGGCGACGTGCCATGCCGGATAAACACCTGTTGCAGCAATGCCACCAGTTCGGTGAACGGAATCGAGGATGAGGCAGTGGCAACTGTCGGAGACTGCGCAGACATTTGAAGCTCCGTTTTTATGATTGGAGGGGGCAACGAATGAAGATCCAGACCTTCGATTAAACACCACGCCCGGCGCCTGCTGTCAACTTGCGCAGGGGCTGATTATCTACCCCTGCTCACCGCTGACACGTACTTAGCCTGTCATTCCCTGCATACAATGGAGACAGACTATGGTCCGCGTGACCCCGCCGTATTTTTTCGACGAATTCCTGCTGCCAGTCAGTAGAAAAACACCGAGCGCGCGCGAGCGCCTGTTAGGGCTCTCCGTCAAGGACCTGGAATGGCTCAATACACTGTATTACGCCTCCCACTCCGCCCGGCAGAACCCGCAACTGCACACTTACCCGATGTGCGTCGAAAAGCTGCTGATCAACGTTGCAGGGCAACCGGCGATGCCACTCGCCGGCGCTTTCGTGATGAGCCCCAGCCCGGACGGTGGCAAGGCCCTGTTGTACACCCCGTATGGCGGCATCCAGGTCGCTGACGATCATGCTAGGCTACTCACCGAAGTCGGCAAGCAGTTGGCGGACCCGTTACAGCGCGTCGAGCTGCTGAGCTTCCAGTCGATTGCGCAGCGCAATGCGTTACCCCTGGGCACGGCCATCATACTCACCACCCAGATCGTCGAAGGCCCCGTACAAGAGGACCAGGAACAGACCCTCCAGGCCTGCCAACAGGCCAACGTACTGGCGATGCTGGAGCAACTGCAAAAGGCGCCTACCTTACCCAACATGCTCGACACACTGCTGGGCATCATGGCCCGCACTGACTTCCTTGGCCTGGACCAACGAGACACCCGGGTGAACTGTTTCATTCAAGACCCGGTAAGCGGTCAACGACGTTGGGTCGCTTCGCTGCCATTAAGCGAAGCGCTCCTGCAGTTCTACGTGAAACATGCCTGGCCCAAGGAACAAACCCGCGAGTTCGTCAACCCCAAACATGACACGACCGCTTTCACCCCGGCCCAGCTTGAACAAGACCGCCAGCGCTGGGAAATGCTGATCCAACAAATCTCCAACATACTTTCAAGGCTGCTGGACAGCCTGCTGCAGACATACTGGAATGAGGATATAAACAACGGCACCTCACGCCTGAATCTTTTCGCGCAGATCATGGCGGATAAGTTTCGCGTCGATATCCTGCTCAAGCGCCAGCAAAAAATCCTCAGCGCTGGCGAAAGCCATATGCTTCAGGCCATGTTCCTCAGTGACCAGACCGCTCGCCGCACTTACGCCAGCCACCTGAGTGTGGAAAAAGTGCGCGTGTACGCGCCGTACCAACATTACGTGGAGCTGGCCGGCACGTTGGCAATCAGCGAGACACACGCTTACCTTTACACGCAATCGCGTGGATTGCAGGTACTCGAAGACCTGGATGATCTGAAAGATACCTTATTGAGCATGCTCAAGAGCGCGGGACACGAAGATGAGCTGCTCAATTTTCTGTCCTTGGATGAGCGCAACACGTTTATCGGTCTCGACCAGATAAACATCGCTGTCCAGCCTGCCACGGCCGGGATTTTTACCAGCTTGGTCGAAGACATTGCGCTCAAGCAGACCAGTAATATGAACCACGCACTGGCGCTTTATCGGCGCAACGACGGGCAAGTGGACCTGGCGGCGTTGCTTGACTACGCCCTGGACATACGCACGATGCTCGACCACCGCCTGGCGACACTCGACACCGGCGGACGCTGGACAGTGCACCCCGTTGCCAGCGGTAGCGGCCGTCCCTCTACGGTGAGGGCGGAACGCGCCAAGCTGCACCTTCAACGCCTGGAAGCCGCCGAGGACGCACTGGCCTCAGAACGCCAAAACCGTCCGACGTTACGCAGCATGGCCACGCTCGCCTTGAACGCTGAACTGCAAAAACAGCAACAGGACCTCAATGCCGATGAGGTGTTTATCAACACCTACGCCACCCAGGCACAAGAGCGTGAGGAACGCCCACCGGTGTCGTCCCTGAGCATGGTGGAACACTTCATCGAGCGTCTGAGCCGTGAGGCCACGCCGGTTGCCGCCTCTTCGCGAACGTGGTTCTACAGCAAGCCCAACCAAGGCGTCGCGCTCAAGTTGCACAGCATGACCCTGAAAACGTTCAACGGCATAATCGATCAAGTCATGCTGGTTTTCGCCAACCACTCGATGCGTGAGCTGCCACGTCTGTATCTGGCCAACACCCGCGACAAACACGCTCACTCGATGCTCAATGGGTTGCGTAGCGAGGCCGAACTACGACGGTTGAACACCACCATGACGCCAGGCAGCCAGCAGATCCTTGACGCCGTACTGCAGCCCGAAAGCCTTTCGCGGGTGACACGTTATGGCATCAACGGCTTTCTACCCGATGCTTATGGATTGACACTGGCCACGGGCACACCGGAGAACGTGCAGCCGCTTGCCAATACATTTCTACTGACAGAACGGGGTGGTATCGACCCACAGCGCTCGGGCCATGTCGTACTGTGGACGCCTCGACGTGGTTATGAGGCATTCCCTTCGATTCAAGCCCTGCGCACGGAGATGACACAGCGCCTGGCGCATCCGATCCAGCGCTTGAGCCTGCTGGAAAACCTGCCCGTCTCCCTGCGTGTGCCCCACCAGGTGTACCGACTGGGCCCCTTGCAACGCATTGACGACAACGTGTTGAACAATCGCCTGCAAACCTACAGTGACTACGTTTTGGACGACGTTGATCGCCTGCTTTCCATGAAGTTGCCCGCCAGGGCGCTGCAGGATCGCCTGGATACGGTATTGGAGCAGGCCGCGCCCACCAACCTTGCCCGGGCCATCGCTATAGCCAGGGCGACTATCAACCAGCAGGCCCTGCCCACCTGGTTGGGCATGGCGTTGGCCGAGGAGCAGATCCATCAGGTAGAACTGCTTGAGCAATACCACAACAGCGCCCCGGACGAAAAAGACTACCTGCAGGGGATAACGCCGATTCGCAAGCATACGAGCACCGCACTTCTGGCGTTGCTCCAGGTACGGTTCCCCGGCCAGAAACTCGACCCGGATGACGTGCTGATCCCCGCACACCAGGCCTTGGACATCCATGTCTACAGCTTGACCGATTTTGCCTTGCGTCACTGGCCAGACCTGAACGCCGAGAACATCCGCCCCCGCTCACGCACGGCCACGCCCCTGCCGGACACGCTGGATGCAAACGCGGTGATCCAAATGGTCCGGCAACTGGATTTGAAAACGCACTATCAAACGCTGTTGCAAAACATGCTCAACCCCCAGACGGAGGAAGGGCGAAAACGTCGGGACCTGTTCTGCCGGCAATTGCCCTGGCAAACGTTGCAATACGCCCATGAGCAAAAGCTGCAGGAACGACTTTCAGCACGAGCGTTGAATATGGTCCAACAGGTCTTCAACATGCCCGACGCCCTGGCGCGCGGGAAGCTCACCGGTGCGTCAGCCATTATTCGCTCCTTGGCATTGATTGCCACTGAAAGTGCCGCTTCCGTCAAGGCCCTGGGCATGTACCTGATAGGACCTGAAACCAGAAGCGCTGGCCCTTTGGTGCTGCACGCACCCTACAGCGAAAAACATGTATTCAAGGAATACGCGAACGAGCAAGCATTGCTCGATGAATTGGAGCGGCCGGGAGAACTTCAGGAGTGGACCTTGACGCACCTGGAGGCACCGCATCAAGCCACTTACCGTAACTTGCTGCAAAATAACCGACGCCCCTCCTCCGACATCCGCCTGGCCAAGGCCGCGATAAGCGGCAATGTCCTTCACGACCTGTTCACTGACAATACGCAGATCCTGCTCAAGATGCTTGCCGGCCAGTTTGAGCAAGGCGCCAAGCGGCTATGGGACAGAGCGGTCGACCTGCTGGGTGAGGGCATCCCCAATGCCGTGCAGTTCATGGCTGGAAAACTCGCCTATCCACTGGTGGTCTGGCGTAGCTACCAATTGTTCAAGCGCTCGGCCGAGGCGCTGCAGTTGCACAAATGGAAAGCCGCACTGAAGGACTTCATCTCGGGCGTGGCTCAAATGGCCGCGCTGGGCAGGGAACTTGAGGGCACCGACGCCTCGCCCCCTGCCGAAACTGCGGTAGCGCAGGCGGACCTGTCAGACCAGGCCCTGCCCACGGCCACCACGCTGACGACACTGAAAATCACCTCTGCCTCGCGTACTCGTCTGCAGCCGTTCGAAAATCACGATATCGCGTTGAAGGACCTGGAGCTGAGTACCTCCAGCCAGGTTTACACTGACAAAACCACCTTGAAAAACTATGTTCCGCTTGAAGGCAAAGTGTACTCGGTCAAGAAAACCGCAAAGCATTGGCGCCTGGCCCAGGGCTCCCAGGCAGGCCCTTACGTTGGCCGCAACGCCCAGGGCAAATGGGTATTGGACCTCAGCCGCCATCATCCACGTTTTGGCAAAACCCTATCGCGCATGAAGGTGCAAACCAGCGTAGAGAAATCGATCGACATTGAAGCGACAGGCATAAGGCAAATTGCCGCTCTGTCGAGCTGGCAAGCCCGCGTCATTGACGAGGCATTGAATGTCGCGACTTATTACGCCAACAACTGCCATCGCAACCTCGTCCGGTTCTCGGCAGCCCCGGCCCCTGATCACCGCGTAGGTGTCTTTTTGCACGAGATGTTCGGTGTACCTGACCTGTCTACTGACCAGGTGGACCGAATCAGGAGCGTCGTTCACGAGATCCTTGAAGAGCTGTGTGATTCAAGCCTGACCAGCCAAGACTCAAACCGTTTTGTCAGTGGTAGCACCGCTGGCAATGGTGAGGAGCAGTACGCGTTTATTATTCCCGCCGACCCGGGGCGCAAGTTGTACTTACTCGAACGTTTTTTTTATCCGCAAATGGGCGTTTACCATGGTCGCTTGCATTCGCCCTTCGACATTTCAGCCCACGCCCGGGCGTGCACTCTCATTCACGAATTGTCGCACTTGAAGCTCAGTACCGAAGACCTGGCGTACCTTGACAGCATGCGCCCATTCCCTGACCTGATTAATACCGCTCTGCGTGGCTCTGTAGCGCTCAAGACCGAACTTGAGGATGTGCGCAAGTTCGCCCTTTCCACGCTGACGCCCTCGGACATGTTGTTCAAGGTCTGGAACGACTATTCCGAGAAATGGGAAGACTACGGGGATGGCACATCCACTCAAGAGCTTGAGCAGAAAGTCCTCGACACCACGGGGGGCAAGACCCTCGACGATGCCCGCGTGATTTTCATGAGCAACGACGACAAGCGTATCGATACAATTCTGGCCAACGCCGACTCATTGACCTACCTGATCAGTGAACTCGGCCGCCTGTTGGATGCGGGGGCCTGAGCAGCCCCCGCAAGGCGTGTCAGTCTTTCTGGTCACGCAGCACATTACCGGAGGCGCCGTCGATTCGAGCTTCATAAACGACGCCGTCGGATTTGCGGCCTTTGACTTCCCAATAGCCATTGTCATCGGCTTCGGCGGCATAGACTTCGATATACCCCGCCTTGGTCTTCGCCACCTCAATGGCTTTTTCAATGGTGATCCAGCCCGCACCCGGCTTGTCTGCCAAGGCAGCGCCAGCACTCAGCAAGGCGGTGGTGGCACACAGGGCAGCTAAGGTTTTCTTCAACATGTTGGTACTCCATGGTTGACGACAGGTTAATTCCTGAATTTTTAGGCGCACTCAAACAAGAATAAGTTCCAATTGATGTGCAATCGCCATGATGCTGTTCTCGTCGCGGGCTTCAGAGAGTTAGAATGCGGGAAATCAGGATGAGTCAATGAGCGAAGAGTCCCTTTCAGAAGCCGAGTACGACGCCATTACCGACGCCGCCGCGCATTGGTGCATGCGCTTGCATGCCGAGGATTGCTCGGCCGCTGAGCGCCAGGCGTTTGAAAAATGGCACGACGCTCACCCGCTGCATGCGTTCGAATACGCGGCGATGCTGGAAGTCTGGGACGTGGCCGATCACCTGCCGCGCACCACGCCGGCGCCGGCCGTGTTGCCGTTCAAGCCGCGCAAGCGCTGGCGCACCTATGCGGTCGCCGCCGCCCTGTGCCTGGGTGCGTTGCCACTGGCCGCCTTGACCGGCTGGGAAGTCGGCTGGTTGCCCAGCGCCTATAAACACTACGAAGCAACCAACGGCTTGCGCAAGGTCACCCTTGCTGATGGCAGCCAGGTGGAATTGAACCTGGGCACCGAACTGGTCTATAGCGATTACAAGGACCGGCGTCAGGCCAGCTTGAAAAAGGGTGAAGCGTTTTTCAAGGTCGCCCATGACAGCGATCACCCCTTTATCGTGCAGGCTGGCGAGGGACAGGTGCGCGTGACGGGCACCCAGTTCAATGTCTGGACGTATGCGGACCAGGTGCGGGTGATGTTGCTTGAAGGCGCGGTGCAGATCGCCAGCGACTCAGTGCACGGCAGCGTGCCGCTGACCCCAGGGATGCAGGCCAGTTACCAACGGGGCGACGCCACCCCCCGCGTGGCGGCGATCAAAGCCGATGACACGGCCCTGGCATGGCGCACGGGCAAACTGGTGCTCGATAATCTGGCCCTGGCCGATGCGCTGCCGCTGATCAACCGCTACCTGGACAAACCCGCGATGCTGGCGGACGCAGGCACCGGGAGCATTCGCATTGGCGGTATTTATAACCTCAGTGAAGTCAACAACCTTATCCCTTCCCTGCCCAAGGTATTACCGGTCTACCTGACCCAGAATCAGGACGGCAACCCGGTACTCAATTCCATTCCGCGTAAAACCCCCAAGGGCTGAGCCTGCGCCTACCGCGTGATCTGTCCACTTTTGAAACACCCAACTGCCTTGAATCGCCCGGCGGGGACGGATTCATCGTTTTGTCATGGCCACTGTTTCATCACTGATACAACTGACGCGCGCCTCCCGGTATACGGCGCAGGCCGAGGACTGTTTCAGGGTTGAAACACCGCAGCCGACGAATTCGTCGATGCAAACCATAACCTTCTGAATCCAGAGGAAAAAAGAAAACCGGCACGCCTTCTGCTCTGTCCCTGACAACGCTGTTTAGGGTCAGCGTGAATAATAGGGACCGCCGCCGTGAACACATTCACTCATGCCTCGATAAACGCACTGCTGATCAGTTGCGTGCTCAGTGCCGGCGTCAGCCTGCCGAGCCAGGCGGGTGATGGCGTGATCGTGACAGGTCGCACCGTGCAAGGGCATATGTACGGGCGTACCTCGCTCCCCGACCCCTACCCCAACACAGCCAACGCCAACCCCAGCAAAGAAGTGATCAGCGCCATTTCCGGCGAACTCAGCGACCGGGACATCGGCGGCATCAGCAGCGGTTCAAGCCTGGCGCGCTCCGTGCAGCCCAACGGCAATCTGTCCGGCCTGGGCGCCACGCAAACCGGCATGTCGCCCCTCGGTACCGGCGCTGCCGCGGGCCATGGCGCCGGCGCCGGCAGCGCAATGGGTGGGCAGATCAGCGATTCGATCCAGCGCGGCATGGCCCCCTTGAACAACCTCGGCGGCATGATGGGGGGCAAGTGATGAAGCGACTCCTGTTGATAGTCGGCCTGCTGGGCAGCGCATCGAGCCTGGCTGACAACACCGCCGTGATCGATAGCAGCGGCAAACAGTACGAAGGTGTTTTGTCGATCAACCAGGCAGCCGGCAATCAGCAACAAATGTCCAACAGCCGCGCCATTGTCCTCGGTGGCCAGGCCACCACCGTCAACATCCAGAAGCTCGACGGCAACGTCGACCCGTCCCTGAACGCCAAGGCGGCGATCCTGGGCGCCTCCTTTACCAACGGCAACGGCGTACTGGGCATCAACCAGTCGGCCGGAGCCAATAACCAATCGATCAATGCGGTGCGGATCAGCCTGAACCCTGGCCCGCAAAGCATCGATGACAGCGTCCTGTTGCAACAGAACACGACGACGCTGGCAACCGACTCAGGGTCCACCTCCACCACTGGCAGCCGCCAGGTCGTTACCAGCGACCAGGCCTTCACCGGCAGCCGAGGAGTGATTCAGGTGAACCAGAGTGCCGGGGTGGGGAACCGAGTGGCTAACACCCTGGGCATCACTATCAAGTAGCTGCTTGATAGACGTTCGTTCGGCCGTACCAACACTTAACCCAACTAATTAGAAGCAAGGAGAAACACCATGAAACCTCAAATGGCTCTCAAACCACTGGTTTTCGCGCTCGCCGCGCTCATGGCTGCCGCTGCTCAAGCGGGTAGCTGGCATCCAGCCCCTCAACCCACCGGCACGGTGGCCGCCGTGGTCACCGATGTACAAAAAAGCCAGCACAACAAATTCGAGGACAGCAACACCGAAAACAATGCCTCGGCCGACAACTCGGTCACCGGCAACAGCGGTAACGTGGGCGTCAACGTACAGTCGGGCTCCGGCAACCAGGCGGATAACGCAGGGGCCATCTCCAGTGCCAAAGGCGACTTTGCCAGCGTGTTCGCCGTGATCGATGTGGATCAAGCCAGCACCCATAACAACTTCGTCAACAAAGGCACGCAAAACAACGCGTCCCTGGACGGCTCCGTCAACGGCAACTCCGGCAACGTGGGTTACAACGGCCAGGCCGGTCAAGGCAACGAAGGTAAAAACAACCTGGCAATCACCACCGCTGACGGCAAGAACATCGCCGCCGCCTCCAACACCGAGCAGAACTCGCTCAACAACAGCTACCTCAATACCGCCGTCAGCAGCCATGGCTACGGCAAGCCTCAATACGTGTCCAACAACGCAAGCCTGGACAACTCGGTTAACCGCAACTCCGGCAACGTGGGTGTAAACCTGCAATCCGGCGCGGGCAACCAGGGCAGCAACAGCCTGTCGATCGGTCAAGGTTGCAGCGTTTGCAGCAGCGGCGTGCGCTTCTGATCCAACGGGGCCTTGGCAACAAGGCCCTTTTTTATTCCAGTGTCCAACAGGTCAGTCGATCATGCGCCTTGCGGCCCTCACCCTCCTGATGTTGCTCACCGGTCCCGCCTGGGCAGGCACCATGGCGATCTCCGCCATGCCCGGCGGTGCGGTGATTTTCAAGAAGGTCGAGAGCATCCGTGAACGCCGGTTCGCCAACCTGGTGGAACAGAAAACCGATTTCAGCTGCGGTGCTGCGGCACTTGCCACCATCCTGCGCCAGGCCTATTGGCTGGACGTCGATGAAGATCACATCATCAAAGGCATGCTGGTCAATGCCGACCAGGACCTGGTGCGTACCCAGGGTTTTTCCATGCTGGACATGAAGCGCTACCTCGAAAGCATCGGCATGCGCGCCCGGGGCTACAAGATCGCCCCGGACACCCTGGTCACCGTGAAAATCCCGGTGGTGGTGCTGCTGGAGATCCGTGGCTACAAGCACTTCGTGGTGATGCAGCGGGCCGACAAGGACTGGGTGTATGTCGGCGACCCGGTGCTGGGGCATAAGCGCTATGCGCGGGATGACTTCGTCAAGGGATGGAATGGGATCGTGTTCGCCGTATTGGGTGAAGGCTACGACAAGACCAATGTTCTGCTCGACCCGCCTGCCCCGCTGACCGCCAAGAACCAGTTGAACGAGTTCCGGCCCGTGGGCGACGCCGAGCTGATGGATTTCGGTTTTATCCAGAGCGACTTCTTCTAGAAGCGCAATAAGGGGCAGGACGCTCCAGGAGCAAAAGATGAACACTTCCCGTTGGCTGACGGTTTTGTGTCTGGCAGCCTCGATGCCCGCTTATGCTTCGTCGGGCTTCAAACCGATCGAACTCAATGATGCGCAAATGGCCGAGCTGCGCGGCCGGTATGTGATGCCGGGGCGCATCATCAGCTTCGGCATTGTCATGAGCAGCACCTGGACCAATGCGGTCGGCGACAGCATTACCGCCAAGGCCAGCATGCAGTTGGACAAGACCACCATTACCCCGCAATTCTACGTGCAAACCACCGGTGCGGCGGGTTCCGGAACGCCCTCTGCCGGCAGCGGTAACGTGATCGGCGGAGCCGGCCTGACCAGCGGCCAGGGCGTGACTCAAAGCGTGCGCGCCGCCGGGGATGGCAACACCGCCTACAACCAGGTAGGCATCAACGTCACCCAGGACGGCTTTGCCCCTGCCAACGCTGTGCAGTCCGGGCAGGTATTGGTGGCCGGTGGCACCGTCACCGGCGAGAGCAAGGCAGGTCATGTCAGCGTATCGGCCAACAATGGCGGCCTGCAAATGGCGATCCAGGCCAACCACAACCAGGGCAACAGCCTGCAGCAGATCGGCGGCGGGAATGTGCTGCAAGGGACAGTTTTGAAGGGCGATACCAACTTCGTCAGCAACATGACTCAACTCAACGTGGTGATGAACAATAACGGTTTGAACAACGGCGCATTGAACTGCAATCTGGACCAGCTCAAAGGCCTACGCACGCTCGGTTATTGAACTACGCTGACCCTCGACACTTACGCATTGGAAAAGGACGGCTTATTTCATGCATCGATCGTTATCGCTCCGCGCGGTGATCTGTTTAAGTACGCTCTTGCCCGCATCCGTGCTGTATGCCGCGCCAGATGCCGATATCGAAACGCTGAAGAAGGAACTCCTGGAACTCAAGCAACGCTACGACGTGCAGCAAAAGGCCCTGGCCGTGCTGGAACAACGTGTACGCCAGGTGGAAGATCAACCGGCCACGCCGGCACCCAGGCGCCTGGCCAAATCCCCTGCCGACTTCAAGCAAGGCGGTACGACCGTCGCAGGTACCGGCGCGGCAGCAGCGTCAGGTGGCGCGGGCGGCGGCGGCAGCTCCTACGGCCAGTCGCTCAAGGACGATTCGGCCCCTGCGCAAAGTGTGAGCAACCTGTACAACGAAGCCAGTGGCTTCTTCGGCAATGGCAAGTTCAGCGTCGAGACCGGCATCACCTATGCCCGTTATGACGCGCGCCAATTGACCCTCAATGGTTTCCTGGCGCTGGATTCGATCTTCCTTGGCAACATCAACCTGGACCGGATCAAATCCGACAGCTGGACCCTGGACCTGACCGGCCGCTACAACGTCGATAACCGTTGGCAGTTCGACCTCAACGTGCCGGTGGTCTACCGCGAATCGACCTATCAGTCCGGCGGCGCCGGCAACGATGCCACGGCCACCTCGGAAGCTTCCGTGACCCGCGACCCTACCATCGGCGACGTCAACTTCGGCGTGGCGTACAAATTCCTCGATGAAACCCCTACCCTGCCGGATGCCGTGGTGTCGGTGCGGGTGAAGGCGCCTACGGGTAAAGAGCCGTTTGGCATCAAACTGGTCAAGCAACCCAACAACGACAACCTCTACCTGCCGGAAAGCCTGCCGACGGGCAACGGCGTATGGTCGGTCACACCGGGCATTTCCCTGGTCAAGACCTTCGACCCTGCGGTGTTGTTCGGCTCGCTGTCGTACACCCACAACTTCGAGGACTCGTTCGATGACATCAGCAGTGAGGTCAACCAGAAGGTGGGGGGCAAGGTGCGCCTGGGCGACAGCTTTCAGTTCGGTGTCGGCGTGGCCTTTGCCTTGAACGAAAAAATGAGCATGTCGTTTTCGGTGTCCGACCTGGTGCAGCGCAAAAGCAAGCTCAAGCCGGACGGCGGCGACTGGCAGTCGGTGGTCTCCAGCGATGCAAATGCGGGCTACTTCAACGTCGGCATGACGATTGCCGCCTCGGATAACCTGACCATCGTGCCGAACCTGGCGATCGGGATGACCGATGACGCCCCGGACTTCACGTTCAGCCTGAAATTCCCGTACTACTTCTGATCGAGAGGCAAACGCTTCCCGCGATGCGCAGCGAGTCGCTCTTGATCTTGATCTGGCTTTTGATCTTAGGCGCCCCGTTAAACCACGCTGGCCGAACGCAGGCTTGAATCCGTGGGTAACCCGGCAGGACGCCGGGTTAGCCGCCCCGCGCCATGGATGGCGCGTGGCGGCGGCCCACGGATTCAAGCCTGCGTTCGGGCACACCGAGCCTAGGCGAGGTGCCGAGTGGTGGGGCAAGAGCCTTTTTGGTTACTTTTGGGGCTCTTTTCCAAAAGTGACCCGCTGTAAAAGCGGAACCCATAGTGGCCGTGACCGCAGAAACGGATATGTACCCGGTCTGATCCAACATCCAGGTCGGCCCAGAGGCCGCCATCGGGGGCAAGCCCCCTCCCACAAAGGTCCCTAGCGGATCTGATGCTTGTGCAACAACCGGTAGAACGTCGGCCGGGAAACGCCCAGCACCCGGGCCGCGATGCTCAGGTTGTCGCTGTGCCGGTGGAGTACGTCGCACAATGCCTGACGTTCGGCGCGGTGCTTATAATCTTCCAGTGTCGCCATCGGCGGCGACACGGCCTGGGGGCCTTGCAGTCCCAGGTCAACCGCTTCGATCTGGCGCCCCTCAGCCAGGACCAGGCCACGGCGCACACGGTTGGCCAATTCACGCACGTTGCCCGGCCACGGGTGTTGCCCCATCGCCACCAAGGCCTCTTCGCTGAAGCTGCGCGGGCGGCGGCCGGTTTCCTGGCTATAGAAACGCGAGAAGTGATTGGCCAGCATCGCCACGTCGCCATGGCGTTCGCGCAGGGGCGCGGTGACGACTTGCAGCACGTTCAGCCGGTAATACAGGTCCTCGCGAAAGGTGCCCTTCTCGACTGCGGCCTCAAGGTCAACGTGGGTGGCAGCCAGCACCCGCACATCCACCGGGATGGGCTGGCTACCGCCCACGCGCTCGATCTGTTTCTCCTGGAGAAACCGCAACAGGTTGGCTTGCAGCTCCATCGGCAGATCACCGATTTCATCGAGAAACAGCGTGCCCCCATGGGCTGCCTCGATACGCCCGACCTTGCGCTGATGCGCACCGGTGAAGGCGCCCTTTTCATGGCCGAAGAGTTCCGACTGGATCAGGTGTTCAGGAATCGCACCGCAGTTGATCGCCACGAACGGCTTGGCGTGTCGCTGGGACTGCCGGTGCAGCATCTTGGCCACCAGTTCCTTGCCGGTGCCGCTGTCCCCCCGAATCAGTACCGGCGATTCAGTGGGCGCCAGCTTCGACAACAATTTGCGCAGTTCGCGAATGGGCCGGCTATCGCCCAGCAACTCATGCTCAGGCCCACCCACCGGGGTGTTGCCCTTGCCGCGCAGGCGCGCCATGCCAAAGGCGCGCCCCAGGGTAACCTGCACCCGCGACACGTCGAACGGCAAGGTGTGAAAGTCAAAAAACCATTCGCAGACGAAATCCCCAACGTTCTGCAGGCGTAACACATCCTGGCTGAGTACCGCGATCCATTCGGTACCGCTACGACCAATCAGCTCCTTGACCGCCTCGGGCCGCTCCAGATGACAAGGCTGTAACCGCAACAGGCCCACATCGCAGGAACGCTCGCCCACGGCTTCGAGGGTACAGCTGTCCACTTCCCATCCGACCGTGCGCAAGCCGGGCAGCAGCCCGTGACAATCCTCACAAGGGTCGACGACCAGCAAGCGGCGTTGCGCAGAAGTCACAACCATGACTATTCCTTGGCGTCAGTTTTTTTAATAGAAACAATAGTTTGTAGTAGCAAGATGAGAACATAGCAAAATATTGACGCGACGCTTGTACCCTTTCGCTATAACTGCGAGCAAAAAGCCATCAACCGGTAAAAAGTTGCTCGCGTGCCAAACGTTTAGTTCCGCTTTCAAAACAGCCGCTTACATGACGCCAGTCAGGGAAAGTTAAAAATTCTTGTTCTAGCATGTGACCCGCCCCCCACCATCGTGCATCAGTACAAGTAACCCACCGCACGGTCAGCCCAACCGCCGGTATTCACTTGAATGGGCACAGAGAGAGACGACACACATGAACGCTCCGCTGCGCATCAACGAAGCTCTTTTGATTGCAGACCGTGCTTTCCAGCCCTTCCAGTGCGTGGCCTGGCACGATGGTCATGGCGCCCTCAGCCTGAGCGTCATCGACCGCACCAATACCCGTATCGGCAGTAAACAGCTGTCATCGACCACTTACACCGACCCGGCGCAATTGGAAGACTTGCTGTTGCAGGCACGTGCCGAGCTCGACAAAGATGGCCACCAGTTGCAGCAGTGGGCAATGCCCAAGTAAGTCGACCGGGTAACTTCCGATCACCGCATTACAGTGATCGGAAGTTGCACTGACTTATCGCGCGTTGAGGATAAATCGCTCGAACGCTTCGGCAGCACCGTCTTCGATATTACTGCCGGTCACGACGCTGGCCTGACGCTTGACGGTTTCTTCCGCCTGGCCCATGGCAATCGATAAACCGGCCACCTGAAACATCGCCGGATCGTTGCCGCCGTCACCAATAGCCGCCGTTTGCGCAAGCGGCACCCCAAGGTGCGCCGCCAGGGTCTTCAAGGCTTCGCCTTTATTGGCCAGCATCGCCGTCACATCCAGATAGACCGGTTGGGAACGGGAAACCTGAGCCAGACCCTTCACCTTGGGCTGCAACTGCGCTTCCAGCTCCACCAGCAACTGCGTGTTATTGCTCGCGGCGACGATCTTGTCGACCCGGTCCAGGTAGGGCTCGAAACTCTCCACCACCACCGGCCCATACCCCAGGCCGTCGGCTTCGCGCTGCTCCATCGGCCCTGGCGAGTCACGGCGCAGCCAGTCGCCATCGGCGAACACCCAGACTTCCACATCCGGCTCGGCCGAGAACAGCGCCAGCGTCACCAACGCCGCTTCCGCCGGCAGATGGTGGGCTACCAGAATGCTGCCATCCGGGTTGATCAACGTACCGCCGTTGAAGCCCGCCACTGGCACGTCGATACCGAACGTCTCGATCAGGTGCATCATGGCCTTGGGCGGGCGACCGCTGGCCAAGCTGAAAAACACCCCGGCCTCACGCAACGCGCGAACCGCATCGGCCGTGCGCTGGCTGAGGCGGTGATCCGGATGCAGCAAGGTGCCGTCCACATCACTGAGGATAAAACGGATGGGATGAATCGCTGCATCACTCATCCGAGGCTGTGCCAGGCACGGCCATCACGGGCCAGCAATGCATCCGCCGCCGCCGGGCCATCTTCGCCGGCCTTGTAGGCCTGGATTCCATCATCTTCTTTCCAGGCATCCAGGAACGGCTGCACGGCGCGCCAGCCGTTCTCGATGTTGTCGGCACGCTGGAACAAGGTCTGGTCACCGGTCATGCAGTCGTAGATCAGGGTTTCGTACCCCGTCGATGGTTGCATCTCGAAGAAATCCTTGTAGTCAAAACCCAACTCAATATTGGCCATCTCCAGGGTCGGCCCAGGCTTTTTGGCCAGCAGGTCGAACCACATGCCTTCATTTGGCTGGATCTGGATCTTCAGGTAGGTGGGCTTGAGTTCATCGACGTCGGTGTCGCGAAATTGCGCGTACGGCGCCTGCTTGAAGCAGATCACGATCTCGGTGTCGCGGATGCTCATGCGCTTGCCGGTACGCAGGTAGAACGGCACACCGACCCAGCGCCAGTTGTCGATCATGACCTTCAGCGCGACGAAGGTCTCGGTGCTGCTGTCAGGCGCGACATTGGCCTCTTCGCGATAGCCCGGCAGTTGCTTGCCGGCGATTTCACCGGCGGTGTACTGGCCGCGAACCGAATTGGCCCGGGCATCTTCCAGGGACCAGGGGCGGATCGCACCGACCACCTTGGCCTTCTCGCCACGCACTGCATCGGCGCCAAAGGCTGCCGGCGGCTCCATCGCGACCATCGCCAGCAACTGGAACAGGTGGTTGGGCACCATGTCCCGCAGCGTGCCGGTTTTTTCGAAGAAATTGCCCCGGGTCTCCACGCCGACCGTTTCAGCAGCGGTGATTTGCACATGGTCGATGTAGTGGTTGTTCCAGAACGCTTCGAACAGCACGTTGGAGAAACGGCTGATCAGGATGTTCTGCACCGTTTCCTTGCCCAGGTAATGGTCGATGCGATAGATCTGCTTCTCGCTCATCACCTTGAGCAGGCAGGCGTTCAACGCTTCGGCGCTGGCCAGGTCGGAACCGAACGGTTTCTCGATGACGACGCGGCGAAAACCCTCGTCCGTCTCATTGAGCAATCCGGCACTGCCCAGGCGCTGCACCACTTCACTGAAGAAGCGCGGTGCGGTCGCCAGGTAGAACACTGCATTGGCGCTGCCGCTGTCGGCAATTTTCTGCGCGATATCGGCGTAGGTGCTGTCGTCGAGAAAGTCACCCTCGACGTAGCTGATGCCTTTGGCCAACTGGGCCCACAACTGGGGGTCCAGCGCATTGTCGGCACTCCCCCGGACCTTGCCGGCAGCTTCGGTTCGAATGAAGTCCTCGAGCTTCTTGGCAAAGTCCGCATCGCTGATGGCGTTGTGATCAACACCCACGATCCGCAGGCCATCGCCCAGCAGCCCGTCGCGGCTCAGGTTGTACAGCGCCGGCATCAGCAGGCGCTTGACCAGGTCGCCATGGGCGCCGAACAGAAACAAGGTGGTGGGTGGAGCGGGTTCGGCCTTGGGTTTCTTGCCGTTGGCGGTCATTTTTTGGAAGTCTCCACGTGGCCGCCAAAGCCGAAGCGCATGGCCGAAAGCATTTTGTCACCGTAGGTGCTCTGCTGGCGCGAACGGAAACGGGCGAACAGCGACGTCGACAGGACCGGTACCGGCACCGCCTGCTCCATGGCCGCTTCGATGGTCCAACGGCCTTCGCCACTGTCCGCCACGGAACCGGAATAGCCGTCCAGCTTCGGGTCGGTCGCCAGGGCATCGGCGGTCAGGTCCAGCAGCCACGACGACACTACGCTGCCACGGCGCCAGACTTCGGCAATGTCGGCCACGTTGAGGTCGAAGCGCTGGTCTTCGGGCAGGTTGTCCGAGTTCTTGGTCTTGAGGATGTCAAAACCTTCGGCAAACGCCTGCATCATGCCGTATTCAATGCCGTTGTGGATCATCTTGACGAAGTGACCGGAGCCCGCCGGGCCGGCATGAATGTAGCCGTGCTCGGCACGCGGGTCCGCAGAGGCCGAACGGTCCTTGGTGCGTGGGATGCTGCCGATGCCAGGCGCCAGGCTCTTGAAGATCGGATCAAGGCGCTGCACGGTTTCCAGGTCGCCACCGATCATCATGCAGTAGCCGCGTTCCAGCCCCCACACGCCACCGGAAGTGCCGACGTCGACATAGTGCAGGCCTTTTTCCGCCAGGGCCTTGCCGCGACGCACGTCGTCCTTGTAATTGGTGTTGCCACCGTCAATGATCACGTCACCGCTTTCCAGCAGCCCGCTCAGTTCATTGATGGTGTCTTCGGTGGGAGCGCCCGCCGGCAACATGACCCACACGGCGCGAGGCTTTTGCAGGCCGGCCACCAGGGCTTTCAAGTCGGCGACGCCGGTGGCGCCCTCCTCGCTCAGGCCTTTGACAAAGGCTTCGTTACGGTCATATACAACGGTGGTATGCCCATTGAGCATCAGGCGCCGCGCAATGTTACCGCCCATGCGGCCTAGTCCGATAATCCCCAGTTGCATGTGCTGATGCTCCTAACTGCTAAAAAATGTGTGACATAGTTTATAGCGCAATGAGGCTAATGAGGGTTAGTCCAGAGCGGATCCGTGTAGTTTCATGGTAAAAAAGTAGCCATCGTTTCACCATCACGGCGGCAAAAGTCACACGACCACCAAAAATAAAAAAGTTCCCTTGATGTGAAAAAGAATTCAAACTTGTCCACGACTGCTGCCGCTCACCTGTTTCGGCGGCGCGATCTACCCGGCTATTTGCGAGGCAAGCAATGAGCACAGCACAGATGACCCGACCGCCACAGACCCTCTATGTCAACATCCGCCGCGATGAATTGCGTCAGTTGAAGGACGAGCGCGATCAGTTGCAACAGGAAGTCCTGCGCCTGCGTTCACACCTCCAGGCCCAGCTTGAGCTGCCGTCCGGCGCCAAGCCCGCGCTCTGCTGAAGGCGCTTGGTTAGTTTGTAAGGCAATACCTACAGAAAACTCACAAAGTTTTCACACACCTGTCCCGATACTCCCGCCCGCGATGCCGCTCATGTTCTGAGCGGCCCGATGTTGCGCGCCTGTGCGCAACGATCATTTTCTGATGGGGCGCTGGATGGCGATGTTCAAACGCAGCACGACGACTGCGAAAGGCTTTGATTGGGCCGGCCTTGGCTGGTTATTCCTGTTTTTCTGGTATTTCTCGGGTATTACCCAACTGCTTATCCAACTGACCGGTACGTCCGGCTTCAGTGGTTTCCGCCAGGCATTCTTCATGAGTGCGCTGTGGCTGGCGCCGATGCTGCTGTTCCCGCGGCAAACGCGGGTGCTTGCCGCCGTGATCGGCGTGGTGCTGTGGGCCTGCTCCATGGCCAGCCTGGGTTATTTCTTCATTTACCAGCAGGAATTTTCCCAGAGCGTGATCTTCATCATGTTCGAGTCGAACATTTCTGAAGCGGGCGAATACGCCACCCAGTACTTTGCCTGGTGGATCGTGCTGGCGTTCATAGCGCACACGGCCTTCGCGGTGTTCCTGTGGACACGCCTGCGCCCGGTGTACTTGCCTCGCGGCCAGTCGATCGTGGCGGCCATCGCCATCGTATTGGCCGTGGTCGGCTACCCGCTGGTCAAGCAGATCGCCACCAGTGACACGATGGAACAGGCCATTGACCGCTTTGAAACGCGGATCGAACCGGCCGTGCCCTGGCAGATGATCGTCGCCTACCGCCGCTACACCGAACAACTGGACAACATGCAAGGCATGCTGACCAGTGCCAGCCAGATTCCACCCTTGAAGAACCTCAAGGACAGCATGGCCGGCCAGCCGTCCACCCTGGTGCTGGTGATCGGCGAGTCCACCAACCGCCAGCGCATGAGCCTTTATGGCTACCCGCGCAATACCACCCCGGAACTGGACAAGCTGCGCGACCAACTGGCGGTGTTCGACAATGTCATCACCCCGCGCCCCTACACCATCGAGGCGTTGCAACAGGTACTGACCTTCGCCGACGAAGAAAACCCGGACCTGTACCTCAAGACGCCGTCGATCGTCAGCGTGATGAAACAGGCCGGCTACAAGACGTTCTGGATCACCAACCAGCAGACCATGACCAAGCGCAACACCATGCTCACGACCTTTTCCGAACAGGCCGACGAGCAGGTGTACCTGAACAACAACCGTAACCAGAACGCCCGCCAATACGACGGCGATGTACTCGCGCCGTTCTCCAAGGCCCTGGCCGATACCGCCGAGCGCAAGTTCATCGTGGTGCACTTGCTGGGCACGCACATGAGCTATCAGTACCGGTATCCGTCGACGTTCGACAAGTTCACCGATCGCCAGGGCGTGCCGCCCGGAGTCAGCGACGCTCAGTTGCCGACATACAACAGCTACGACAACGCGGTGCTGTACAACGACTTCGTGGTCTCGAGCCTGATCAAGGACTACGCCAAGACCGACCCCAACGGCTTCCTGCTGTACCTGTCGGACCACGGCGAAGACGTGTTCGACTCTGCCGGCCATGACACCCTGGGCCGCAACGAAGGCAAGCCGACCGCGCCGATGTACACCATTCCCTTTATGGCCTACGCCTCACCCAAGTGGCGCGAAAGCCACGACTGGAGCTTCGCCGGCGACCTGCAACGGCCTTACAGCAGCTCGCAGTTGATCCATACCTGGGCGGACCTGGCCGGCTTGAGCTTCGATGAACTGGACCGCAGCAAAAGCCTGGTCAGCGACAGCTTCAAGCCGCGCCCCCTGCTGATCGGCAACCCTTACGAGACCAAGCAGAAAGCCTTGATCGACTTCAGTTTGATCAAACCGAAAAAGGCCAACAGCACCGAGGTGGTGATCAAGTAACCGAGAGGCTTGTAACAGAAAGATAACAATCATTCTCGTTTAAGCCTAAAGTTCCCCGTCTCCTTTCGTCTTTGAGCCATACCCGCCCTCTCCGGGGGCGGCCTCAAAGACGACAAGGAGTTCGCCGCGATGCTCGCGCCTTTTACCCGTTCCATCACCGTTACCCTGGGCCTGTTCAGCCTTGCGCTAAGCCCTGAACTGCTGGCCGAAACCGACCCCGAACAAGCCCCCGCCGGAACCCTCGAACTGGGCGCCACCCGCGTCACCGCCGAGGGACTGGGCGCGACCACCGAGCACACCGGCGCCTACACCACGGGATCGATGAGCACCGCCACCCGCCTGAACCTGTCAGTCAAGCAAACCCCGCAATCGATCTCGGTGATCACGCGCCAGCAGATGGATGATTTCAACCTCAACACCCTGACCGACGTGTTGCGCCAGACCACCGGCATCAACGTCCAGCACAATGACTCAGACCGCGTGTCCTATACCTCCCGTGGCTACGGCATCAACAACTTCCAGATTGACGGGATGCTCAACACCTTCGGCTACATGAAGAGCGACGCCGACACCATCATCTACGACCGTATCGAAGTGGTGCGCGGCGCCACCGGCCTGACCACCGGCGCGGGCGACCCCTCGGCCACCGTCAACATGGTACGCAAGCGCCCTACCGCCCAATGGCAGGCGAAAACCGGGATCAGTGGCGCCACCCATGACAACTATTACAGCTACCTCGACGTCGGCGGCCCGCTGGCCTTCGACGGCAAGCTGCGCGGACGCAGCGTACTGGCTTACCGTGACAGCCAATCCTTTCGCGATAACTATGCACTGCAGCGGGCAGTCGGCTACAGCATTCTCGAGGGCGACCTGTCCGACGACACCGTGCTGGCCGTAGGTTTTGACTACCAGGACAAACAGGTACAAGGCACTTCCTGGGGCACCGTGCCCTACTGGAACAGCCAGGGCGGCAAAGCCGGGCTGTCGCGCTCCACCAATATGGCCGCGCACTGGAGTTCCTGGCCACTGACCGACAAGACCACCTTCGCCACCCTCGACCATCGCCTCGGCGGCGACTGGCACCTGAAGGCCGCCTACACCCATCGCCAGAGTGATACCGATGGCAAGGTGTACTACGGCGGCGCAGGCTTGCCAAATGCCGACCGCAGCGGCATGACCGCCTAGGCCAGCCATATGCGCGGCACGTCGAGAATGGAAGCCATCGACCTCAACCTGGCTGGCAGCTACGCGCTGCTGGGCCGCGAACATCAGCTGATGATGGGTTATGGCGAGGCCGCGCAACGGGACATTTCGCCGTTCATGCGCAGCAATCTGCCCAAAAGCTACTACGCCATCGAGGACTGGAAGCACATGGGCGGTATCGGCAAGTTCACCGACGATGTCACCGACCTCAAGGGCGAGCACAGCAAGAAACAACAGAAGGCCGGCTACCTCGCCACTCGGCTAAGCCTGACTGACCGTCTGCACGCCGTACTCGGCAGCCGCTACGGCAGTTGGGAGCTGGAAAGCGCCACCCCCGAATACAACGCCAATGATCAACTGACCGCTTCCGGCAAAACCCGCCAGACTCATAACGATATGTGGACGCCCTACGCCGGGCTGCTGTACGACATCACCCCGCAGTACACCGTCTACGCGAGCTACACCGACATCTTCAAGCCGCAAAGCGCCAAAGACGTCAACAAGAAGTACCTGGAGCCGGTGTTGGGCAGCAACTACGAGGTCGGCCTCAAGGGCAGCGTGCTCAACGAGCGCCTGAACCTGGCGGCCGCGTATTTCTGGAGCACCCAGGACAACGTTGCCGAGCGCGATGACGCGGTGCCGCCCAACCCGGTCACTGGCGAGGAGTACTACAAATCCGGCGGCAAAGGTAACAAGGTGAAGGGGTTCGAACTGGAGGCGGCCGGGGAAATCACACCGGATTGGAACCTGACTGCGGGCTACACCTATACCCATTCGGTAAACGGCGCAGGCCAGCGCAACAATACCGGCCAACCGTTGAACCTGTTGAAAATATCCAGCGCTTACCGCCTGCCGGGGGCCTGGCGCAACCTGACCGTGGGCGGCGCGGTGAATTGGCAGAGCGGTATCCATGACTTCGGCAATCGGCCCACGGGCCAGCGCGATGACGAAGGCAACTCGATCACCACGCGGGCGAAGATCGAGCAACAGGGCTACACCGTGGTCAACCTGATGTCGCGCTACCAGTTCGACGAACAGCTTACGGCATCGATCAACGTCAATAACCTGTTCGACAAGAAATACTACGAGCGCGTCGGTTTTTACAATGGCGTGTATTGGGGCGATCCGCGCTCGATTACCCTGGCCTTGGACTGGAGGTTGTAGCGCCCTGCTCCGCGAAGTTGAAAAACATTAACTTCGCGGGCCAATTTCGTTAATTCCCACTTAATAAGCTAACGCCATAGTCGCCCCACGATCTGATCACGGAGTGACCGGACACTTATCACTTTTAATGGGAATACCGTCATGAAACTTTCGACACTGATGTTTGCCAGCCTGATAACCCTGACCTCCGCCGCGGCCTTTGCAGAGGGCGGTTCAGAGCGCTCCAGGGAGTTCTACAACAACTTCAGCTTCATTCAGCAAACAACCCACGGCAAGGCCGAACAGCAAGTTGTGTCGGCCGATGGCAAACCGACTAAAGCCACTACTGCCGAACCTGCTCAGCCCAACAGTTGATTTAATGCTGAGTTAATTCGCACGTACCCTGTGCCAACCCGCTCCTTTGGCAAAGGTTCTATTGGGCGCCATTCAATGGCGCCTTTTTTTGCAGTGCTTTTATTACAGCGCCTTGTTCCAGAACAACATGCGGCCATGGGCGGGATCAAATACCGAATCGTCAAAACCGAACTTGCGATACGCCGACTGCGCCAGCGCATTGCCTTCAAGCACTTCCAGGGTGATCTTGCAGCAACCGCGCTGCCGGGCGATTTCCTCGACCTTCTGCAGCATCTTCTGACTCAACCCCAAGCCACGAAACTGTTGCGCCACTACCACATCGTGGACATTGACCAAGGGCCGACAGGCGAACGTCGAAAACCCCTCGAAGCAATTGACCAGCCCCGCCGGGACACCCCCAACGAACGCCAGCACACTGAACGCATGAGGGCGCTTGGCCAGTTCCGCAGGCAGTTGCTGCAACAGATCGGCCGCCAAACGGTGGCCGCCGCCCATCGGGTCCTCAGCATAGTGGTTGAGCAGCGAACCGATGGCATCGGCGTGTACGGCGTTGGTGTAGCTGGCTTGCAGCACCAGGATGTCTGGGGTGTCCATTTCCTTCCTCGATAACGACAACCAGGGAACCGATTCCCTTTGAGAAGGGTAATTGTAAGCATGGAGTCGGCAGTAGATGAAGGAGATTAACGACAAATGTCTGACAGAAAGCGCGTAGATTGCGCGCATCCAATGCCTCAAACGAAGTGAACACGGGGTTCTCAGGTGCCGAAGCGCTGCAGCTGCATTTCGCGCAAGCGGCTCAAGGTGCGACGAAAAGGAAACGCCAGGTAGCCTTCGGTATAGAGGCGCTCCAGCGGTACCTGGGCCTCGATGAACAACGGCACTTTACGGTCATAACATTCATCCACCAGCGCGATAAAGCGGCGCACGCTGTCATCATGCCTGGACAACTCTGGCAATTGGCGATCCCCCGCAACCACGCGTTCGGCGCCGTCTTCGGTGCCACGGGCAATGCGACCAGGGCGCTGCTGTGCGCTGAGGTTGGGCACCTCTGCCAGCAGGATGGCCTTGAAGCGATCGCACAGCAGCATGAAATCCATCGCGGCCAGGGGTTGTTCGCAGAGTTCGGCGTAGCGGCACCACAGTACCGCGTCACTGGCCTGCACCGCCGCTATCGTGCGATGCCCCACGTTCACCACCTTCTCGTGGCTGACGGTTTGCCCGTCGCTCATCTGCCTGAACAACGCGGCCAGTACATCGGGCCGATTGACCCAGTAGCGCTGCAGGCCGACGCCGGGATGCAAGCGATGATCCTCGCCGCCGTCCACGGCCACCACCTGCATATGCCGCTTGATCGCCTCGATACCCGGCAAGAACCGCTCACGGTTGAAACCTTCGGCGTACAGCTGCTCAGGGGGTTGATTGGAGGTACACACCATCACCACGCCCTCCTCGAACATCACCTGAAACAGGCGGCCGAGAATGATTGCGTCACCGATGTCATTGACGAACAACTCGTCGAAGCACAGTACGCGCACGTCCCGGCTCAGTTCCCGCGCCACCGCCTGCAGCGGGTCCCGGGTACCGGTGAGCTGGAACGAGCGCTGGTGCACCCAGCCCATGAAGTGATGAAAATGCTGGCGGCGCGCGGGCACACGCAGGCTCTGATGGAACTGGTCCATCAGCCAGGTCTTGCCGCGCCCCACCGGGCCCCACAGGTAAACACCCGCAATCGGCGAACCGCCCTGGTGCAACGCCTGATGACAGGTTTGCAAGGCCTGCACCCCACGGCGCTGAGCGTCGTCGGGCACGAAGCCTTGCTGAGCGATAGCGTGTTGATAAGCGGCGAGCGGCGAGTCGAAAGTCATGGGTGCCAGTATGACGCACAACGCGAACGCCAGCCGCGCAATCTTCGCCCTCAGCCCAGTTCCGCACGCAGTTGGCGCGCCGCTGTGACCAGGTGAATCAACGCCGCTTCCGTCTCCGGCCAGCCACGGGTTTTCAGGCCGCAATCGGGGTTCACCCACAATCGCTCAGCCGGAATCCGCTTGGCTGCCTTGCGCAGCAAGTCAACCATCTGCGCCACCTCCGGCACCCGTGGCGAGTGGATGTCGTAGACGCCAGGGCCGATGTCGTTGGGGTAAGCGAAGGCTTCGAACGCATCCAGCAACGCCATGTCCGAGCGCGAGGTTTCAATGGTGATGACGTCGGCATCCATCGCCGCGATGGATTGGATCACATCGTTGAACTCGCTGTAGCACATGTGGGTGTGGATCTGGGTCTCGTCACGCACGCCGCAGGCACACAGGCGGAACGCTTCGGTGGCCCAGTCCAGGTAGTGTGGCCATTGCGCCTGACGCAAGGGCAAGCCTTCGCGGAACGCGGCCTCGTCGATCTGCACGATCCTGATACCGGCGGCTTCCAGGCCCACCACTTCATCGCGCAGCGCCAGGGCCAGTTGCCGGGCCTGCTCTTGGCGACTCACGTCCTCCCGTGGGAACGACCACATCAGCATGGTCACCGGGCCCGTCAGCATGCCCTTGAGCACCTTGCGCGTGAGGCCCTGGGCATAGCGAATCCACTCCACCGTCATCGCCTTCGGACGGCTCAGGTCACCATAGATCAGCGCCGGTTTCACACAGCGCGAACCGTAGCTCTGCACCCAGCCGAACCGGGTGAAGGCGTAGCCGTCCAATTGCTCGGCGAAGTATTCGACCATGTAGTTACGTTCGGCTTCACCGTGCACCAGCACATCCAGGCCGAGGTTCTCTTGCACCTCGACCGCGTGCCTGATCTCGCTGTGCATCGCTTCGACGTATTCGGCTTCGCTCAACTTGCCGGCCTTGTACGACTGGCGCGCCAGGCGGATCGACGCGGTTTGCGGGAACGAGCCGATGGTAGTGGTAGGAAACAGCGGCAGGTTGAGGCCGGCCCGTTGTTTCTCGATACGCTGGGCGAAGGGCGACTGGCGCTGGCTGTCGTTGGCGCTGATCGCGGCCACGCGCGCTTGCACGGCGGGCTTGTGAATACGCGGCGACGCGGCGCGCGCAGCCTGTACCTCGCGACTCTCAGCCAGCGCCGCCAGCACCTGCGGCGCTTCGGGCTGGTCGAGGGCCTGGGCCAGTACCGCGACTTCCGTGCACTTTTGCAAGGCGAAGGCCAGCCAGCTCTTCAACTCGGCGTCCAACTGGTCTTCGCGCGCCAGATCCACCGGGCTGTGCAGCAGTGAACAGGACGGCGCGACCCACAGACGCTCACCGAGTTTTTCCTGAGCGTGTTGCAACGTCGCCAGGGCTTTTTCCAGGTCGCAGCGCCACACATTACGGCCGTTGACCACGCCCAGGGACAGCACCTTATAAGCCGGCAAGCGATCGAGAATAGTCGGGTATTGCTCCGGTGCCCGTACCAGGTCGATGTGCAGGCCGTCGACCGGCAGATTGGCGGCCAGGCCGAGGTTTTCTTCCAGTCCGCCAAAGTAGGTGGCCACCAGTTTCTTCAACGGGTCACGCTGGATCAGGTTGTAGGCACGCTCAAAAGCGTTCTTCCACGCCTGCGGCAGATCGAGCACCAGGATCGGCTCGTCGATCTGCACCCACTCGACACCCAGTTCGGCCAGGCGCTGGAAGATCTGGCCGTACAGCGGCAGCAGGCGGTCGAGCAGGTCAAGCTTGTCAAAATCGCCGCCCTTGGCCTTGCCCAGCCACAGGTACGTCAGCGGGCCGATCACCACCGGCTTGACGGTGTGGCCGAGGTCGCGGGCTTCCTGGACTTCTTCGAACAACTGCTCCCACCCCAGGTGGAATTGCTGATCGACGCTGAACTCCGGCACCAGGTAGTGATAGTTGGTATCGAACCACTTGGTCATTTCCTGGGCGTGAGCGCCGGCGCAGCACGCATCGCTGACGCCACGGGCCATGCCGAACAACGTCTGCAACGTGGCCTGGCCATCGGCCGGGCGGAAACGCTCCGGGACCACGCCAAACATCAGCGAGTGGGTCAGCACCTGGTCGTACCAGGCGAAATCACCCGCGGGCAGCAGCTCGATGCCGGCCTGTTTCTGCAGGTCCCAATGGGCCTTGCGCAAGTCACGCCCCACGGCGCGCAGGCCGGCTTCATCGAGCTCGCCCTTCCAGAACGCTTCCTGCGCTTTTTTCAGTTCACGGTCGCGTCCAATGCGCGGAAATCCGAGGGAATGAGCGACTGCCATGATGTAAAGCTCCAACATATTTGTATGGGAGCTATTGTCGGGATGAGGCGATAGTGAAACAAACTCAATTTATTCCAGATGATCACAAATTTTTTTCATGATTGATTTAGGAGCGGAAACTTAACGGGCTGCGCCTGGATAAGGCCAAGACAGCTAAAAACCCTAGGGCACCCCTCTGCCATTGACTGATGGCATTACGCCTTGACACCATTCCTCGAAATAGTAGATAAGCCTATGTCTGAACAGCGGACGCTAATGATCTGCGGAGCACCCACTGAAACACCGGTTCAGTAATTGCAGAGTGACTGATCAAGTTATTTTTTCACCTAAAGTACCAGTCCAAGTCAACGTCAAAACCCATCTATGCCAGGAGGCGCTATTCAAAATGAGTATTCAAAATAAATTAGAAAATCTGGTTTTTGCCATTAAAGACAAGCATTCGCTATTGGACGCAGAATCACAAAGACTTCGCGCCCCGGCATTTGTCAGCAGCTTCAACCAAAACAACTATCACGACTGGTGCCGAGCGACGGTAGGCGATGCACTAATAAAGCTACGCCTATTTACCGAGCAAAACTTTAACTTCATTGAAACCATGGGCGTGCTGGCTGTTACACGCTACACTTTTGAACTAAGCATATGGCTACGTCTATTTGAGCTTGACCCCCAATACGGACTGGTATATGCGTCACAACTCATAGACAGTCAGCGCCGTTACTGGCAAGACCAAGAAGCACAACTAAAAAGGGAGATAGTGCTCCTGACGGCTCTGGGAGAAGAGGAAGAAGAACTCATCGCTTTGGAAACCAGGAAATACATTCAGAGCCGCACGTCAGAAGAGACAACAAGCGAGGGGCCTCAGTACCAAACCATTGCCGACATGATTGATCTTAAGGCAGCACGTAAATTTTCAATTTATGCCGATCAGGCAAAGCATAACGGGTATGGATTTATCGCTCATCAAATCGAACATACAGCTTTGCCCCAGGCAGAAAAATCCCTGGAAGAAATTCTGCTTAAAGAATCTTTTTTCCATGCATCCCTCCCACAAGCGATAGCTGATCTTATACCCAAAAGATGGAACTGGCGCGATATGGCCAAAAAAGTAGGAATGCTAGATGAATATGACTACATATACACGTTCACCAGCAAGCTGATGCACGCAACCCCGTCCAGCCTGACAACCAACGCTAAAAACCTGGAAGCACATGAAATTTATGTTTTCCTGAAGTTTGTAGAGATAAAATTTTCGGACGCGATTGAAGCAGCAAAAAAATACTAATCCACGTCTCTTCCCGGGCCTGCTGTGGGGTATGCGCTGCTTCTAAACGAAGCAGAGGCTGGACTGCCAAGTGCATACTCCTCTCTGGTCATCCCCTCTTCTGCTTCATAACGACCAAATCACGGCGCTGCCCTCTCAAGGAACGGTCACACTCAGGCGCTACGCTTAAAAGTAAGCACGCAAATTCCGCCCACTAACCTTTCGATCTGTTCCAAGTGCGGGCACAATGCGTGTCCTTTTTTGGCAGGCACCGCCGCAGGCTCTCAAAAATGATCAAAACGCCGTACTACCTCATCGATAAACAGAAGCTTCTGGTCAACATGCAGAAGATTGCCTACGTGCGCGAGCAGTCCGGCGCCAAGGCTCTGCTGGCACTCAAGTGCTTTGCCACCTGGTCGGTGTTCGACCTGATGCAGCAATACATGGACGGCACCACCTCGTCGTCGCTGTACGAGTTGAAGCTCGGCCGCCAGAAGTTCGAAGGTGAGGCGCATGCCTACAGCGTGGCCTGGGCCGATGATGAAATCGAAGAGATGCTGGACAACTGCGACAAGATCATCTTCAACTCCATCAGCCAGCTGCAGCGCTTTGCCGAGCGCAGCGAAGGCAAGACCCGTGGCCTGCGGGTCAACCCGCAAGTGAGCAGCTCCGATTACCTGCTGGCCGACCCGGCGCGTCCGTTCAGTCGCCTGGGCGAATGGGACCCGGTGAAGATCGAAGGGGTGATCGAGCAGATCTCCGGCTTCATGTTCCACAACAACTGTGAAAACGGCGATTTCAGTCTGTTCGACAAGATGCTCGGCACCATCGAAGAACGCTTCGGCGCGCTGCTGCACAAGGTCCAGTGGGTCAGCCTCGGCGGCGGCATCCATTTCACCGGTGAAGGCTATGCGTTGGACGCGTTTTGCGCACGCTTGAAAGCATTCTCCGAGAAGTACGGCGTGCAGGTGTACCTGGAACCGGGGGAAGCGGCGATCACCAACAGTGCGTCGCTCGAAGTCACCGTGCTCGACACCCTCTACAACGGCAAGAACCTCGCCGTGGTCGACAGTTCCATCGAAGCCCACCTGCTGGACCTGCTGATCTATCGCCTCAACGCCAAGCTGGCGCCAAGCGAGGGCGAACACACCGTGATGGTGTGCGGCAAATCCTGCCTGGCCGGGGATATCTTCGGCGAGTATCAATTTGATCGTCCGCTGGCCATCGGCGATCGGCTGTCGTTCATCGACACCGCAGGCTACACCATGGTCAAGAAAAACTGGTTCAACGGCCTGAAAATGCCGTCCATCGTAGTGAAACAACTCGACGGTACTGTCGAAGTGGTTCGTGAATTTGGTTACGACGACTACCTGTCCAGCCTTTCGTAAGCTGGCGGATAAAGGAGAGATAAAGCAATTGAAAAAGAACGTTCTTATCATTGGTGCAGGAGGTGTCGCCAAGGTGGTGGCCCACAAGTGCGCGCAGCACAACGACGAACTTGGTCGTATTGCTATCGCGTCGCGCAACATCTCCAAATGCCAGGCCATCATCGACAGCGTCAAGGCCAAGGGTAGCCTCAAGGTTCCCGCCGACATCCAGGCCTTCGCGCTGAACGCCCTGGACGTGGAAGCGACCAAGGCCCTGATCCGCGAGACCGACTCGCAGATCGTCATCAACGTGGGTTCCGCGTTCCTCAACATGTCGGTGCTGCGCGCCTGCATCGACACGGGCGTGGCGTACCTCGACACCGCCATCCACGAAGAGCCGGGCAAGGTCTGCGAGACCCCGCCGTGGTACGGCAACTACGAATGGAACCACCTGGAAGAGTGCAAACAGAAGAACATCACCGCCATCCTTGGCGTGGGCTTCGACCCGGGTGTCGTCAACGCATACGCCGCGCTGGCGCAGCAACAGCATTTCGACCGCATTGATTCGATCGATATTCTCGACGTCAATGCCGGCTCCCATGGCAAATACTTCGCCACCAATTTCGACCCGGAAATCAACTTCCGCGAGTTCACCGGACAGGTGTGGAGCTGGCAGAACAGCCAGTGGACCAGCAACACCATGTTCGAAGTCAAGCGCACCGACGACCTGCCGGTCGTCGGCTCGCAGAACCTCTACCTCACCGGCCACGATGAAGTGCACTCGCTGTCGAAAAACCTCGACGTGCCCAACGTGCGCTTCTGGATGAGCTTCGGCGAACACTACATGAACGTGTTCACTGTGCTGAAAAACCTCGGCCTGCTCTCCGAGAAACCGGTCAAGACCGCCGAAGGCCTGGAAGTGGTGCCGTTGAAAGTGGTCAAGGCCGTCCTGCCCGACCCTTCTTCGCTCGCCCCCGGCTACACCGGCAAGACCTGCATCGGTGACCTGGTCAAAGGCACCAAGGATGGCCAGCCGCGCGAGATGTTCATCTACAACGTGGCCGACCACGAAGAAGCCTTTGCCGAGACCGACAGCCAGGGCATCTCCTACACCGCCGGCGTGCCACCGGTCGCCGCCGCGCTGCTGGTGGCGCGTGGTGAGTGGGATGTGAAACACATGGCCAACGTCGAGGAACTGCCGGCCGAGCCGTTCCTGAAAGCGCTGGACGTGATGGGCTTGCCGACCCGTATCAAGGACGCGCACGGTGATCGGGCCTGGAATGCGCCTGCCTGACGGGTGATCGCTGGCCGAACAAAGAAATGCGCCCTCAGGGGCGCATTTTTTGTTGGGGCACGGATACCCAATAAAGCAACGCGATCGCTGTGGGAGGGGGCTTGCCCCCGATAGCGGTGCTTCAGATTCAGGTAAGCAGGCTGACCCACCGCTATCGAGGGCAAGCCCTCTCCCACACTGGATCCGGGTCTACCTGCAGGCACCCCGTGTGCTTTTACAGGTAAACTCCCCTCCTTTCCCTCTTCTGCACGGAGTTCGCCTTGCGTCTGTTCCACACCTCCGACTGGCACCTTGGGCAAAACCTGCACGGCCAGGAACGCGACTTCGAACACGCCTGTTTCCTTGAATGGCTGCTGGACCAGTTGAAGGTCCATCGCCCGGATGCGCTGTTGATCGCCGGCGATATTTTCGACACGGTCAACCCGCCGCTCAAGGCACAGGAGCGCCTGTATGACTTCATCATCAGCGCCCACGAACAAAATCCGACACTGACGATTGTGATGATTGCCGGCAACCATGATTCCGGTTCGCGCATCGAACTGCCCGCACCGTTGATGCGCCGCCTGCGCACCCACGCCCTGGGCCGGGTGTTGTGGCTCGATGATGGCCAGTTGGATGCCGAACGCCTGTTGATCCCGTTGCCGGATGCCAAAGGCAAGATCGCCGCCTGGTGCCTGGCGCTGCCGTTCCTGCGCCCGGCGGAAGTCACGGGCGCGCAGTTGGGCGATGATTACCTGCAGGGCATCGGCCAGGTGCATGAATGGCTGATCGCCGCCGCCAATGCCAAACGCAAAAAAGGCCAGGCGCTGATTGCCATCAGCCATGCGCACATGGCCGGTGGGTCGGTGTCGGAAGACTCCGAGCGCAGCCTGATCATCGGCAATGCCGAGGCGCTGCCGGCCAAACTATTCGATAGAAGTGTCGGCTATGTCGCCCTCGGCCATTTGCACAAGCCGCAGAAGGTGAATGGCGAAGAGCGCATCCGCTACAGCGGCTCGCCGATTCCGCTGTCTTTTTCCGAAATCGGCTACAAGCACCAGGTGCTCGACGTGACGTTCCAGGGCGAAAGACTGGTCAGCGTCGAACCGCTGCCGATTCCGCGTTCGGTCAACCTGCAACGCCTGGAGGCCGCGCCTCTGGCAGAGATCCTCAAACAGCTGGCCGACTTGCCCGATGTGGATTTGCTGGCCGAAACCCAACGGCACCCGTGGCTTGAAGTCCGGGTACGCCTTGACGAACCCCAGCCGGACCTGCGCCAGCAGATCGAAACCGCCCTGCAAGGCAAGGCCGTGCGCCTGGTGCGCATCGCCGCCGAATACGCAGGCGTTGGCCCGCGCGAAGACGGTGACGAAGAGCGTCTGGTCGAACTCGACCAACTCACCCCTCAGCAATTGTTCAGCCGCGCCTGGCAGGACAGCTATGGCAGCGAAGTGGATGAACAGACCTTGAAGGACTTCGCCGTGCTGCTCCAGGAAGTGCAACAGGAGGCTGAACAGCCATGAAGATCCTCGCCATCCGCCTGAAAAACCTGGCGTCCCTGGCCGGGCCGTTCGAAATCGACTTCACCGCCGAGCCGCTGGCCAGTGCCGGTCTGTTTGCGATCACCGGGCCGACCGGCGCCGGCAAGAGCACCTTGCTCGACGCGCTGTGCCTGGCGCTGTTTGGCGCGGTGCCGCGCCTGGGTGATACCGGCCAGGCCAAGATGCCGGATGCCGACAGCGACATTTCCATCGGCGACCCGCGCACCCTGCTCAGGCGGGGCACCGGCGGCGGCTATGCCGAGGTGGATTTCGTCGGCGTCAGCGGCCGCCGCTACCGTGCACGCTGGGAAGCCAATCGCGCGCGCGACAAGGCCAGCGGCAAGTTGCAGAACAGCCGCCAGAGCCTGATCGACCTGGACAGCGAACAGCTGCTGGCCAGTCAGAAAACCGAATACAAGACCCAGCTGGAACTGGCCCTGGGCCTGAACTTCGAACAATTCACCCGCGCGGTGCTGCTGGCGCAAAGCGAGTTCAGCGCCTTTCTCAAGGCCAACGACAACGAGCGCAGCGAACTGCTGGAAAAACTTACCGACACCGCGCTGTATACCCAACTGGGTCGCCGTGCGTTCGATAAGGCCAAGGATGCCAGGGACGTTCACAAACAGTTGCAGGACCAGGCCAGCGGTGTGGTGCCTCTGTCTGGCGAAGCGCGCGCCGAGCTGGATCAACAGCTGGGCCAGGCACAACAGCAACTCAAAACCCGGCAGGCCCAACTCAAGCAGTTGGAGTTGCAGCACACCTGGCTCAAGGAGTTGCGCGAGTGGCAGGAGCGCCAGCAGAGCGCCGCCGAGCAACTGCAGCAAGCCCAACAATTGTGGGACAGCCAAGGCCAGCAGCGCCAGGACCTGACGCGCCTGGACCAGCTCGCGCCGCAGCGCCATCACTTCGTGCGGCGCGCTGAACTCGACGCATTGCTGGCCCCGCTCGCCGCGCAGATTCAACAGCACCTTGAGCAACAAACCGCGCTGCACAGTCGCCAGGAACAGGCGCAACAACAGCAGGCCGCCGCTCAATCGGCCCTGGCCCAAGCCCAGCAGAACCAGGCACACGCCGCGCCCTTGCTGCGCCAGGCCTTCGAAGAACAGACCACCCTCACCCACTTGACCAAAGACCTGGCCAAGCGCACCGAGGACAAACAGCAGCATGAAAGCGCCTGCCGCGAAGGCCAAGCCTTGCTCAAGGGCCTGCAGGACAAGCAGGCCCAGGTCGCCGAGCGTCTGCAAAGCCTGGCCACCGAACTGGAGCGCAGCGCCACCCTCGCGCCATTGAGCGATGCCTGGACGGCCTACCGCGACCGCCTGCAACAACTGATGATAATCGGCAATCGCCTGAAACAGGGCGAGGCCGAACTGCCGCAACTTGAACAGCGCGTCAACGCCGCCGTCGAGCAATTTACCCAGCAACGCGAAGCCCTGGACCTGCTGTACCAGGAGGCCGGCGCCGAACCGCACGCGGTGGCCGAACAGATTCAATTGCTCGCCAGCCTCCTGCAGGACAATCGCAAGCAACAACGCGCCTTCGAAGACCTCGCCCGCTTGTGGGGCAGTCAGCAGCAGCTCGACACACAGGCCGGCGCCCTGGCGCAAAAACTCACCGACGCGGCGCAGCAACGCGAGCAACTGAACCAGACCGGCCTGCAAACCAAAGCCGAACTGACGGTGGCCGAGCAAACCCTGACGGTGACCAAACAACTGCTGGAGCGCCAGCGCCTGGCCCGCAGTGCCAGCGTCGAGGAACTGCGCGAACAGTTGCAGGATGACCAGCCCTGCCCGGTGTGCGGCAGCCACGAACATCCGTATCACCAGCCCGAAGCGCTGTTGCAGAGCCTGGGTCGCCACGATGAAAGCGAAGAGGCCGCAGCGCAGCAAGCCGTCGAGCGCCTCAAGGAAACCCTCACCGAGCTACGCGGCGAAGTGGGTGGGCTGATCGCTCAACAAAAGGAATTTTTGGCACAACAGGAACAGCTGGCGCTGCAGCAGCAGGCGTTGGCGCCAAGCCTTGAAGCGCACCCACTGTACGCGACGCTGTTGCATCAGGACGCCGTCAAGCGCACCGACTGGCTGGCCCAGCAACTGGCCCAACTGACGCAAAGCATCGCCCAGGACGAACAGCGCCAGGGCGCCCTGCTCAACCTGCAACAAAACGCCGGCCGTTTGCAGCAGCAGTTGCAGACCGCCCAGGACGCCAGCCAGCAGGCCCGCCAAGTGTTGCTCGACCAGCAGCGCGCCCTGGCCAGTGACCGCGAGCGCCTCGATACGGAGCTCGCCAGCTTCGCCAGCCTGTTGCCCGCCGCAACCCTGGAAGGCTTGCGCAGTGAGCCGGCGGCGACCTTCCTGCAGCTTGACCAGCAGGTCAGCCAGCGTCTCGAACAACTGGCCCATCAGCGCGATGAACTGGCGGAACAGCAAGCGCGCCAGCAGGCCATTGAAAAACAACAGACCCATCAGCAGCATCGCCAGCAGCAGTTGGAAGCACTGAATCTGCAGGTCGCGCAGCTCTGCACCCAGCAACACGACGCCGAGGCCAAACTCAGCGCCCTGCTCGGCGAGCACAAGAGTGCCGAACAGTGGCAACAGCAGCTGGACCAGGCCGTCACCCAGGCGCGGCAAAGCGAAGCCGACGCCAGCCAGGAGTTGCACGCGGTGCACACGGCGCTGGTGCAACTGGTCGCCGATCTCAAGGCCCTGCTTGAACGTCAGCAAGCGCTCGAGACGGAGCAACAGGCCCTGGACACGCGTATCAATGCGTGGCGCGCCGCGCACCCCGAGCTCGATGATGAAGGCCTGGCCCGTCTGCTGGCCTTCGACGAGGCCCAGGTCACAGACCTGCGCCAGCAGCTGCACACCCGCGAAAAAGCCGTCGAGCAGGCCAAGGTTTTGCTGCAGGAGCGCGAACAGCGCCTCGCCGAGCATCAGGCCTTGCACACCGGCAACCTGGACGCCGAACAGCTGGACACCAGCCTCGCCGCGCTCAACCAGCAACTGGCCGAGGGCGAGAAACACTGCGCCGAACTGCGCGCCCGCCAGGCCGAAGACCAGCGACGCCAGGACGCCAACCACGCCCTGGCCGAACAGATCGCCAAGGCCTATGACCAATGGCAGCGTTGGGCCCGCCTGAATGCGCTGATCGGCTCGGCCACCGGCGACACGTTCCGCAAAATCGCCCAGGCCTACAACCTCGACCTGCTGGTGCACCATGCCAACGTGCAATTGCGCCAACTGGTGCGCCGCTACCGCCTTAAACGCGGCGGCAGCATGCTTGGCCTGCTGGTGATGGACACCGAGATGGGCGACGAGCTGCGCTCGGTGCACTCGCTGTCAGGCGGCGAAACCTTCCTCGTCTCCCTGGCGCTCGCCCTCGGCCTGGCCTCGATGGCTTCCAGTACCTTGAAGATCGAGTCGCTGTTTATCGACGAAGGTTTCGGCAGCCTCGACCCCGAATCCCTGCAACTGGCCATGGATGCCCTGGACGGTTTGCAGGCCCAGGGGCGCAAGGTGGCGGTGATCTCCCACGTGCAGGAAATGCACGAACGCATCCCGGTGCAGATCCAGGTCAAGCGCCAGGGTAACGGCTTGAGCACCCTGGAGGTCAAGTGAGCGAGGCGCTGCTGTATTCGTTCCGGCGCTGCCCCTATGCCATGCGCGCGCGGTTGGCGCTGCGCTATTCAGGCGTACCGGTCGAGATCATCGAGGTGAGCCTCAAGGCCAAACCGGCGCAAATGCTGGCGTTGTCGCCCAAGGGCACCGTGCCGGTGTTGAGCCTTGGCGGCCGGGTGATCGAGGAAAGCCTGGAGATCATGCAATGGGCCTTGGCGCAGCACGATCCCGACGATTGGCTGCTGCAAGGCGACCCTGCGGTGCTGGCGTTGATTGCCGAGAATGACCAGGTGTTCAAACATCACTTGAATCGATACAAGTACGCCGAGCGCTACCCCGAACAACCGATGGAACATTATCGGGCCGAGGGTGAGGTGTTCCTTCAGAAGCTGGAGGACTTGCTGGCGGAGCGTGAGTATTTGCTTGCAGAGCGCATGAGTCTGGCGGACGCGGCGGTGGTGCCGTTCGTGCGACAGTTCGCCCATGTGGATCGTGAATGGTTTGCGGGGGCGCCGTATCCAAGGTTGCAGGTTTGGTTGCAGCGCTTTCTGGAGTCACCGCTGTTTATCGCGGTGATGGCAAAGCCCTGAAACCAACATCAATCAACCTGTGGGAGGGGGCTTGCCCCCGATGGCAATGTGTCAGTCTGCTTATCTGTAGCTGACCCACCGCAATCGGGGGCAAGCCCCCTCCCACAGGTTGATCTGTGTCAGCCCTGGGTCTTGTGATCCAGCGCAGCATAGAAGTTGGCGCTTTGTTGCAGGTACTTCTGGGTATAGGCAGTGGTGCTGGATTGTTTGCCGGTGACTTCCACGCTGGCTGCGGCCGGCAGTGCAACAGTCGCGGAAACAGCGGAAGCGGCGATGATCGAGAAAAGATTGAAGTTCATAGCGGTAACCCTCGTGTGCGTTCGTTTTGGTGGCCGGGGAGGCCTTGGAACCCAACTTACGCCCGAGGGTTGAACCTTAGAAATGCTTTGAAACAGTAGCCGTCATCAATAAAATTAATAGTAAAGCTCAGGCCCCGCGTTTTGGGGCCTGTGGCTTATTGACGCACCAGGAACTTGAGGTCACTCGGCGCATCGATCGGCAATTTCTGCACGGTTTTACCCAGCAGGCCGGTCTTGGGGTCGCGCTCGACCACCACGATTTCATTGCTTTTCTGGTTGGCGATCAGCAGGAACTTGCCGCTCGGGTCCAGGCTGAACTCGCGCGGGTGGTCGCCTTCGACCGAGCGACGCTGGATTTCCTTGAGGTGCGCGGTGGCCGGGTCGATGCTGAAGACGACAAGTTGATTGGCTGTGCCACGATTGCTGACGTAGAGGAACTTGCCATCGCTGGAGGCGTGCAGCGCAGCGCCGGCTTTATCGGACACCGGTTGGCCGGCGGCGAAATCCACCAACTGGGTTTGCGCAAGCTTGCCATCGTTGTAGTCGAAGACCGCCACCTGGGCGCTCATCTCGGTCGTCAGCCAGGCATGCTTGCCATCGGCGCTGAACAGCAAGTGGCGCGGGCCGCTGCCCGGTGGCAGTTGCACGGCGGCCGGCTCGGCCGGGGTCAATGGCAGCTCGTGGTTGGCCTTGGGGTCGTAGCGGTAGGCAAACACTTTGTCCGCACCCAGGTCCTGCACGAATACATACTTGCCGTCCGGCGACGACACCACTGAATGCACGTGGTTGGAAGCCTGGCGTTCAGGGTTCACACCGCTGGCCGGGTGCCCGCTCAACTGCACCGGCGCCGACAGCTTGCCGCGGGTGTCCAGCGGCAAAATCGCCAGGCTTCCGCCCGGGTCTTCCACCACCGAATAGTTGGCGACAAACAGATAACGCCCGTCGGCGGCCACGCTGGAGTGGGTCGGCTCATTGCCCAGGCTCTGCACCTGATTGATCAGGGTGAGCTGATGGTTCTGCGGATCGATGCGGTAGCTGCTGACGCGACCGACCACATCGTCCTGACCCGGACCGTTTTCGTTGACCACAAACAGCTGCGTCTGGTCCTTGGAAAGCGTCAGCCAGGACGGGTTGGCGGTTTTCGCCGCCAGCACCGGCTTGCCGCTGAACTGCCCGGTACGGCTGTCGAATTGCAGGCGATAGATCCCTTCGCTGCTGCCGGCGGTATAGCTGCCGACCAACAGTGCATGGGTATCGGCCGGTGCGGCCTGCACCGACATCGCGCCAACACTGCCGGCCATCAGCAGGGGCCAGAATTTACGCATCATCATCCGCTTCGTCCTCGTCGTTATTGTTGCCGGTGACACCACTCATGCAAACCAGGCGATGCTCGCCCGAGTCACCGGTAAGGGTCCAGCTTTGCAAGGTTTGATCAAACACCGCCGCGTTGACTTGCTCCAGACTGAAACTCCAGCGTTTCTCAGCGCGGCCATCCATGCAGGTGATCAGCAGCAGTTGGTCATCCAGGCTGAAATCAAAGGTATGCAACCCATCAATTTCGACCATCTGGCAATCTTTAAACGCATCGAGCAAAGTAGCGGTGTCGGCAGTCATGACATCAATCATCAAGGGGAAAGACCTCATGATAGGGCAAATTGCTGCATCAACCTAAGCCCCTGACCAGCATGGGGTAACCGTCTACCCCTTCGTCAACGAGAGATCATCCTTAAGTAGTCGAGCATCACTGTGATGTTTGATCGACAAACGTGGAGTCTCTCTTAATGCAACCGTCCCCCTCCAACGCACCACCCACTGACAGCGCCAGCATGGCCGGCGCCGTCAGCGTTGTGTTTGCAGACAGGCCGAACCTTGAAAGCGTTGTACTGAAAACACTGGCCGCAACTATTGACGAAAAATATCCGGGCCTGGCGCTGAATCTATCCCGTACGCAACTGGCCATGCCCGCTGCCGACGGCAGTTATACGTTCGAGCGGCTCACGACAAAAGCCCTCGACTATTTGGCAACGGGAGCACCGATAGACTTCAGCGACGTTGGGGCGCACGCATTTTTCCTCACCGAGAACGTCCCCCACCCCGTCAAGACACCCGCGGGCGAGACGCCGGACATCAAACAAATCGAGAAACTGATTCACGAATTGGCCTGGTCGCTGCCGATCGGGCTACAGGACGCAATGACCGATTACTGGAACCCGATCAGCGAACAACCCAGTCGTTGGAGCTTGCTCAGCGATGCCCTCACGCAAGCGCTGCAAATCAGCACCCTGAGACAACCGGGGCTGACCGATTTCGAGCGCGAGTCTGTGCAACAAATCATCGACCTTCCTGACAATGGTCAGCGCGTTACAAAATACGTAGAACAAAGAACACGGGTCTACGAGCTGGAAACCTACTTGAGCAGCAGCACCGGCAACGCGATTCTGTTTTCCCCTGAGCTGTTGCTCAGGCGCACCGTCGGGACACGTACCACCGTGCTGTTATGCCATCCCGGAGGGAAAATCGAACCCTTTGCCTCGATGGCTGCGTTCAACCAGCACTGGAGCGCCCGGATCAACGACCACTACCTCGTCGACTCAATACGCTGTAAGCGTTACGAATTTCAGAACCATGTGTTCGGGCATCAGGCAGAACTCATCCTGAATCAGCAGTTGAACAACGTCCAAGCCGTGCGCCTGCCCTGTAACCTTGGCCAGACCACTGCGCAAGCGCTTTACCATGAACTCAGCAACCCAGCGTCTTGTTTTACCAGCACAACCCACGTCAATTCGCAGTATCAGCGTTTCCTGAACCCGCAATTACCGCAGTGGCTGCACGGCGCCTCCGAGGCTCAGAAAAAAGACTACTGCCGTTATAGTTTCGGGGTAAGCAGCAGCAAATTGCTCAATAAGGGCCGTACCTTTCTCAGCGATATCCTGGATCTTCAGGCCTTTACCGTTGATGCGTTGACAAGGGCCCTGAGTGCAGAGCAACAACGCGCACAACCGGGCGCCGAGCAAGCTCCGTCACCCGATGCCTATGCCCCCGACAAAGTGCTGCTCACCTTTACCCACAATGCCACCACCTCCGGCACAACGCAGTCGGTGGCGGGCACGCCAATGAGCCTGACCGAACTGGCCATAACCAATCTGAAGGAATGCCCTCGTGTGCCCTTCACGCTGACACATCGTGACGGTCTGGCCTTACCCGACTGGTTGACGGCGGACTTCATCACCCGCACCGATGGTTTGATCAATACGATCAACATCGGCAAGACTTACCCCGAATACCTCAAATCGCGCCTGTTGAGCCCCGCCCCGGAAGTGACCGAGCGCAAGCGCCTGTTCGCCGAGCAGTTGCGCTACCAACTACCGTTGGTGGCGCTTGAGCTGCACCTGAAAAATGAGGGCGGTATCAGCGCCTTGGGCGTCCGCTACGTCGCCACGCTATTGCTGGAAGATCAGGGCGAACGCTTTGTAGACAACCAGTCGATCGTCATGCGTAAGTTGGCGCTGTTGCGCCAAGCGGGAGCAGCACCGGACGTGGTCAACGCCATGTTCATCATTGAAGCGTGGGACGTTACGAAAGGCCCGCATGTGCTTTACCGCCCGCTATACGCCGAGTCCTTACGCGAATTTGCGACCCGTGAAGCCCTGTTGGAGGCGATCGCACAGCCCACAGACCTGCAACAGAGCGTGCTGGCGTGGCTACCCATCGAAGCACGTGCAATCTATGACAAGGGTGGTTTCCAAACGCCGCACATTCCGCCGGGTGGCCTGGATGACGAGCCTGTCCCGGATGATCCTCCCACCCCCGCACAATTGGCGGTGCCTGCAGGTAACGAGCGGCTGACCTATTTATATTATGAACAGTTGCTGCCTTACTTTTACGACTGCAACGTCAAGGCCTTGGTCGATGAGGCCGATGGCAACTCAACGCCCCAGCCAAACCACCGCTGGACCGCACTGCTGGAAACCGGCGGTACGCTGTTCAATGCGTTGTTACTGCCGCAGCGGCGAGACCCTGTCTTGCTCACACCTTGGCTGTGCGAGCTGGCAAACCAATTGCGGCCTTATTTGCCCAATCTCGACAGCCAAGACCCCGTTGCACGAGAGACAGCGACCGCCGAAATGATAGTCAACCTGGCCATATTACTCGTCGAAAGGTCCCCAAATGGCACCCCTCACGCGCCTCTGGAAACCACATTGAAGAACCGCGTAATGCGCCCCCTCGCACCTCGCCTGGCACCGGAACACTGGCCACGCAGCCAAGGCGCACCGCTGACCGAGCACAGCGAAGGCTACTATCTTGGCCCCAACAAAAAACTCAATTCTGCCTTAGAGTTTTCATACACCCACGTCAAAAACAAACTGTCGAGGTATGCGTGGTGGAACGTAATGAGGTTAAACGCGGATCGTCCTGACACACTGCCCGAACCTATACGTTACGGCCCGCGTCGAGGGCTGTATGTGATAGAAGGCGTCTGGCATGCATTTATCGACCCCTTTCTCTACAGGGTCAACCTGCTGGAGGGCGAGCGGGTGATGATAGTCGACGACAGGGACACGACTCGCCCAGGCCCCCATCTCAAACGGGACGGACAAAACCAGTGGTCGCCAGACCTGCGTTTGCGCCTGAGCGGCGGCACGGTTCTCACGCGTATAACCACCGAACGTCGGCGCAGTACCCGGCAAAACACTAGCTTATCGAACAACTCAGAAAGCATCTGACATACCTGAAAGCCAAGGCGCAGCGCGGTGCACGCTACGCCTCATTGCTGGCGGCAGCCGATAGTCCACAGGCTCTGGCGGACGTACAACGTGGCATGCTCGGCAAAAGCCGCGCCTAACGCTTGCTTTTGCCGTTTCCACATTGAATGTGGTGAACGGGGCTCAGTGCGCAAACAGCGAATTGCCCTCCTGCCCCGCCAGCTTTACACCTTTGATCAGCAACCGCCCCAGCGCTGGCAACAGCCACAAAACCCCAGCGCGCAGCCTGAGGTACCCGGCTACCCCTCCTTCTCCACGAGATCGGCGTTAACTCGTCATCAATCGCATGATGTTCGATCAACCAATCGTGGAGACACCTATATGTTGCTACCACCCACCGACGAGCCACAGACCACCGACGTGACGCTCACGCAATCCCCCAACATGGCAGCTACCGTCGATGCACTTTTCGCCGGCCGCCCCAGTCTTGAGTCCGTGATCCAGCACATATTGGCGACAACCATTACGCAAAAATATCCCGGCGTGGCATTGGACCTTCCTCGCACCCAGTTAGCCATCCCCCAGGCCGATGGAAGCTATACCTACGAATGCCTCACGACAAAAGCGCTGGACTATCTGGCAACAGGGGCCGCCTTGGACTTTCGTGCGGTAGGCTCGTACGCCTTTTTCCTCACTGAGCAGGCACCCACGCCCATCACCACCCCCGCCGGTGACGCGCTTGACATGATGCAGATCGAGGCACTGATTCGCGAACTGACCTGGTCGCTGCCGATCGGCTTGCAACAGGCATTGACCGCCTATTGGAACCCGTCCGGCGAGCAACCCAGCCGCTGGAGTTTACTCACTGACAGCCTTGTGCAAGCGCTGCAGATTTCAGTTCTGACCCAGCCAGGCTTGAGTGATATTGAACGCGAGAGGGTACAACAGATCATTGACTTCCCTGAGAGCTATCCTCGCTGGTCGAACAACTACAAAAGCAACACCCTTGCCTACGAGTTGGAAACCTACCTGAACAGCGCCAGCGGCAACTCGGTTCTATTTGCTCCCGAGTTGCTGCTGGAGCGTACCGTCGATACGCGCACGGTCGTTCTGTTATGTCATCCAGGTGGAAAAATCGAGACATTTGCTTCGATGGATGCTTTCAACCAGCATTGGGGCAGCGCCCTCACCGCTCAATACCGCGTCAACTCGCTGAGCTGCAAGCGTTACGAAATTTATGGCGATGCGTTCGGGCATCAAGCCGAACTGGTCCTGAATCAACAATTGCTGGACATTGAAGCGGTGCAACTGCCCTGCGACTTCGGGAAGGCCAAGTTGCAAGCGCTTTACCATGAGCTCAGCGACCCTGCGCTCTACTTTGCCAAGACGACCCAAGTCCAGGCACAGTTTCAAAATGCTCTGCGCCAGCATCTGCCGGATTGGCTCCAAAACGCCTTGCCCATGCCTAAGAAAAACTATTCCCGCTACAGCCTGGGGTTGGCTAACAGCAAGTTGCTAAGCAAAGGCCATACTTTTCTCAGCGGCATCACGGACATCAACGCCTTCACCGCCGCCGCCTTGGCAACGGCGCTCGACGCCGAGCAGCAAAGCATGCCTGCGAGCGACGAAGAGGCTGCGCTACCCCAGACATATGCACCCGACAAAGTGCTTGTCACCGTGACGCTTGTTGCTGACGCCGAAGGCACGTCCCAGAGCGTCTCCACCCAGTCGATGAGCCTGACGGAACTGGTCATCACCTGCCTGAAGGGCCGCCCCGCTGGCACGATCACGCTGGCACACCATGATGGGCTGGCCCTGCCCGACTGGTTGACGGCGGACTTCATCACCCGCACCGGCGGGCTGATTGAGAGACTGGATATCGGCAAGGCTTATTCCGACTACCTGGAAACACAGTTATTGGATTACACCCCAGAGGTTTTCGAGCGCCGGCGCAAGCTCGTCGCCCAGTTATGTTATCAATTACCGCTGCAGGCGCTGGAGTTACATCTGAAACAACCGAGCAGCGTCAGCGCACTGGGCGCCGAATACGTTGCCACGCTGTTGCAGCACCCCATCAACGAACCCTCCATCGCAAGCAAAGGCTTCGCCGACACCCCGTCGGTGATCATCCAACCGTTGGCTCTGTTGCGCGCGCCTGCAGCTGAGCCTGACGTAGTCAGCGCTATGTTCCTCATCGAAGCGCAGGACCGGACCCAAGGTCCCCACCTGCTGTACCGCCCTTTTTATACACAATCCTTCTGTGAGTTCGCCACACGCGACGCGCTGTTGAATGCCATCTCACAGCCAGGAGACCTGCAAGACAGTGTGCTGGCCTGGTTGCCCGATGAGGCACGGACTGTCTACGAAAACGGTGGCTTCCTGGCGCCCCATCACCTGGATGTTTCTCAGGATGACCCGCTTGTACCCGTTTCACCTCCACCTGCTGCACAACTGGCCGATCAACGCGAGGTAGAGCGCTCGCTGACAGCCATGGGCTTCTCGAACGCACAGTCCTTCCTCTACTACTACCTCGTAGAAGCGCTGATCGATGTGGGGGGCGACAGTGCGTCGCTGAATAAAAAAAGACGCTGGACAGCCTTACTGGAAATGGGCGGCGGCCCCTTCAATACGTTATTGCTGGCGCAACACCGAGCACCTGTTTTGCTGACTACTTGGCTTGGCACGGTGGTGAATCAATTGACGCCTGATCTGCCTGCACTCAACAGCAATGAACCCGTCGCACGAGAAGTGGCCATAGCCGATCTGACACTCAACCTGGCTATCCTGCTCGCCGAAAGCATGCCGGTTGCGACGACCTCCGAGCCCGTGGATTGCCTGCTCAAAGACCGCGCATTACGCCTGCCCGCACCTCGCCAATCCCCGCAGGGCCAGCAGCTCCACAGCAACGTGATACTCACGGAAAACGTGATTGGCTACTACGAAGGAGCCAACAAAAAGCTCGATTCAGCACTGGAATTTGAGTACACCTATTTCCGAAACAGAATGCCGTATGGGCATTGGGCGAACATAACCAGCTTTTTCGGCGTTGCCTATTTCAAAGAGCTACCTGCAGCATCGCCGGATGGCCCGTACCGCGGGCTGTACCTGATCGACAACGCCTGGCACCTGATTATCCATGGGATTCGTTTCAAGGTCGTCATGCTGGACGACGAACGTATGGCGATCGTTCGCGATAATACAAGTACGCGTGGACCTCGCGTGAAAGTGGACGAACAAGGCAATTGGTCGTTCGATATGCGGCTGCGCGTGAAAGGCGGTAGCGTGCTCAAGCGACTGACCAGCGAACGCACTCGCAGGGCCCAGATTTCGCCCACCGTTACCGACGCATAGCCTTCAGAACAAGGCAAGACGCCGCCATCGACAAGTAGAAAGTAAAAACGCCCGACGAGCCAGGTCGGGCGTTTTTTCCACATGGCCTATGGGCAACCGGGCTCAGTGCGCAAACAACGAATTGCCCTTCTGCCCCGCCAGCTTCTCGGGCTTGATCAGGAACCGCGCCAGTGCCGGCAGCAGCCACAACGCCCCGAACATGTTCCACAGCAGCATGAAGGTCAGCATCAGGCCCATGTCGGCCTGGAACTTGATCGCCGAGAAGATCCAGGTGCACACGCCGATGGCCAGGCACAGGCCGGTGAACAGCACGGCTTTACCGGTGGACTTGAGCGTCTGGTAATACGCCTCTTGCAGCGGCAGGCCGGCGCGCAGGAAGCTTTCCAGGCGGCTGTAGATGTAGATGCCGTAATCCACGCCGATGCCGACGCCCAGGGCCACCACCGGCAAGGTCGCGACCTTCACGCCGATGCCCATGAACGCCATCAGCGCGTTGCCCAGCACCGAGGTCAGTACCAGCGGCAGCACGATGCACAGGGTCGCCGCCCAGGAGCGGAAGGTGATCATGCACATGGTCGCCACGCACAGGTACACCAGGATCAGGATAATCAGCTCCGATTCCTTGATTACCTCGTTGGTGGCAGCTTCGATCCCGGCGTTACCGGCGGCGAGGATGAATTCCAGGCCATCCTTGTTGTTCTCCCTGGCGAAGTCCTGCACCGCATGCACCGCGCGGTCGAGGGTTTCGGCCTTGTGGTCGTTGAGGAACACCAGCACCGGCGCCAGCGAGCAATTGTTGTTGTAGAGGCCATCGGCACGGGCGATGGAGTTGTTCAGCACGTCCGGGTTGCGCGACAGGGTTTCCCACTTCAGGTTGCCCTCGTTCATGCCCTTGATCATCTGCTTGGACACGGTCACCAGCGAGATCGCCGACTGCACGCCCTCGGTGTTCTGCATCTTCCACATCAACTGGTCGATGGGCGCCATCGCTTCATAGCGCGAGCAGCCTTCGGCGCGGGTCTTGACCATCACCACCAACACGTCGGAGCTGGTGGAGTAGTTGCTGATGATGAAGTTGTTGTCTTTGTTGTAACGCGAATCCGGGCGCAGTTCCGGCGCGCCCTGGTCGAGGTCGCCGATCTTCAGGTTCTGGCTGTACCACAGGCCGCCGCCAAACGCGACCAGGGCCAGCAGCACCGACACCGGGGCGACGGTGGGGCTGGCGAATTTGGCCAGCAGGCGCCAGAACGGATGTTCGCGATTCGCGTCTTTCTTGCTCTTGGCGACAGCGCGCTTGCTGATGCCGACGTAGGAAATCGCCACCGGCAGCAGGATCAGGTTGGTGAACACGATCACCGCCACGCCAATGGAGGCGCCGATGGCCAGTTCGCGGATCACGCCGATGTCGATGATCAGCAGCGTGATAAAGCCCACTGCGTCGGCGAGAATCGCGATCATCCCCGGCAGGAACAGTTGCCGGAAGGTGCGCCGCGCGGCGGTGAGCGCGTTGTCCGCCTCGCTGGATTGCAGGGCGATGCCGTTGATCTTCTGCACGCCATGGGAAATGCCGATGGCGAAGATCAGGAATGGCACCAGCATCGAGTACGGGTCCAGTCCGAAACCGAAGAAGTGCATCAGCCCCAGTTGCCAGACCACCGCCACCAAGGTCGTGCTCAACACCGCAATGGTGCTGCGCAGGCAGTGGGTGAACCACAGCAGCAGAACCAGGGTGATGACGAACGCGACGCCGAAGAACAGCACCACCATGACCAGACCGTCGATCAGGTCGCCGACCTTTTTGGCAAAGCCGACAATATGGATCTTGACGTTGGGGTTCTGGGCTTCGAACTTGTCGCGGATCTTGTCTTCGAGTTCATGGGAAAACTTGCGATAGTCCAGGGCCAGCAACTTGCCTTGGTCCTGCGGGTCCGGATAAGACTCCAGCAGCGGGATATCGACGATGCTCGATTTGAAATCGTTGGCGACCAAACGCCCGACCTGGCCGGACTTGAGCACGTTGTTGCGCAGTTGATCGAGGCTTTGCGGCGAGCCGTTGTAGCTCTGCGGGATCACTTCACCGCCGGCGAAGCCTTCTTCGGTCACTTCGGTCCAGCGTACGCTGGGGCTCCAGAGCGACTTGAGGCCCGAGCGGTCGACGCCGGAGATGTAGAACACCTCGTCGTTGATCTGCCGCAGGGTTTCCATGTACTCCTTGGTGAAGATGTCGCCGTCCCTGGCCTCCACCGAAATGCGCACCGTGTTGCCCAGGTTGGCCAGGTCATTGCGGTGCTCCATCATCTTTTCGATGAAGGGGTGCTTGAGGGGGATCATCTTTTCAAAGCTGGTGGACGGGCGAATCAACGTCGCCTGCCAGAACAGGAAGACACTCACCAGCAGGCAGATCACGATCACTGCCGGGCGGTTGTTGAAGATCAGGCGCTCAAGAAAGGTCGCTTTATCGTTGTGATGACTGCTCATATTTCCCGCCTTCTTCTTATTTTGGCTCTTTATTCAGGAGCGGTTCGGCGCCGGTGGCCGTGGCGACGCGAACGCCGCCCTGCCCAACCAGAATCAAGTTGCCATTACCTGCCGCCGTCACCGCTGACAGCGAAATCCGGTCCGGGCGGTTGAATACGCTGAAGGTCTGGCCATTGTCGTGGCTGACCACCACGCTGCCACCATTGCCCACCACGACGATGGAACCGTCATCGAGCACGGTCGCCCCCGACAGCCCGAATTCGAGGGCACCCCGGGCGGCATTCAACTCGACCGGCTCCCAGGTGCCGCCAAAGTCGGTGGAACGGTAAAGGTTGCCGCGCAGGCCGTAGGCCAGCAGGGTGTGCGGCTGAGCGGTGCCGATCACGCCAAACAACGAGCCCTCGTAGGGACCTTCGAGTTTTTCCCAGGTCTGGCCGTCATCGCTGGAGCGGAACATGCTGCCCTGCTCGCCGACGATGAACAGGCCGGCGCCCTTGATCGAGGCGATGGCGTTGAGGTGGAACTGGTCTTCGTTGTCGAGACGGTCGCTGACGTCTTGCCAGGTCTTGCCGCCATCGGAGGTCTCGATCAGCGCACCATAGGCGCCTACGGCCAGGCCGTGATTGGCATCGTTGAACCACACGTCGAGCAACGGCGCTTCGCGCTTGAGGTCCTGGTATTGCTGGGTCCAGCTGGCGCCGCCGTCGCTGCTGGCAAGGATCTGCGCATCATGGCCAACCGCCCAGCCGTGCTCGGCATCGACGAAGAACACCGCCGTGAGCAGTTGCCGGGTGGGGACTTTGGCTTGAACCCAGGTGCTGCCCTGGTCATCGGAATAGAGGATATGCCCGCGATCACCGACCGCCACCAGGCGCTTGCCGGCGTGGACCACATCGATCATCAGGCCTTTGGCGGCCTTGGGGGATTCAATCGCAAACGCCGCCGCGGCGGGGGTATCGCTGGCGGCCTGGGCAATACCCGGTAATGCGACGGCTCCAAACAGCGAGAGCGCTGTGGCCAGCAACGCAACCTTGCGTGCGGCGCGTGGGCGGCAAACATCCCAACCCATGACAGGCTCACTCATAGACCTTTCTCCCATTTATTATTGTTAGGTCGTGTCGCCTGGCGCAGGGCTCTGAAACCTGCAATCTAGAGCGCCTGGGACAAGCACGGGCCATCCTATCGGGCTTTCGAATCGTCTGACAATCGGCGCTACGTTATCTTTTGTTAACTGACGGCATTTGGCCACAAGCTGAATATCGCTGCATCAGCTGAAATGATGATTCGCCTGCGCCTGGTGATCGCCACCCCCTAATGAATTTTTATTCTATCTATTGAATATTGAGAATATTTATTCCATTAATAGGCTTCCAGAAAACAATAATCCAAAGGACCACGGCGATGCGTGAACTCGGAATCGGCTTGATCGGCACAGGCTTCATGGGGCGCGCCCACGCGCTGGCGTTCAACAACGCCCGGGCGGTCTTCGAATTGCCGGTCACGCTTGCACTGGCGGCGCTGGCCGATGCCGACAGCGAACGCGCACAGCGTTGCGCCAGTGCCTGGGGGTTTGCCCAGGCCCATGCCGACTGGCAGGCCCTGATCGACGACCCCAGGGTCGATGTAGTAGCCATCACCACGCCCAACCACCTGCACTACCCCATGGCCATGGCCGCGATCGCGGCGGGCAAGGCGGTGTATTGCGAGAAGCCGCTGGCGGTCAGCCTGCAACAGGCCGATGCGATGCGTCGAGCGGCCAGCGCGGCCGGAGTGGTGACGCGCGTCGGCTACAACTACCAGCACAACCCGATGATCGTGCTGGCGCGACAGATGATTGCCAGCGGCGAACTGGGCGAGATCATCAGTTTCCAGGGTGAGTTCAGCGAAGACTTCATGGCCGACCCGGCCTCGCCCTGGTCGTGGCGCTGTGAGGTGGAACACGCGGGCGGCGCACTGGCGGACCTCGGCAGCCATTTACTGTCGATGGCCCGTTATCTGGTCGGCGAAGTGGTCAGCGTGTGCGCCGATACCCACACCGTCCACGCGCAACGGCCGGCCTCCCAAGGCAGCAGCGAATTGAAATCCATCGCCGTGGATGACCAGGTGCACGCCCTGCTGCGTTTTGCCAACGGCGCGCGCGGCACGGTGAGCAGCAGTTGGCTCAAGCACGGCTACAAAAACCACTTGAGTTTCGAAATCAGCGGCACCCTCGGCACGCTCGCGTTCGACCAGGAACGCTTGAACGAACTGCGCCTGTGCCGCGTCGGCCAGGACGGTTTCCAGCGTTTGCTCGCCGGCCCTGCCCTGCCCGGCTATGCCGCGTTCAGCCCGGCAGCGGGGCATCAGTTGGGCTACAACGAGCTCAAGACGTTGGAGGTGCAGGAGCTGATCATGGCGCTGGCGGGGCAACGTGGCGATGGCACTGATTTTGAGGCGGCGTGTGCGGTGGAGCGGTTGGCGACGGCGATTCGCATTGCGGCCCGTGAGGCGCGCTGGGTAACAGTGGGCACGGTTTGAACATGTGGGAGGGGGCTTGCCCCCGATTGCGGTGGGTCAGTGACTGAATCATTGGCTGACACTCTGCAATCGGGGGCAAGCCCCCTCCCACATTTGGTCCGCGTCACCTTCGCTATCAGCGCAGGGCTCGGCGTAGTACTTTGCCCACCGTGGTCTTCGGCAATTCCGTGGTGCGAAACTCCACATAGCGCGGCACTTTGTACCCGGTCAGGTATTCCCGGCAATGAGCGAGGATCTGCTCCTGGGTCAGGCTCGGGTCCTTGCGGACCACGATGATCTTGACCCTCTCGCCGGTCACGCCATCTTCCACGCCAATCGCCGCCACTTCCGCCACCCCAGGGTGCATCGCCACCACGTCTTCGATTTCGTTGGGGTACACGTTGAAGCCAGAGAGCAGGATCATGTCCTTCTTGCGGTCCACCAGGCGAATGTAACCGCGTTCATCCATCACCCCGATATCACCGGTGGACAACCAGCCCTCGGCGTCCAGCACTTCGGCGGTTTCCTTCGGACGCTTCCAGTAGCCCTGCATTACTTGCGGACCGCGCACCTGCAATTCGCCCGGCTCGCCGACTTCGGCCAGTTCACCGTCTTCACGCATGAAGCGCACCCAGGTCGACGGCAAGGGCACGCCGATACTGCCGGTGAATGCCATCTCGCGCATACGATGAATGTCGATAGGGCTGATGCTCACCACCGGTGAGCACTCGGTCAGCCCGTAGCCCTCGACGATCGGTACGCCGGTGACGTCCTTCCAGCGCTTGGCCACCGCCGTGTGCGTGGCCATGCCGCCGGCAATCACCAGGCGCAGGTCGGAAAAGTCCCGCGCACAAAATTCCTTGTTCTCCAGCAGGCCGTTGAACAGCGTGTTGACCCCGGCGATCCCGTTGAAGCGCTCCTTGCGCAGGATCATCTGCACCCGCTTCACGTCCCGTGGGTTGGCGATCAGGATATTGCGCCCGCCCAGGCACATGAACATCAGGCAGTTCACCGTCAGGGAAAAGATGTGGTACAGCGGCAACAAGGTGACGTTGGTTTCCTGCTTGTCCTGGTCCAGTTGGTCGCCGACCCAGGCCTTGGCCTGCAACAGGTTGGCGATGATATTGCGATGGCTGAGCATCACGCCCTTGGCATCGCCGGTGGTGCCGCCGGTGTATTGCACAAAGGCCAGCTCATCGCGGTCCAGGCTGACCGGCAGGTACGTCAGCCCCCGCCCCTGCTTGAGCACTTGGTTGAAACGCACGGAACCTTGCAACCTGAAAGCCGGCACCTGTTTTTGCACGCTGCGCAGGATGAAGTTCATCGCCGCGCCCTTGAAGGTGCCGAGCAAGTCGCCGATGGCCGCCACCACTACGCGCTTGACGCTGCTGCCGGACACGACTTTTTCCAGGGTGTGGGCGAAGTTTTCGAAGATCACCACGGTCTCGGCGCCGCTGTCCTTGAGCAGGTGCTTGAGTTCATGGGCGGTGTACAACGGATTGACGTTGACCACCACCGCGCCCGCCAGAATCGTGCCCAGCAGGCAGATCGGGTACTGCAGGCAATTGGGCATCATCAGTGCGACACGGTCGCCCCGTTTCACCCCCTGGCCCTGCAGCCAGGCGGCGAAGGCGTGGCCCTGGATGTTCCAATCGGCGTAGGTCATTGGCGTGCCGATGCTGACATAGGCCACGCGCTCGCGGAATTTTTCCAGGTGCTCCAGGAACACTTCGCGCAATGAGGGGTAATCCTCGATGGCGGCATCGATGTCCGCCGGCACGCCGGGCAGGTAGGCGTTCAACCAGATGCGTTCGGTCTGTTCCAGGCTGATGGCGTTCATGGCAGTGTCCTTATTGTTGTTGTGGATGAGGCTACTTTTCGACGATGGCGGTAATACCCAACCCGCCCGCCGCACAGATCGAGATCAACCCACGACCGCCACCGCGCTCATGGATGGCCTTGGCCAGCGCCGCCAGTTGCCGCCCGCCGGTGGCGGCAAACGGATGGCCGCAGCCCAGCGAGCCGCCGTTGACGTTCATTTTGCTGCGGTCGATAGTGCCCAGCGGCGTGTCCAGGCCCAGCCGCTCGCGGCAGTAGTCCGGGTCTTCCCAGGCCTTGAGCGTGCACAGCACCTGGGCGGCGAAGGCTTCGTGGATCTCGAAAAAATCAAAGTCGGCAAAGCCCAGGCCTTCACGCTTGAGCAGGCGCGGTACGGCGTAGGCCGGGGCCATCAACAGGCCTTCGGTGCCGTCGACGAAATTCACCGCGGCCGTTTCGCCGGTGCGCAGGTAGGCCAGCACCGGCCAGCCATTGGCGGCGGCCCAGGCTTCACTGGCCAGCAATACCACCGAAGCGCCATCGGTCAGGGGCGTCGAGTTGCCGGCGGTGAGCGTACCGCTCTGGTGGTCGAAGGCCGGCGCCAGGCCGGCGAGCTTTTCCAGGCTGATGTCGGCGCGCAGGTTGTTGTCCCGTGCAAGGCCCCGATGGGGGCTGATCAGATCGTCGAAGAAACCGCGCTGATAGGCCGCGTCCAGGCGTTGGTGACTGGTGAGGGTCAATTCATCCTGGGCCAGGCGTTTGATCTGCCAGCGCCTGGCCATTTCTTCGCAGTGCTCGCCCATCGACAGGCCGGTGCGTGGCTCGCCATTACGCGGCAGCAGCGGCTTGAACAACATCGACGGACGCACCTTCAACAGGGTCTTGAGTTTATCGCCCAGGCCCTTGGCCCGATTGGCCGAGAGCAAGGTGTGGCGCAGGGATTCGTTGATGCCGATGGGCGCGTCGGAGGTGGTATCGGCGCCCCCCGCGATGCCCACTTCGATCTGGCCGAGGGCGATTTTATTGGCCACCAGCAACGCGGCCTCAAGGCCCGTGCCGCAGGCTTGCTGCACATCGTAGGCAGGCGTCTGCGCGGACAATGTGGTCGACAGCAGCGACTCCCGGGCCAGGTTGAAATCGCGCGAATGCTTGATCACCGCACCGGCGGCAAACTCACCCAGGCGCTGGCCGTGCAGGTTGTAGCGGTCCACCAGGCCTTGCAGTGCGGCCACCAGCAAGTCCTGATTGGTCTCATGGGCATAGACGGTGTTGGAACGGGCAAACGGCAGGCGGTTACCGCCGATGATCGCCACGCGTCGGCTCGGGGGCGGATTGAAGCTGTATTCACTCATGCAAGGCACTCATTCCAGGCGGTTGATCCCACATAAACAACCCGCGCATATGCGGTTGGTCACCGGCCACAGTGCGCACTTCGAACTCGCGCAGCGGACCGGTCACAGGGTGACTCCACAGGGCGACCTGGCCGGGCAGAAAGATCGGCAACTTGAAATCGCAATGGGCCTCGGCACGGGCCAGGCCACCCGGTGGCTGCTGTGCGGCCAGTGCCCGGCCCAGGGTCCACATGCCGTGGGCGATGGCGCGGCGAAAGCCGAAAATCTTCGCGCCCATTACCGACGTATGGATCGGATTGAAGTCGCCCGAGACCTGGGCAAAGCGGCGCCCCAGATCGGCAGGCAAGACCCATCGCTGAGTGCGCAGCAAGCCCTCTTCCTGTAACGGCAAGGCGTCCACCCACAACTCCCCGATGGGATTTTTCACCTCGCGGCGCAGGTACAGGCTGTCGCTTTCCCACACCAGGGTTTCTTCAGCGTAGGCACGGGTGGCGATGCTCAGCGCCTGCCCCTTGGGATGGGCAACCCAGCGTTCGCAATACACCTCCAGGCGCAGCGCCTGACCTTCATGCAAGCGTTGATGCTGACGAATGCGATTGGCCAGGTGCACCATGCCGCTGGCCGGGTACGGAAAGCTGGGGCGGGTCAGCAGCATCAAATGCAGCGCAAACGCCAGCACATGGGGATAGGACAGCGGCACGCCCTGCTCGCGGCGAAAGCCACAGGCGCGGCCATAAGCGGCAATGGCGGCGCCCGACAGTTCCACCGCCGGGCGTACCAGGCGTTCCCTGGGCAATGGCGGCACGGCGTCGGGCTTGGGCTTGCGCAAGCCGCGCACCTCGTCGAGCAACAGTCGGGTGCGCGAGGGCGGCGGGTCGATAATCTGCGTCACATAGTCCATGGCTCAGGCTCCCAGCAGGCTTTGGCCGCACACCCGCACTACCTGGCCATTGATTCCGCCCGAGGCGGGATGGGCCAGCCAGGCGATGGTCTCGGCCACGTCGATCGGTTGCCCGCCCTGGGACAGGGAATTCATGCGCCGCCCGGCCTCGCGGATCATCAGCGGGATTTTCGCGGTCATCTGCGTTTCGATAAACCCTGGCGCCACGGCATTCACCGTCACCTGCCGCGCCGCCGCCTGCGGTGCCAGGCCCTGCACCAGGCCGATCACCCCGGCCTTGGAGGTGGCGTAGTTGCTTTGGCCGAGGTTGCCGGCAATCCCGGAAATCGACGACACACAAACGATGCGCCCGCCGGGGTTCAGGCCCTGGTTATCCAGCAGCGCCTGGCTGAGCTGCAACGGCGCTTCAAGGTTGACCGCCAGCACACTGCGCCAGGCAACGTCGCTCATCTTGGCGATGGTCTTGTCGCGGGTAATCCCGGCGTTGTGAACCACCACATCGAAGGCGCCGTATTGGCCGACATGCGCCTGCAATAACGCGACGGCGTCCGGCGCGGTGATGTCCAGGGGCAGCGCCGAGCCGTTCACGCTGTCGGCGGCCTGTTGCAGCGCCAGCTGGGCCTGGGGCACGTCGACACACACCACATGGGCACCGTCGCGCGCCAACACCTGGGCAATGGCCAGGCCAATGCCCCGCGAGGCACCGGTCACCAGGGCGCGCCGGCCGGCGAACGGCCTATCCCAATTAACACTCGGCGCGTCGTCCAGCGGTTGTTCCAGGCGTACCACTTGCCCTGACACATAGGCCGAACGACGCGACAGAAAGAAGCGCAGGCTGCTGTCCAACGCGTCTTCGGCGCCGGGCGCCACGTAGATCAATTGCACGGTAATTGCCCGGCGCAGCTCCTTGGCCAGCGAGCGCACCAAACCTTCGAGCGCGCGCTGGGCGACGGCCTGGGGCAAGTCCCGGCAGTGTTCGGGGGCAGTGCCGAGCACCACCACGCGGGCGTGTTGGCCCAGGCGCCTGGCATTGGCGTGAAAGAACCGGTAGAGCTCATCCAGGTGCTGCAGGTCGGTCACACCGCAGGCATCGAAAACCGCGCCTTGCACCTTCACCGTGGACGGCGCCCTGAGGGTCGCGGGTGTGGCGGCGACGGTATCGGTGCTAGTGAAGATGCGCTGCACCTGCTCCGCCAGTCGCCCTGCCCCGGCGACGATCACCGGGTTGGCCAGACCCTGCTGGCCGCTGCGGTGGCGTTGCAGGGGCAAGGGTTGCGGCAAGCCGACGGCCTGGGCCAGGCGACGGCCCCAGGAGGAGTTGACGAAAGAAAGGTAGCTGTCACTCATAGATAGATCCATTCACAACACAATCCTGCCTTGGAAACCCGGTCACCTGTGGGAGGGGGCTTGCCCCCGATAGCGGTGTGTCTGCCCACCCAGATGCACCTTGTAGCCGCCATCGGGGGCAAGCCCCCTCCCACATTGGGACCGCGTTTGGGTTAATTGACCGAAGCATTTTCACTCTGGCTGGCACGCCGCTTGGCGGCGGGCTCCAATGCTTGCTTGCGCTGCTGCAGGGCCTCCAGCAAACCGAAGTCCTGCGGGAAATCGTCGACCTGGATAGCGTGGTCGGCGTATTCCACGTAGCGTGCGAGCAACGCGTCTTCGTCGTCGCTGATCAGGTCCTGCGCCCGTGCCTTGACGCGCCAGCCGGTAAACGCCATGGTCGAGATCGGCATCGGCTCGAGCAGGCCTTGCTTGATGGCGGGCTTGAGCCGTGCCTCGATCAGCTCAACCTGGGGCAACAGGCGCAATCCCAGCTCGCCGTAGGCCAGCTTGTCGATTTCCGGGCGGGGGATGTAGGAATTGGCCAGCAGCCGATCGCGGGTTTCGCCGGGCGTCTGCACCACATCGGCTACCTGGGCCAGCAGGCGATCCGACGGTTTATGCAAGGGAATGCCGAACGGAAAACTTAAACCCCGCAGCACCGCGGCAGCGAGTTTCGAGGGGTAATTGTCGAGTACTTCAGCCAAGGCTTCATGGGCGCGCAGCAGTGCATCCTGGGCCGCCCAATGCACCAGCGGCAGGTCCGCCTGGGGCCGACCGTCATCCTCGAAGCGCTTGAGCACGCAGGACAGGATGTATAACTGCGAAAGAATATCGCCCAGGCGCCCGGTGATACTTTCCTTGCGCTTGAGGGCACCGCCCAGCACGCCCATGGAAATGTCCGAGACCAGCGCCAGCACAACCGACAGTCGATTGGCCTGACGATAGTAGGACGCCAGCGCAGGGTCGGTCTTGGCCGGGGCAGACAGCAACCGGCCACCGGTCAGCGCATGCACCGCCGCACGCACGGTGTTGGCCAGGACAAAACTCACATGGCCGAACATCGCGCTGTCGAACGCCTCCAGTGCCTTGCGCCGATCCGGGTGGCGCGCCGCTTCCATCTCGCGGAACACATAGGGATGGCAGCGGATCAGGCCCTGGCCGTAGATGATCAGGCAGCGGGTCATGATGTTGGCGCCTTCCACGGTGATGGCGATCGGGCTTTGCTGATAGGCACGGGCCAGGAAGTTGTTGGGCCCCATGCAGATGCCCTTGCCGGCGACGATGTCCATGCCATCGTTGACGATCATGCGTGCGCGCTCGGTGACGTGGTATTTGGCAATGGCCGAGATCACCGAAGGTTTCTCACCGGCATCCAGGGACGCCACCGACACCTTGCGCACCGCGTCACAGGCATACAGGTGCCCGGCCATGCGCGCCAAGGGCGCCTGCACCCCTTCGAACTTGCCGATGGGCAGGCCGAACTGCTTACGCATCGCCGCGTAGGCGGTGGTGCCACGCACCGCGACTTTGCCCAGGCCGACATTGGCCGACGGCAGCGAAATCGCCCTGCCCGCCGCCAGGCATTCCATCAGCATGCGCCAGCCGTTGCCGACTTGTTCGCGGCCGCCGATCACCCACTCCAGCGGAATGAACACGTCCTTGCCGGTGGTCGGTCCGTTCTGGAATACCGCGTTCAACGGCCAATGGCGACGACCGCTGTTCACACCCGGATGGGAGGTGGGAATCAACGCGCAGGTAATGCCCAGAGAACCGGCGGCACCGAGCAGGCCGTCCGGGTCTTCGGCGCGGAACGCCAGGCCCAGCACCGTGGCAATCGGGCCGAGGGTGATGTAGCGCTTGTCCCAGGTCACCTTGAACCCCAGCACTTGCTCACCTTCGTGCAGGCCTTTGCACACGATGCCCACATCGGGAATTGCCCCGGCGTCGGAGCCGGCATACGGGCTGGTCAGCGCAAAGCACGGGATGTCCTCGCCCCGCGCCAGACGCGGCAGGTAGTAGTTGCGCTGGGCGTCGGTGCCGTAATGCAGCAACAGTTCGGCGGGGCCCAGGGAGTTGGGCACCATCACCGAAATGGCCGCCGCCGAGCAGCGGGTCGACAATTTCATCACCACCTGGGAGTGCGCATAGTGGGAGAAGCCCTTGCCGCCGTACTGCTTGGGAATGATCATGCCGAGAAAGCCCGCGTCCTTGGTGTACTGCCAGCCCTCGGGGGACATGTCCTGCCACACCTGCGTGGTTTCCCAGTCATTGGCGATGTCGCACAGGGTTTCTACTTCGTTGTCGAGGAACGCCTGCTCTTCGGCACTCAGGCTGGCCGGCGCGGCTTGCAGCAGGCGCTGCCAGTCAGGCTTGCCGCTGAACAGCTCGGCGTCCCACCACACCGTGCCGGACTCGATGGCCGCACGTTCGGTATCGGACATCGCCGGCATGATCGTACGAAACAGCACCAGGGCCTTGCTGGTCAACAGCACACGGCGCAGGGGTTTGATCGCCAGCACCACAGCCGGGAGCAGCACCAGCACCGCCGCGACGGTGACGCCGAATGCGGCCACCACGTTGAACAGATAACCGGCCGCCAACCAGACCAGGCCAGCACCCAGCCAGTGGGGGGCGCAGGCTTGTCGATACGCCAGGGCAATCGCTGCGGCGAAACCCACCAATAACCAGATAACCATGGGGATACCTCTACTTGATTCAGGGTGCGGCACCTGCGGCCGCTCGGATTGAGCGACGGCTTATCGCCACACTACAAACTCGCAAAGACAAATTCAAATTTTGTTTTGAAATTTTTATTTAGTTCTTTGGCGAAAAAATAACGGGCCGAGCGGGTCAGCCTGTCAAGTCATTAACGGGTTGCATCGGCACGCCTGCGCGACCTGTCCAGACAGGTCGCGCGCCATCAACGGTTCAGAACGCGTAAGTCGCTGAAAGGCTGACCACTTCACCCTTGGCGTCGGCTTTACCGTCAAGGGTTGCGCCACCCAGGCGATCCTGGTTGTGCGTCCTGAGCTTGGCCTTCTCGACGAATTGCCGCGAGTACGCGCCGTCGATGCTCAAACCGGGAACCGCGCGGATGTTGTAGCCAAAGCCCAGGGAGGCGAACACCCGATCCCCGTCTGGGATACGCGGGTCACGCGTAGAGTTGCGGGTCGGCGTCTGGTCGGTGGCCACACCGGCGCGGAACGTGAAGTCGTCGGTAAATTTGTAGTCGCCACCCAGTGACACCATCCAGGCGTCCTTGTAGTTATAGGGAATCGACACGAGCTGCGTGCCCTCGGACTTCAATGTCAGTGCCTTGAACGACGACCATTGAGTCCAGGTGACGCTGGCGCCCAGCGTGAGGCGATCATTGAACTGGTGGACCCAGTCGACGGAGGCGTTGGCGGGAACGTCCAATTGGGTGGAAGCCTTGGCGCCGTTGACGTTAAGGTCCAACCCCGGATAAGCCAGCGCCGGCAAGCCGCCTTCGATAAGTGACTTGTTCGCCTCGTCGGCATACAGGCTGTACTTGCCTTCGAGTTTATTCTTGATTTTCGCGTGGTAATTCAGGCCCAGGGTATCGAATTCGGTAGGCTTCCAGACCACCCCGGCAAACCAGCCGACCGAGGTGTTGTCCACCTTGACCCGCATCAGCGAGGAGCCGACGCCGGAAGGGAACGGGATACCGATTTCCGGCGACAAGGCTGCGGCGGAATACAAATCCAGATTCTGGCTTACAAAGCCTTTGGTGTGCTGGACGATGGCGCCGGCACCTACCGAAAACTGGTCATTGACCTTGAACGACAGCGAGCCTGTGACACCTACCGTTTCAATGCGCGTATCAACGGCAAAGTCGCGACCGATCCAATCTTCATCCCAGGTGGTGCGCGCACCCATCGGCACCACCTGACTCAGCCCGAACGCAAAACGGTCGTTGATCGGTACCACCATGAAGCCGGTTGGCAACCAGGCCGTAAAGCCCCCTTGCCCACCATCGCCGGTGCGCGGCGTGGAACTCAAATCCGTAGGGTCGACCGCCGCAGGCGCGTTGCCTGCATAGTCCGTGGCCGTGCCTTTGTATTTAACGTTGATGCGCGCGTAATCGACGGTAAATTGAGATATTGTATGATCGATGAAAGCCATGCCGGCCGGGTTATTGTAGGCCGCGGAAGGATCATTCTGGAACAGTGAGCCACCCCCGAAGGCACGTCCCCATCCGGGAGCGCCGAAGGTCGGCGTGGTGAAACCACCGGCATGTGCGGGTCCCGTTGCCGTGATCAGGCCGCCGAGAATTGCCAGGCTCAACAACGTACGTGTCTGATACTTCTTATTATTCATGCTCCACTCCTTATTGTTCTTATCCTCCGAGATCGGTTGTCCCGACCTGGCCTCCCGCAGCCAGTGCCCCTTGCGAGACACTGGCGTGTTTTAACGTGTGATCATCACGTCAAACGCTCACGGCATTTATGGGGTAACGGTAAAGGCCGGGCTTGGTGTAGCGGTCAGAGCAGTAATTTTGCAGGAGCCGACGGTTTGTGTGCTTGGCACTTTCAGTTGGTTGGTAGAGTTATTGAAGCCGACATTGATGGTCACCGGCGAAGCAGAGCAATTGCTGAGAATTTTGAAATTCACGCCCGACACCGTACCGGTGAACGCATCAGGACCGCCGCTTGCCACGTTCAATGTCCACGGCAGGTTCAACAACTGGGGCACACCGCACAGCGCGTTGGAACCGTTGACCGTTGCGCCTGTGATCGAAGCGCTCGAGCCATCAGCCGCGACGGAACCGGTGAAGGCGATGTTGCAAGTCACTGGGAGGTTCAACGACGCGGGCGAAGTTACGGTGATCGAACCCGATGTAGAGAACGCCGTGCCGGCAGGCGCGATAGTGGCAGCGTTGGCCATCGACACTGCACCAAGGCTCAGGGCGAACGAAGTTGCACAAACGAGGGTTTTCAAGCTTTTCATTATTTTGCCTCACATATAATGGCGAGTTATTTCGCCTGGGATAATGGCCATGAACACGAAGTCACGATGAAACTGCAGAACTTCGCACCCCAGCCAAATTCAATTAAGTCCGACAAACTTATTCAACCACTTTGAAACCAGGCGGCATCTTGATCGACACCGTTTTAATCGTGCAGTCATCACCAATCGGTACATTGGCAGCCTCCAACTTGCCGGTGGCGTTATCCCACGTACCTACTGCGGTAGAAGGACCGCACTTGCCGCCCAGGCCGAAGGCATGCACATCCACGCTGATCTTCGACATCGAGCCGCTTTTTGTATCCTTCGCAATCAAGAGCCATGGCAAGTTAATAGCTTCGACCCGACTGCACTTGAGCCCGCCGTCGAATGTCACCTTGTCGATATTGACCGACGTCCCATCGGCCGCCACCTTGCCCGCGACCTTGATGGTGCAGTCGGCACTGATCAACGCGCCCTTGGAAAAACTGATTGGGCCCTGGGCGGTAAATGCACTACCGGCTGGTTCGATACGGGCGGCCTGCGCCTGGTGGCAGGCGATCAGGCCCAGCGCGGCCAAAACGACATTAACGGTGAACTTGATAGTGACACGAATTACTTGCATGTTTACGCCCTTCCCTTGAATTTATTTTCGTTGGGTAAACAACCGTCTTGCAAATAAGCTAACAAATAATCGACGTAGAAATCCTTATCGAAATACACTCGAAAAAGCGTTTTCTATTTCAAATTAAAACGGCTTGGCGTCGCCACTGTACTTCGCCAGATACTTCACGCGCTGTGACGGCTGAAGATTGGTCAGGGTTATATCGCCGGCATAATGATTCAATACACGATGATCCATCCGTCGGCGCCACAAGTAAGGCACATACGCCCAGACAATCATACTGGCGTAGCCGTAAGGAAGTTGCGGTGATTCATCAAAGTGGCGCAGCGACTGATAACTACGGGTTGGATTGGCATGGTGATCGGAATGCCGTTGTAACTGGAACAAAAAGATATTCGTCACAATCCGGTTGCTGTTCCAGGAGTGACGCGGCGAACACCGTTCATAACGACCGTTGGGCAACTTCTGCCGTTTGAGGCCATAGTGCTCGACGTAATTGACCACTTCTAACAGCGAGAAACCGTAGATGCCCTGGATAATCAAAAACGGGATCACTGCCGCGCCCAGCCAGGCAATCATTGCGCCCCAGAGCAGCACGCTGTACATCCAGGCGCTGAGCACGGCGTTCTTCCAGTGCCAGGCCGGCAGCCCGAGTTTGCGCAGGCGTTCGCGCTCCAGGTTCCATGCCGAGCGTGCGCTGAACCACACCGAACGCGGCAGGAAAGCCCAGAAGCTTTCACCCAGGCGCGAGCTGGCCGGATCTTCCGGTGTGGCGACGCGCACGTGGTGGCCCCGGTTGTGTTCGGTGTAGAAGTGGCCGTAGAAGGTCGGCGCCAGGGTTACCTTGGCCAGGAACACTTCCAGTGGCTTGGGCTTGTGGCCCAGCTCATGGGCGGTGTTGATCGCAATACCGGTGGCAGCCCCGGTGGACATCGCCATGCCCAGATAGGTGAACCCACTGACTTGACCGTGCAACTCGGTGCGCGCGGTCATGAAGGCGGCGGTTTTTGCCAGCCAGTTGGAAGGATCCAGCGTGGCGGTTGCCTGCACAAGCCCGCCGCGAATGATCCAGTCAATGCCGCCGGCGGCGAGCCAACCGGTGATGACCACCGAGGCGATCACAAACAGCACGCCGGTGTAGACGATCCAACGGTAATAGCGTTGGGATTCGAGATGGCTGACGGCAGATTCGGGCGGGTTGCTGACATCCTCACCCAGCAGGCCGTCGATCAAGGGGATCAAGCCGAAGATGACCAGTACACCGACCCACCACAGTTGCTGGATACCGGTGCCGATCGCCAAGGCACCCGAGAGCAAGGGGGTCGCCAGCGGCATGATGCCCAGCCACCACAGGTACCGCTTGCCGTCGGCCCACACGCCTGGAACAGTCAGAGCGGGGTTCATGGCAACCTCCGAGTGCATCCGAAGGCAGAAAAGGCAGTGACGCAGCGCTGAGCGCTGCGAGAAATCGACCATGCGATAAAAGGCGTTCTTTTCATTATTTTATTCGCTCTTAGGCATTTCAAAAACTGTTTCAAATTGGACATTGAAATAATTTTTTTAAATAAATAGCGCGGAATCGTTAGGTCGTCAACTAGTTTATCCAGGCCTTTTTTCCGTGACCGGGCAGTCTCTTTTTCAGACCGTTGGCCAGGTGTCTAGGGCAAGCGTTGACGCGCTGGAACCGCGAACGAAATGGCACGATTATTTGCTCGCCACGGCGAACGGAAGATGTAACACAGCGGCGGCCTGTACAGGTCGAACCCGCCTGGCGACCTGCTCGACCAACGCCACCACGCGCTCGGTGGCGGTGATTGGCAGCATGTGCCCACGGTCTTCCACGACCTGCAGCTTCAGCCCAGACACCTTGCTGGCCAGGCCCTGGCCATGTTTTTGGAAGTCGAGCACTTTGTCACGCGTGCCGTAGATAAGGCCGATGGGCAGCGTCAGCTGCGGGTAGCGCGTGACCATGTCCGGCAAGTGATCATTGACCCGGTTGATCTCGGTGGACGCTGCGTAGAAGTTGTCGGGCCGCATACCCAGCAGGCCACCGCCGCGCGTGGCGAAGTCCGGCGGGGCGGCATCGGGGGCGAACACGCCCTTGACCACCGCCCCCTGGGTCAACAGGCCGACGGGCATCGTCAAGGTGCGCGACATCCAGCGACACAGCCAGGCAGGGCGCACCGCCAATGACAGGAAGACCAACGGCAACATGCGCTGGGGATGGGTCAAGGGCGCCACCAGGATCAAGCCCGATACTGCGTGGGGATGATCAAGGGCCAAGGCCAGGGCAATCGCCCCCCCCAGGGAATGCCCAAGCACCAGCGGCTTGTCCAGGTCGAGGGTCTTGATGAAGGCGGCAATCTGGCGAGCCTGGGCCGGCAGATCCGCCGCCGTGCCACGCTGCCGAGTGGAGTAGCCCGAGCCTGGCCGGTCCACGCTGATAACGCGAAAATGCTCACGTAACTGACCGGATAACGCGTAGGTCAGGTTACGGCTGCTGCCCATCAGCCCGTGGACCATCACCAGCGCCGGGCCTTCGCCTTCTTCTACATAATGAAAGCGCTCGCCATCCACCTCGACAAAGCGCCCATTGATCGGAACAGCCGTTTCGATGCGCCGTGTCATCCACGCACTGAACACCCACAACACAGCGCTCGCGCCTATCACCACACCCGCAGCGACAACCCACTCGACAGCCATAGCTCGGTCCTCTGCTTCCCTGCTGCTGACGACCTGACCGGGATTGATCGAGGCCTCAACTTTCGCGCTTACCTTGGCCCCAACCTCTATGCGCGTCTGTCGGACAAGTCGCATGTATCGAACAAGACCCTGGCGCAGGCGAAATTTTCAGGTAGATTATTTAAAATCTTTTTTAAAATAATTAATTCAATTTTTCTTTGCAATGGTGTTCTATCTAAAACACACAACAAAAAAACGGGAGCACATCCGATGCCCAGAAAGGACAACCTATGAATGCCCACAGTGACAACGTCGACATCGCGATCATCGGCTCAGGCTTCGCCGGCCTGTGCATGGCGATCAAACTCAAGGGAGCCGGGTTCACCGATTTCTTTGTCGCCGAGCAGGCCGACAGCCTGGGCGGCACGTGGCGTGACAACCACTACCCCGGCTGTGCCTGTGATGTGCAGTCCCACGTGTATTCGTTTTCCTTCGCACCCAACCCGGACTGGACGCGCCAATTTGCTCCCCAGGCGGAGATTCGCGCTTACCTGGAGCACTGCGCGCAGCGTTTCGAGCTGGCGCCGTACCTGCGCTTCGGCATGGGCTTGCAGCGGGCGGTGTTCGATGATCAGCAACAGCGCTGGCGACTGACGTTCAGCGATGGCCGCCAGGTCAGCGCGCGCGTGCTGGTGTCGGGCATGGGCGGGCTGTCGCGCCCGGCACTGCCGGACATCCCCGGGCTGGACAGTTTCAAGGGCAAGCGTTTCCATTCGCAGCTGTGGGACCATGACTACAGCCTGAAGGGCAAGCGCGTGGCGGTGATCGGTACCGGCGCCAGCGCCATTCAGTTCGTGCCGCAGATTGCGCCGCACGTCGCGCACCTGGACCTGTTCCAGCGCACACCGCCCTGGATCATGCCCAAACCCGACCGACCTGTCTCAGGTGTCGAACGCTGGCTGTTCAAGCATCTGCCATTTACCCAAAGGCTGGTGCGCGGCGCCTTTTATTGGGCGCTGGAAGGCCGCGTGGTGGGCTTTGCCCTGCACCCGCGCTTGATGAAGATGGTGCAGAAAATCGCCCTGCGCCACCTGCGCAACCAGGTGGCCCGCCCTTCCCTGCGCAAAGTCCTGACACCGGACTACACCATTGGCTGCAAGCGTGTGTTGATCTCCAACGACTACTACCCGGCGTTGTCACGCAGTAACGTCGCGGTGGTGACCGATAACGTGCTGCGCATCGAAGCCGATGGCGTGATCACTGCCGACGGCATCAAGCACCCCGCCGATTGCCTGATCTTCGGCACCGGGTTCCAGGCCGCCGATCCTCTGCCCCGTGACTGCATCATCGGGCGCAACGGCGTCGACCTGATGGACACCTGGCATGACGGCGCCCACGCCTACAAAGGCACCACGGTGCCGGGCTATCCCAACCTGTTCCTGATCGTCGGGCCTAACACCGGCCTGGGGCACAACTCGATGATCCTGATGATCGAGGCCCAGGTCACGTACATCCTTGACGCGTTGCAACAGATGCAGCGACAGCGCATCACCATGGTGGAGGTCAACCCCGCCGTGGAGCAGGCCTACAACGAGCACTTGCAAGGCAAGCTCAAGCGCACCATCTGGAACACCGGCGGGTGCCGCAGCTGGTACCTCGACCCGCGCACCGGCAGGAACACCACGCTGTGGCCCGCCTCGACGTGGCGCTTCAAGCAGATCACCCGGCATTTTGCGCTCAAGGACTACCTGGTCAGCCGGGCGCCGGTTGCATCGGTGCCGCGTCCGGAGCCAACCCCTCATTGCGCCACAGAAGGCAGCCTGTCATGAAGTCATTCAACGGCCGCGTGGCGGCGATCACGGGAGCGGCCTCTGGCATGGGCCGCGCATTGGCCCTGGCCCTGGCACGGGAAGGTTGCCACCTGGCCCTGGCCGACAAGAACAGCCAGGGGCTGGAGCGCACCCTGGACTTGATCAGGGCTTCGACCCTGTCACCGGTGACCGTCACCCTCCAGGTACTGGATGTAGCAGACCGCCAAGCCATGCTGGAGTGGGCGGCGCGTTGTGCGGCCGAGCACGGCCAGGTCAACCTGGTCTTCAACAATGCCGGCGTGGCGCTGTCGAGCACCGTGGAAGGCGTGGACTATGCCGACCTGGAGTGGATCGTCGGCATCAATTTCTGGGGAGTGGTGCATGGCACCAAGGCGTTCCTGCCTTACCTGAAGGCCAGTGGCGACGGGCATATCGTCAACACCTCGAGCGTGTTCGGCCTGTTCGCCCAGCCTGGCATGAGCGGCTACAACGCCAGCAAGTTCGCGGTACGCGGCTTTACCGAAGCGCTGCGCCAGGAGCTGGATCTGCAACGCTGCGGCGTCTCCGCCACCTGCGTGCATCCCGGCGGTATTCGCACTGATATCTGCCGCAGCAGCCGTATCGACGCGAACATGACCGGCTTTCTGATCCACAGCGAACAACAGGCGCGCGCCGATTTCGAAAAGCTGTTTATCACCGACGCCGATCAGGCCGCCAAGGTGATCCTGCAAGGTGTGCGCAAAAACAGGCGCCGCGTTCTGATCGGCCGCGATGCCTATTTCCTCGACCTGCTCGCCCGTTGCCTGCCGGCGGCTTATCAAGCGCTGGTGGTGTTTGCCAGCAAGCGCATGGCCCCCAAGCCACGCACGCCCGTGTTTGAAACCAACGACGAGCCTCGCCTCTGAACAGGAGTACGCCCCATGTTGCCGATTCGCCGTGATATCCGCTTCGCCCTGCCCGCCGGGCGCATCACCAACTGGCATGAGCAAGGCCCGTTCGTGACGCACTTTTTCAATGCCCTGTCGCTGCTGTTTCCCCAGGGCGAGCTGTTTTTCATGGACAGCGTGCGCCATTACCGCACCCGCATCGACGATCCGGATCTGAAGAAGGAAATCCAGGGCTTCATCGGCCAGGAGGCCATGCACAGCCGCGAACACGTGGCCTACAACGAGCTGCTGCAAGCAGCGGGCCTGCCTGCGCACCGCCTCGACCGGCGCCTGAAATTCTTCCTGGACCTGCAGAAGAAACACCTGCCACCGTCATTCAATCTGGCGGTGACCATCGCCCTTGAGCACTACACCGCGATGCTCGCGGAGATCCTGCTGAGCGACCCGTCGCGCTTTGGCGATTCACTCAAAGGCTACCGGCAGATGTGGTATTGGCACGCCCTGGAAGAAACCGAACATAAGGCAGTGGCCTACGATGTGTGGAACACGGTGATCAAGCCTGGGCCCGGACGCTACCTGCTGCGCACCGGCACCATGCTGTTTACCACGGTGCTTTTTTGGCTGGTGGTGCTCGACTTCCACGTGCGCCTGCTGATTGCCGACCGCAAGTCGGGTGGGCATCTGAAGGGGTTCTGGCGCATGCTCAAGTTTCTGTACGGCCCCAAGGGCGTGTTTCCACGCATGCTGCGGCCCTGGCTGCATTATTTCAAACCCGGATTTCATCCCTGGGATCATGACAATCGCGCCCGGCTGCAGGGGATAGATGGGCTGGTCGAGGAGATTGAACAGACCAATCGAGCCTACGAGGCCGCCTAGGCGGCCTGAAAATGTGGGAGCCCACCCGCTTCCACACTCACACCGGGGCCGCCTTGCCCGCTTGATCAAGCCAACGCGGCCCGCTCACGCACAAACTGCGGCATCTCATCCCCCGGCAACGCCCTGCTGAAATACCATCCCTGAATAAACAACTCGGCGCCCGTATTCAGGAACGCCAATTGCTCGGCGGTCTCGACCCCTTCCACCACCACGCCCAGGTTCAATGCCTCGCAGAAACGCAGCATGCCCGTCAGCACCTGCGCGCCCTTGGGATCGTGCTGGGCGACCACGAAGCTGCGATCGATCTTGATGAAATCGACCGGAAACTGGTGCAGGTAGCTCAACGCCGAAAATCCGGTGCCAAAATCATCGATATACACCTTGGCCCCCAACGCCTGCAGTTTGCCAATGGTCTGACGGGTGGCCTGGATATCGCTGACCAGCGCATCTTCAGTGATCTCCACCGACACCCAGCCGTGGGCCTGGGCGAGGATCTCTACCAGGCGATCACCATAGGCCGCATCCTTGAGCGTGAAGCTGGAAACATTGATGGTGATGGGCAATTCAAACCCGGCCTTCTTCCACTTTTGATGTTGGCGCACGGCCTGGGACGCCACCCACACGTCCACGTCCGGCATCAACCGCGCCTGTGCCAGCCATTGCAGGAACTCCCAGGGCGAATGCACCGTGCCCTGAGCGTCCCGGGCCCGCATCAAGGCTTCGCAGCCGGTGCACAGGCCGGTGCGGGTGGAGACTTGTGGCTGAAATTCAAGATAGAAATCGTAATCGCTGATCTGCTGGATGCGGCTCAACTCAACCGCCTGGCGGGCCAGGGTGCGATGGGACGCCAGGATCGGGTCGAACTCCAGCAACCGGCCTTTCTCCTCAAGGCCGCGAAAGGTCATGTCCAGTGACTTGAGGTACACCGTGCCGCCCTCACTGGCCTGGCGATGAATCGCCCGTACATAAGGCGCATACACCAGCGTGCCCAGGCCCAGCAGCACCACCTGCAGCACCACGGCAGCGATATCGCCATGGGTGCTGAGGTAAGCATTGAGCAACACCGGCGCGGTAAACGGCACGCTGGCCACTGCGGGTGACACCCAGCCTAGTTGCACCACTGCCAACGCCGCCATCCCATTCAACGCCGGCACCAGCAGAAACGGGATGAACAACCGCGGGTTGAGGATGATCGGCAAACCGAACAACAGCACTTCGCTGACATTGAACAACGAGAGCGGCAAGCTGGCCATCGCCAGCAACCGCATGGACCGGCTCCTGGAAAACAGCAGGATTGCCAGGAGCAGGCACAATGCGCTGCCCGACCCGCCGATAAACGCGAAGCTGCCCAACAGGCCACTGTTGAGCAGGTAGCGGACCGGCTCGCCCGCAGCCAGCGCCGCACCGTTGAGCGTCACGGCCTGATCCAGCACATCGAACAGCGGCTGCAAGGCGTACACGCCGTGAATGCCAAAAAACCACAATAGCGAGTTCATCAAGGTCACGAACAACCCGCTGCTGTAGGGCGCCTGTAACGCATTGAGCACCTGCGGCCCCTGCAGCTGCGCCACGTAGGGAATCTGCAGCAGCAACGACAGCACCACCACCAGTGCCAACGCGCTGATCACGCCGGGCAACACCATGTTGATCGTGCCTTTGAGGTTGTGTCCGATCAGGTCTTCATGGACCAGGCGTGTCCAACGAAAACGGTGCAGCCAGGCAACGGCAGGCACATTGATCAGCGGCGAAGCGATGGCAATGAACAGCAGAAAGGTGGCTGAAGCCCGAGGGTAGTCACGCAAGAGAAATGTGGCCACCACCACATGGGTCAGGCACAAAAAAGCGATCGGCAGCTGTGGCAAGCGGTGCTGAATGGCTAACATATAACCGATGGAGGCTGCGACGAGCAGCGGGATGACCGAGCTGATGCGGTCATGCAGACCCGCCAGGAAGCTGACGGTCTGAGGGCTGAACCCGATCATCCTGGCGCACTCGGACAGGATAAGGAAACCGGCGGAGACCAGCAGGCAGGGCAGGATCCACAACAAGCCCTCCCGAATCGCACGCAACGACTCGATACTGGCCAGGGCCGCCAAGCGCTGGGTCAGGAATAGTTTGAACAGCGTTTGCGCCATGAGCCGCCCTCTGCCCGTATTCACGGGTTCTGGAGATCAGCGCCGGAATACGCGTCAACGCTACACGCCCTGATGCTCGGAGCGAAAGCTTTTTGCCATCGCCACTGGCGCTTTCGGCGAAAAACTCGGAGACATCGGAAAATACCCACATAAAAAATCGAACTTTCTGATGTATTCCGCTCCCTAATCCTGCCTGAGTCGGTATCATCCCCGCCTTTCCGAGTGTTGAAGGATGTAAAACCTGGATAACACCGGGTGTCTACTCAGGGAATATGGCCTGGATGAAAGCAGGCACAAAGGAGAGAGCGTTACCATGCACGATAAGCAGTCCAGCACCATGCGTCCCCTGTTCGTCACCATCCTGTTGTGGTTGTGCAGTGTGGTGCTGTTATTTGTGATCAAGAATGTCATCGAACTGTTTACCGGGCCCGTCGCGGAAACCTGGATAGACCTGGCGTTGGTGCTCGTCGCCTACCTGATGTTCTTTTTATTGGCACCGGTGCAACGCTGGATCCAGCGCAGGTCGCGTAAGCGCGCTCGGCGTCACGTCGGTGGGCACGCGCCCGACGTCGACACCCATCCCTCTCACTGAGGGGCCTGGCGTTGTCAGCACCTGGCGATAACTACCAACGCGCATTGGACCGATTCCTGCGCGAACACCCGGATGTGGCCGCCGAGCTGGACAGCCTCAACCCCCTGGCGGCCCAGGCCAGGGGGGAAAGCGTGGCGCAGTATCGTACCGAGCGTCTATACGAAGCATTCGAAGCGCAGGCCGAGCGCGAAGGCCTGTTCGCCTGGGAGCTGACCCTCAAGCTGACGACAGAGTCCAGCGAAGCCTTCGAAACCCAGCGCCTTGAGGTGCACAAGGAAGTCGCACAGATGGCCGGCATGAATTGGGCCGACTACTGCCAACTGCATGACTTGAGCGGCTGACGCTGCGGCCAGCCGTACCAGCGAGACCGCTTGCAACCGATGGCCTCGCGCAATTCGGCCACCGTCAGGGTCCGCCGTTGCGGGTCCGCCGCCAACGCCGTACGGAGGGCCGGCCAGCAGCGCCGGGGCAACTGCCAGGGCCGTGGCAGTCTGTGGCCCGCAGGGTGATTGTCACGGCGACGCCCCTGGGCCAGCTCATACAGAACACACGCCACGCCATACAGGTCGGCCGCGGGCGTCAACGTGCCACCGGCGAGTAATTCAGGCGCAGCATAGGCGCGAGTCCAGGCATTCAAGCGGCTGCGACTCACACTCGGCAAGTCCGCCGTGGTCAGCGCAATGGACTGCCCCAGGCCGAAATCGAACAAGCGCACGCCCTCTTCTCCCACCATGACATTGGCCGGTTTGATATCGCCATGCAGCACGTTATGTTGATGGGCGTAAGCCAGCGCATCCAGCAGTTGCAGGGCAATCGGTTGCAGCTCGGCCCAGGGCAGTCCGTCGGGACATTCCAGCAGCAACCGGTCAAGCGTCATGCCATGCAGCAGTTCCATGGTGAAAAAAGCGATCTGGCTGCAGGTATCCACCTCGAACGAATACACCCTCACTACATGTTCATGTCGCAGACGACGAGACAACGCAAACTCGCTGTGCAGCAACACATGGGCATCCGGGCACGCCGATAAAGACTCGTCCAACAGCTTGAGCGCCACACCAGAACAAGGTTCACCGAACTGCTCCTGCAACAGGTCGCGTGCGCGGTACACCACGCCCATTCCGCCCCGGCCCAATACCTGCTCAAGGTGGTAGCGCCCGACGAGCAACACCGGAGTCGATCCTGTCTTCATGACTGCACCACCACTGCGGTCAGGTCGTCGCGCGCCGGGGTGTGCAGCGCGCTGGCAAACAATCTGTCCACCACCTGTCGCGGCCCGCCCGCACTCAACGCCAGACCCAGGTCGGCATGGCTGAGTGCCTGGTAGAGACCGTCGCTGCACAGTAAAAATACATCGCCAGGGCGGGTACTGAGTTCCAGCACCTCGAGCCGCAAGGTAGAGTGCCCGCCGACCGCACGGGTCAAGGCTCTGGCATCAGGGTGAGCGCCAGCTTGCGTTGCACTCAACTGACGCTCGTCCATAAGACGCTGCAACAGCGAATGATCCCGGGAGAGCTGGTACAGGTTCTGCTCGCGCCACAGATAACAGCGGCTGTCCCCCGCCCACACACACGCCGCACGCCCGTGCTCCAGCAATAGCGTCACCACCGTGCTGCCTATCACGCCACTGCCGGGTGCCCCTGGCGCCTGCCGCGCATTCGCCAGCCGCTGGTTGACACCCTGCAAGCTCTGCCGGACCGCATTGACCCGCTGATCGAGACTGCCCCGTGCGGGCAACGAAGCCAGGCTGCTGATCACCCACTGGCTGGCGACATCGCCATGCCGGTGCCCGCCCATGCCGTCCGCCACGGCCCAACAGCCCAGTTGCGGGCAATCGAGCAAGGCATCCTCATTACGCGGCCGTGACTGCCCGCGCTGTGTACGCCCGGCACTGCGCCATGTGGGGCGCAGCGAGTTCACAGTTGCTCCGGCAGGCGAAAGGTGCGCCATGTGTCCATTTCAAATGGGCTGGGTGTTCGCTGGCTCGCCAGCAGGTAATGGGCGCGCAGCCCGGCCAGGTCGGCCTTGACCATTTGCGCGTTGCCACCACTGGCAGGCTCTCGGTGCAGCAGGTCGAAAAACCGGAACAACGACCAGGCGCCGGTGTTCTTCTCGATACCCAGCGGGCGCAGTTCGGCGCCTCTGTCCAGCACGAGGCTGGCACGACCGTTGTCCGCTTCGATGGGCCAGCGGAACGCCATGGGGATGATCGGGCCGTGCCGGTATTCCAGCTGCTGTTCACCCAATCGCAAAGTCGCCCGGTTGACCGACTGATCCAGGCTGTAGGGCGCCAGGGTAAAACGCACGGCCAGCTCGCCCTGCTCTTCGGTGAAAAAGCCACGTCGGATAACCTGGGCTTTCGTCAATTGATCCAGCAGCGAGCGCGAGATGGGTAAACCCTGCCCGTCCATTCCGCGTAACCGGTAGCGCGTGCCATCCGCGCTGACAAAAGAGCGCAGGTAAGCCTCGTAAAAACGCGCCAGAACACCTTGGGGTTTGAAAAACTCACGAAAATCCTCAAGGGCCACATCACTCGAGGCGTGGGCAGCGAACGGATACCGTTGGCGAATCGTCCTGGCGTAAAGCCCCTGCACCTCGCTCTGATAGTGCTGATTGACGTGGGCATAGGCCTGGTCCAGCACATGGCGCCAGGTTTCTTCAGCAATCCCTTCGAACCAGCCGGCCAGCGGAAGCGGCAGACGGGTAGCCGTTTCACGCAGGTCGCCCAGCACGTCCTGCTGGCCGTCCATGCGCCGCTTTGCCCGTAAGAAAGCCGCCTGCTCAGGCGAACCCTCACGGTTCAGCGCCGCCAATTGCAGGTGCAATTGGTCGAGCAGGCCCAACCCCCGGGTCAGCTCGGCGCCGGGGTTCTGCTGCTCGTCCAGCAATTGATGCAGCGGTTCAAAACGCCGCTGCAAGGCCCGGCGAGCCGAGTCGCCCAGGCTCGCCTGGCCCTGCGCCAACGCGGCCTTGGCGATAGTGCCCAACGCACCTGACGGCTGGGCCACCGTGGCCGGCAGCTCAAGGCCAGGCAGCAAGCGGGTGTTCTCGCGAAGCTGCTGCAATAACAGCAGTACCGGCGATTGCGCCGAGGTCAGCCCCGCGAGCCGTTCGGCATCCTCGCGAAGACTGTCGGTTGGCAACAGCCTGACACGCCCCAAGGCGTCGCTCCAGGCCTGGGCGTATTCGCTGAAGTAGCGCTGTTGCAGTTGGGTCATCAAGCGCTGCAAATCCTGGCCGCTCAAGTCAGTGCCTTCCCCCAGTACCCAGTTATCCTGGGCGATGGCGTTCACCAGCCTGGGGCCCTGGGTCTCGAAGTACTGCACGTACCTTCTGGTGTAGAAACCGGGAACAGATGGCTCGATGGCGGCAAATACCTTGCCCTCGGCCAGGCGCAACGGCTCCAGGTCGCGCGATTGTTCGCGCAGCACCCGATACACCACATCGGCCAATGACTCTCCCCGCAGCGCGGCACGCGCCTGAGCCACCAGGTCGTCATTGAGGGGGGCTGAGAACGGCTGTTGGAGCAGTCGCGCCCAATGCTCATTCAGGCGCGTCTGTACCGGCATATCACCGGCAAACCGCAGCGACCAGTAACTCGCCACATGCTGCGCCAGCCACGCGGCATCACGCCGTTCACGCAGATTGAGCATCAGGTACGCACGCAAGTTATCGAGCAGGCGTTCTCTATCGCCGAGGCTGGCGCGTACCTGCTCTTCGAGCAGGGCAGCGGTTCGGCCCAGCAGTCGCTGCTGTAACGCTTGCTCATAGGCGCGCGACACCCGTGGACGGCTGACCTCGCCCTGATACAGGCCGGCACGCTCAATCAGCGGAGTGTCGGCTGCAGGCGCAAACACCTGGGTTGCCGCCCAGAGCGCGTCCAGCAGCGCCAGGGTCGTCAAGGTTTCATCGCTACCCGGAGCAACGGGCGCACTGAGTGCAGCGATGTGAGCCAAACGGTGTTGGTTGATCGCGTAACTGTGCAACCACAGCCCTGCGGCACACGCCAGAACCAGCGCAGCGGCGATTCCCAGCCCCCCGTTGCGCCGCCAGATGCGCTGTCGCTCGCGGCTCTGCAATGCGGCGAGATCCGCCTCGGCAAAGATCACCCGGCTGAACAGCCCCTGCACGAAATGGCTGCGCCTGTCACTGGCACAGGTCAGGTAGAACCCGCGTAAACCGTTGCTGCGCTGGTAGCGATGGGCACAGAACACCCCCTCGATGAACAGGCACAAACGCTCGCCCATTCGCGCCGCCTGCTGGGGAAGCTCAAGCATCTGCCTGCGACGCTCGACATCGCGTTCCTGGTGTAATCGCTCGATCAATTCATTGTGCAGACGTTGCAGTAACTGCTCGAACGCCTGGCGAACCTGGGTAATGTCATTGCCCGCCTTGTCAGCCTCCAGCGGCTGGCCCAGCACCGCATCGACATCGTCCGCCGAGGGTGAGTCGAAGTACTCGATGAACCCCGACAGTCGATCAGCCTGGGTCAACACCAGGTAGACGGGTACCTCCACATGCAGCATCTGCTGGATCTCCTGCAGGCGCGAACGCACATGGCGGGCCGATTGCTCCAGGTCGTGCTCGTTACCGCTCAGAAGCCTGTCTGCCGAGAGTGTCACCACCACGCCGTTGAGCGGACGCACTCGGTGCCGCCACCTCAGCCTGTTCAACAGTGTGGTCCAGCCGGCGACGTCCACCGAACGGTCGGGTTGAACCAGATAGCGCCCTGGCGTGTCGATGAGCACAGCTTCGTCGGCAAAGTACCATTCACACTGTGTGCTGCTGCCCGTCGACCCTGTGTCCATCTGATCGCGCGGTGACTGCAACCCGGCTGCTTCCAACAGCTGGGTCTTGCCACTGCGCGATTCTCCGATCAGCAGGTACCAGGGCAAATCATGGCGCCAACGCGCATTGCGCTCTCCATAGCGAGGGCACGTGTTCAACCGGTGCAACGCTTGCTTGAAACGGCCATGGACGTACTTGCGCTCGTCCTCCACCGCCGCCAGCGAAGGTTGGCTCGTTGGCGAATCCGGCCGTTCGCGTCCGGCAGCACGGCGCCCATCCGCCAGGACCATCGCCAATCCCCACAGCAGAAACAAAACGCTGATGGTGACCAGGCGGGCAGTCGCGCCCTGCCAGAACCGGTGGTCGTCCACGGCCAGCAGCGGTCCGACACACCACACCAGCACAGCGCAGGAAAGCACCAGTATCAGGCTCCAAACCCATACTCTGCCCAGCACGGCGCCCACGCCCTTGAAGAATGCGTTCATTCATTGCTCCCTGCGTTTTTTACAAGGGCGTCCGGGTAGGCTCCGACGCCGAAAGTTGAAGATTCTGCAGTGCGCTGGTCCTGTCTCGCTCCAACATCCAGGAGAACCCTGCGTACATCGCGAGCAAACAGCACAGCGTGAAGGCAACAAACCAGCGCGCAGGGATGACGCATAGGCGCTTGCCGCGCGCACGCCCCTGCCCGGGCGGCAAAACCGGCGCCGACGACGGATTGCCGCGCACCTGCCGGATCTGTCGATAAAGGCCATCGCGAACGGCCTCGAGGTGCAGCATCCCCCGCTCCATCACTCGAAACTTCCCTTCGAACCCCAGGGACAGGCACAGGTACCCCAGCTCAAGCATCGCCACGTGTTTTACCGGATCACGCGCCAGGCGTTCGAGCAACTGGAAGACCTTCTCGCCGCCAAACGTCTCGTGGTGAAAGCGGCTCAACAGGCTCATCTTCGACCAGTCGCTTCGAGCGCCCCACGCCGTGGTGACGACTGCTTCGTCGATCAGGCTGCACAACACGTAGCGCGCAGACATGACCTGAGTGTTCTCAACGCCTCCCTGCAAGGCACGGGTTTCGAATTGAGTCACCGCTGATGACAACCGATCGTTGATCGTGACGAGGTTTTCACGACCTGAGCAGCCCTTGAGCCGGACCACTTGCGACAATACGTCCCAAGCCGCGACCACCAGCGGGTTGAGCATTGTCGTGAAGCTGTGTGCGTCCAACGCCTGGCTCGCGTAGATCATCCGATCCTGCAACTGTTCGTAGCGTGGCGGCGAGGGGAACTGCGTAAGCGCTCCTTGTGCGGGCCCATGGCCGTCGCGATCGAGCAGAACGGTTTTTTCATCCTGCGAATATTCACTGTCCATAGCGTTCAATTCCTGATGGCCCAGAAGGTCAACTCAAGCCCGGAGAATTCGCCCCCCACGTGGAACGCGAACCCACCCGACTGCTGCAACTGCGCGATGTCGCGGGCACTCATGTCCAGCATGAAATAAGTCTTGCCGGCGTGAAACGGGATCTGGCGCGGCGCTACGGGCAGTGGCTTGACCTTGATACCCGCCAGGTGCAGGTTGACCAGCTCGCGTATGCGCTCAACGGGGCCGATTTTCAGGTGCGCTGGCAGGCGTTGGCGTAATTGCTCCGAATCAGACTGCGCCGTGGCCGCCAGGATGAACGTCGCAGTGCCCAGCAATTTCAAGTCGCTTACCGGGCAAACCAATACGCCGTACTGTCGCTGTTGCAACGTCAACTCGATAGAGTGTTGTTCCAGCACGACCGACAGCACGCCCCGCACCGCTTCCATCAGCCCGCGGAAGCTTGCCCCCTGGTCGGCGTGCCGGTAATGCACGTCCAGCTCAGCGCGCCTGCTATCGCTGGCGAACGTTGATAACTCGCCGAGCAGCGCCAACAGTGCACCGAACACCGCTTCAGGGCGCACCCGGGCCTGGCTCAAGCAGTGGCGCAGTGCAAGCTCGGTACGATTGATGACCTGCAGCATCAGAAAATCACCCACCTGCGTGCCGGCGGCGGTGCTCTCCCCCCTGATCCGCGCGGCGATGGCATCCCCCCGCGATGCAAGCAAGCCGATCACCTCCTTGAGACAAGAGGCTACATACCCGCGGTCATGCATAAAAATGAACGTAGGGACGAACTCCGCGTCCAGGCGCACGCCCCCCGCGTCGGTAGACTCCAGTACCTGTGCGACCTTGAGTGTGACGTAACCCTGCTCCCTCTGCGGCTCACCCAACAGGAGGCGCAGATCAGGTCGCGCGCAGTGAATCCGACAACGAGAGCCGGTCCCGGCATTCGAGTCGCCTACCTCCACTTCACAGCTGAGGTAGCGCGCCAGGACATCGCCCTGCTCCGGTTGTCGGGCTTCAATCTGATTGTCGGTCGCCAGTAACAGCGCAAGGTAAACGGCCTGTTCCCCGGCATTGGCGGGCACCTGTAATACCAGGGGTTCCATGGCGGTACCGTGGTCGAACAGGGTGCCGTCCGGCAACACACCGCTGGCTTGAGTGACCACCAGCTTGCCCAGGTTGAGGTACTGCACATCGAATTCCAGTGTGAGGAAGCCCCAGGCATCAGGGCCCAGCAACCGCGTCTGGTTGAGCTGTTGCTGGTAATGCCGGTCGTTGTGCTGCAAGTGCTGTGGCCGCAACAGCATGCCTTCCTGCCATATGACTTTATGTACGTGCATATCACTGCACCTCCTTGTCGGAACGCGGGTCGGCAAGCCGGATTCCGTCCTGGTCCAGCACCAGCTCGGCACGGTTCAAGTGCCGGGCGGTGAGCGGAACGAGCAGCCGCCATTGAACGTGTGGCAAGTCTCGATAGGCCGCCAGGACGCCCACAAAATGACTGTTTGGTTCGACCCTCAACTTGAGTGCCAGTCGATCGCCCGGGCGCAGTTCAACTTCCTCACTGCTCACCCAGTCCTTTGGCAAACTCTGCTCGGCGTTGTCATACAGGCTGAAGAAGTCGGCGTTCTCAAAGGCAACGCCATGGCGCAGTTCAATCAACTGCAGCACGATCGGCGAGGGTCGACCCTGAAGATCCGGGTTGACGTGCTCGTTGGCGGTCAGTACCAGATCCAGTTTGGTCAACGTCGAGAACGGCGATAGGGCGCTGCAGCCAGCCAACAGTCCGAGCATGAGCAACAGCGATATGAGGGTGGCTCGATGCATGAATATCATCCTGGATAATCGTTGTGCAGGGTTGAGATCAGGCGCACCTGTTCCTCATAGGCCCTGACGAAGTCGCTGCCCAGCGGTCGCTCGTCGGACTGCTCATCCGCCGTCAGGCGCCGGTAGTGACGCAGGTATGCCCGCCAGCGCGCGCCATCGGAAAACCATCGGGGGGCTGCTTCCTGAAATTCGGCACACGCCAGTAAATGGCCTGGGGCGAAAGCGGCTCGAGCGTTTCGCAGCGTACTGCGGCAGGCGCTCAGCAACGCGACCTGATGCACCTGAAGCGCCCGGTGCGCCTGGGCGATCGCCTGTTCGCCAGACAGCGGGGCCACCTGCGCCATGTCCAATATCGCGGTTAAGGCCGCGTCGGTATCGACACAGTTGTGCAAGGGGTTGTGGGCGGTGCGCAACGCGTCGACAGGCAGCGTTGCCAGTTCGCCTTGCAATTGTTCACAGGTGCGCAGGCTGCTTTGCAGTCGTTCTACCTCCAGCCGAAACAAGCGCGCCACCTTGATCGCCAGCGCCTCTCGGGCAGCACTGTCAAGCCTGTCCAGGTCGAGCCCCAGCGCCGCAGCGAACGCGACCCAGAAGACCTCGTCGGACGAGGCTGCCATCGCGACAGATTCAGCCACGGGCATCTCCCTGAGGGGATCAACCCTGCGCGGCATCGCCACATGCTCGCGGTCGGCGGCATACCGATCAGCCCATGCCCCGAGTTCGCCGACGCCTGCACTCAACGCCGCCAGCTCATCCGAGACGCTATGCCGCTGGTGCTCAAGGTCCAGCGCCTGCAACGGGTCCAGCGCCAGGAAAGCGTCATCGGGAATCGGTATACCCGTGCTGATCGGCAGTTCATCAAAGGGTTGAGCGGGTTCAATCAACCGCGCGCGTATCGACAACGTCCCCAGCTCGAATACATCGCCCTCCTCGATCAGTCGCGCCTGCCCCTTGCGCAGTCGCTCACCACTGCCTGGCATGCCGATACCGTTGCTGCTGATATCGGTGAGAAAGTAACGTCCTTCCCGGCAACCCACCAGGGCATGGTGGCTGGAGAGCAAGCGGCTGGGATCGTGGATTACCCAGTCACAGCCGGAGCCACGGCCAATCACGCCGCCGACGCCGTCAAACACCTTGCGCACCGTGGACGCAGGACTGGCGCCTGCGGCCTCACATACTTCAAACACGAGTTGCATGGTCAGGCTCCCTCCTCTGCTCAGCGGCCACGGATCACTGCCTGAGGCTCACCCAAAGGCCGGTATTGGGCGTCATCGAATACATAGTTGGCGTTACAACCGCCAAGCAGACACAGCACAAGCACGACGAGGTGCCGGGGACGATCAAGCATCAGGTTTCTCCTCGGTGAAAAGGCATGCCGACGCCTATCGATGACGGCGGCGATGATCTCGGCAATCTTCAGATACACCGTTCAACGCTCCCCACGGGCATCGCCGCAGGCAATGTTCAAGCGCGCCAGCCGGTACAGCAGCGTGCGCCGTGCAACACCCAGTTCACGGGCGGTACGGGTTCGGTTGCCACGATTCTTGTGCAGGCAATCGAGCAGGAACACCCGCTCTACCCGTTCCATACGCTGGCGCAGCGTTACATCATCAACGGCGGTAGCGGCCGGTGCCTGGGGCAGCGACAGGTGCACCGGCAGAATCACGTCGTCGTCACACAACAGCACCGCTCGCTCCACCAGGCATTTGAGTTCACGCACGTTGCCGGGAAAGGGATGACTCGACAGTTGATCAAGGGCGATATTCGACCATTGCACAGGTGTCCTCCCCAGGCTTGCGCACGCCTTGACGGCGAAATGGCGTGCCAGTTGCAGCACATCTCCGTCCCGCTCACGCAAGGCGGGCAACTGGATGGGGAACTGGGCAAGCCGGTAATAAAGGTCTTCGCGAAAGCGGCCTTCGGCGACCATGGCTGCCAGGTCGCGGTGAGTGGCCGCGATGATACGCACATCAACTTTGTGCGCTGCACTGGCGCCCAATGGACGAACCTCGCCTTCCTGCAATACCCGCAATAGCTTCGCTTGCAGGGACAGCGGCATATCGCCGATTTCATCCAGCAGTAGAGTGCCGCCATGCGCAGCGTCGAACAGCCCGGCATAGTTGCGCTCGGCACCGGTGAACGCGCCTTTTCGGTAGCCGAACAGCTCACTCTCCAACAAGCCTTCCGGGAACGCCGCGCAGTTCTGCACCACAAACGCCTTGGCCGCACGCGGCCCTGCCAGGTGGATGGCCCGAGCCACCACTTCTTTGCCGGTGCCGGTTTCTCCCCGCAGCAGGACGGTATAAGGGGTATGCAGCACCTTGCCGATCAATTGGCAGGTCTGGGCCATCGCTGTGCTGCTGCCAATCAGGCCATAAGTACCGGCCAGCGACTGTTCGTGTCCTTGCGGTGCAACAGCCGGCACCCACCGCAGGCTGCGCAACAGAGCCAATTGGTGCAAGGCGAAGCTGCCGAACTGGCCCAGCGAGCACGCGTATCCTCGTAACGGCGCCGGGCGTTGAGCGGCGCATAGGAGCACGCCCGTGACTGCATTGAGACGGTTGAACAGCGGCACACTCAACATGGCGCGCCAAGGTGACGCGAGCACCGGCAAAAAAGCCATGTCGTAGGGACTGTTTTGCCCATCTTCCACATTGACGGCAACGCCCTGGTTCACGGTGTCGCGCAGCAAAGGCACCTGCAGCAGATCGATAGCTGCAGCCGCAACCTCCAACGAGGGTGTCGTGCTCAGGTGCTGGGCGATCAGATCAAGCCGACCAGTTCCTTCATCGAGCCGGTACAACTGGCTCAGTTCACAGTGGCTCATGTGTGCCGCAGCCGAAACGCACACGCCGGGCAATGAAGCGACGTCGGTGTCCAGGCCTATTCGCGTGAAACAGTCGAGCATGGCGCGGGCATGGGCAAGCGGGTCAGGCAGTTGCTCAAGGTTTTTTCCGGTCATTGGCTGAACTCACAGACGGGCTGGCCGTTGCCATCCAATCGGGCATGCACCGAGACAACCGGTGCGTCCGCGGCCATGGCGTCGAGCAGACCATCCACCATCTGCGGTAATAAATGCCGCTCGATCCACTGGTCGATGAACCGCGCACCGCTGTCGCCGTCAGCGCAACGCTCGGCCATGTGCGCCACCAATCCAGGCGTCCAGGTGAACGCCAGTTGACGTTGGTGCAGCCGCTGGCCAAGGCTCGCCAGTTTGAGTGCGGCGACCTCGTGCAGCACCTTTTCCCCAATCGGGTAATACGGTACGACACGCATACGGGCGAGCAATGCGGGCTTGAAGTGGGCACGCAGTACTGGATAGATCGCGTCTTGCAGCACTTGGGGATCAGGTCGTTGACCGTCTGCGCAAAGCGCGTCGATACAGTCGCTTGCCAAGTTGGAAGTCATCAGCAGCACGGTGTTGCGAAAGTCGATTTCCCGCCCTTCGCCATCATTGGCACGGCCTTTGTCGAACACCTGGTAAAACAGGTTCAATACCTGCGGGTCCGCTTTCTCCACCTCGTCGAGCAGCACCACCGAATAGGGACGCTGGCGTACGGCTTCCGTTAATACCCCGCCTTCGCCATAACCGACATAACCCGGCGGCGCGCCGATCAATCGGGAAAGCGCGTGCTTCTCCTGATATTCCGACATATTGATCGTGGTAACGAACTGCTCACCGCCGTACAAGAGATCGGCCAGCGCCAGTGCCGTTTCGGTCTTGCCGACACCGCTTGGCCCCACCAGTAGAAACACCCCGACAGGCGCATCGACCTTGTCAAGCCCAGCGGCGACCGCGCGCATGGCGCGATCCAGGGCCTGCACCGCGTGTTCCTGCCCAAGCACGCGCGCGCGCAGAGCCTCGGCAAACCCCAGGACTTTTTCGTTTGGTTCCAGGGCCAACTGCTCGGTGGGAATACCGGTCCACGCGCTGATGACTTGCGCTACGCCACGCGGGCATACCTCAGGTTTAGCCGACGGCTGCTCACCCCGCTCAAGCCAGCGCCGCTCAAGTGTCAGGCGCTCGTGCTCAAGGGTTTCCAGGCGCAGCGTCAACGCCTGCAAGGCCTGTGCGTCCACCGGCAAACCGAGCTCGGCGTCTCGACCCAGCGCCCGCGCCTGCCGCTGACCCTCGATCAGTTCGGTGCGTAGCGCCTGCAATGCCTGCGGCGGCATGGCCTGACGCGTGCGAACACTGGCACAGGCGGTATCCAGCACGTCCACTGCCTTGTCCGGCAGTTGTCGGCCTGCAAGATAGCGTGCACTCATGCGAGCGGCCGCCACCACCGCATCATCACGCACGTGCACGCCATGACTCGCTTCATAGGCAGGCACCAGTCCCCGCAGAATCGACACCGCCTGCTCGACACCGGGTTCCGCGACCAGTACCGGCTGGAACCGCCGCGCCAGGGCCGGGTCCTTTTCGATGTACTGCTTGTATTCCGACCAGGTCGTGGCGGCAATCGTACGCAGCGCGCCGCGAGCCAGCGCCGGCTTGAGCAGGTTGGCCGCGTCCAGGCCTCCCGGCTGGCCGCCAGCGCCAACCAGGGTATGGGCTTCGTCGATAAACAGGATCACCGGCTCCGGCGATGCATTCACTTCATCGATTACCCCTTTGAGACGCCGCTCGAACTCGCCTTTGAGGCCGGCCCCCGCTTGCAGCAGGCCCATATCGAGGGTCAGCACGCGAACCGCTTTAAGGGCCTCGGGCACTTGCAAGGCGACGATCTGCAACGCAAGTCCTTCGACGATCGCGGTTTTCCCTACCCCGGCCTCCCCCACCAGAATCGGGTTGTTCTTGCGCCGGCGCAGCAGAATATCGATCAACTGGCGTATTTCACGCTCACGACACAGCACGGGGTCTATCCGGCCCTCACGGGCCTGCCGGGTGAGGTCCTGGGTAAAGCGTTGCAACAGCGACTCGTTGGCAATCGGCTGGTTCTCGCTGGGCTGGCTCTTCAGGAAATCCCGCAGCCTGCCCGTGTCCAGGCGGCTGAGCACGGCGTAATACCCGCTGCCCGCGTGTTCCAGCGGGTGCTGTAAAAGTGCCAGCAACAGGGCGCCGTGATCGACGAAACGTTGACCCAACTCCACGTGCGCAATGATCAACGCTTGTTGTAACCACAGCACCAAGGCCTGGGCGAACACCGGATTGCGTGTAGCGCTCTGCTCACTCCTGGGCTGCAAGGCTGACTGCAGTTCGCCCACGGGAATGCCGGCATCGGACAATGCCTTGACCATCAGCCCGGCGGGATGCTCGAGCAGGGCCAGGAGCAGATCCTCCACTAACACTTCATGGCCGCCTCTTGTCATGCAGCGCTCGGCAGAACGCGTGAGGTCACGGCGGGTCTGGTCCGTCAGCGTGCGGATCAGTTGTTGCAGGTCCACATTAATCATGCTCATCAATCCTTAATGAAAATGCCCGTCGAGTGTGATCGCACCCTCGGCTCGCTCATGGTCCAGCCACGTGGTCCAACCCAGGCGGCACACATTGTTTGCGCCGATGTGCAGCGCCCGGATTTCGCCGGCCGCCAGCACCAGGCGCAGGTCAAATTGCAGCGCATCCGGCGCGGTTAAACGCACCAGCGAACACGCCGGGGCATACGCCGTTCCCGTGGGGAGAAAATCGTGAAAACGCTGCCAACCCAACGCCGTGATATGCACCCTGAACTTGCCGCTGCGGTCAGCGATCCGGCGCCCCAACACCAGGTCCTGGCCAAGCTCACAGTTGGCGCGGCCCAAGTCATTGCACTGCGACTGCGCAACGTCCACCGTGCGTGCGACCCATTGCTCGATGAACACCGAGGCATGTTTGAAGTAATACCGCAGGACGGTCTCGATCAACGTCGCCGAGTGCGTTCGCAGGCTCAGCAGCCCGAGGTAAGGCAACAAGCGCTTGCAATCGAGACGCGAGGCCCCTCGTATCGCGTGACTGCCGAGGCCGATCAGCGCAAACATCTGCTGTGAAAACCCATCACGGGCGCCCTGTTGGAAACAGGCCGGGTAACGGTATTTCCGCCAGATCGGTAACATCAGGCGGTGCAGTCGGTGGTGGAACACATCGAGGAAATCGCGCGTGGGATTGCCACCCGCTCGTTCCGCCAATGCCTGCTCAGCATAAAACGCGGGCAATGGTGAACCCGCGCCGAACAATCCCAGCACATTGATGCGCAGGCGCGCACGCAAGGTCCCGTGGTCGATGAAAAACGCCACGTGATCGATATCGTGTCCTGCAAACCCCAGGCCTGGATTGGCCTGGAATTCCAGCAGGTCGTACAGCGCATCCTCATCCAGCCGTGGATGGGCTTCGCGTAAGCGTGCGACCACCTGCACCACCGCCTGGAACAGCGTGTATTCGCGGATGACACGGCACAGCCGAGTCAAAGCAGGGGTTGCTGCCCCATCTGGAACGGCCATAGATACACGTCTCCTTGTGTGCTGATCACTCGCAACTCGTGATAGGAATTGAGGCTGGCGTACAGCGCAAAGAACTGATTGAGGACCGAAGCAAACACAAACAGATCGCCTTGGCCGGCAAACCCCAGGGGGTCCACCGTCAGGTCCACGCGCAATCCGCGAATCGGTAGGCCACGGTGCAAGCGGTCAACCGCTTCATGCTGGATGGAGCGCAGCGCGCCCAACTTTTTCCGGCTGATGTTCAGCGCCTGTCGATCGTGATAGCGCGGCAGATCGTAGGTTTCGAGAATCACCCTCAGCGCGTTGATATCGGTCAACGACAGATAGTTGAGCGACATGTTGCTGATCAGCTTCCAGAGGTAATCCTGGTCCAGCGGCGGCGCAAAACTCGCGGTTGGCGCGGTGATATTGCAAAACGTCAACGACTCGGGGGTGTGCTCGCCGGGCTGGTTGATGTCACCGGCCCGTAACTGTCGCGGCAGGCCTGCGTTGGTGCACGTCAGCTCGATCGACAGGGTTTCCGGGCCCTGCTCGCGACGACCGTCAAACCCTATCCAGGTAGCCAGCCCGTCATGCTGTACCGAAGGCCGTTGACGGATGCTGAAGCTGGGAGACGCCCCCGCAGTCTGCAGGTCGCCGTCATGCTCGAAGGACTCAAAGGGCACATACGTCTGATACCCCACGCCACCGGGCCGCCATCCTGTAACACGGTCAACCGAAAACACACCGGCATTTCCAGGGGAGTATTCCCCGGGCAACAGGAGGTATTCGTCCTGTTTTCCGTCCAGCCGAATGGGTATCGCATCGTGATTGAACAGGTTGACGATAGGCGTGCAGTACAGCTTCACGTTGTCCAGGGTGGGGCGTGCAAGCGCACGGCCCTGGCCGCACAGCTCGAAGCGCAACAGCATGCCGTGTGCCTGTTTGAGGATTTCCTGGGGAAACCGATGGAGGGCAGCCAACCCTTCGATATCGACAAACAGGTACTTCTCGGGAAACGTGAAATATTCCTGCAGGTGGCGATAACCACAAAAGGTGTTTTGCGGGTAGGGAATCAGTGCGTGTTCCTGTGCAAACCCCACCGGCCGGACCTGGCTGGCGCTGAGCCGCAGCGTGGCCGGCTGATCGTCGACCCCGTTGACCGGCGAACCGCTCTGGTCCAATAGCTGCACCTGAATGCTGTCCAGATGGCGCAACAGGCCAAGGTACAGGCCTTGGCTGATATAGCGGTCTCCGGCCAGGTGCAGGCGCAACGAATCGAATGCCAACGCACTGAAATTACCCTCTGCGCTCATGGTCAGGCGCAGGTCCAACCAGTCCACTGCACCCTGGTAGGTGTAATCCAGGCTACGCAGTTGCAACGGCATGACATCGGTGGCATAGCAGGTTTTGAAACGGCAACGTTCGCCCTTGATGGGCAGGCTTTCCACGGCGGTATCCCGTGCCACTCGAACACTGGGGCCGGCGCACTTCAACGGGTCAAATTGCAGGATGCTCAAAGCAGGCATCGGCCGCATGTAGTTGGGCCATAACAGATGCATCAACGAATGCGTCAGCTCAGGCAGCTCGTCATCCAGCTTCTGACGCAGGCGCGCGGTCAGAAACGCAAAGCCCTCCAGCAAGCGCTCCACATCCGGGTCCTGACCGGCCTCGGCGAGAAACGGTGCCAGGGCCGGGTTGCGCTCGGAAAAGCGCCGCCCGAGTTGCCGCAGGGCACTGAGTTCGCTTTGAAAATAACGGTTAAAGGCCATCTGCGCAGACCTCCACTTGCCCTGCATCCGCCAGACGCGCATGGAACACGACAGATTGGGTGCCACCGTCAATAAGCAGTCCGGCATCAATGGCAAAGGCCAATACCAACGTTTCGTGCACGCGGGGGAGCACCCTGACGCGTACATTCACCAGCCGTGGTTCGTAGGCCTGGATGAAGCGCTCGATCAGCAGCCGCGACTGGGTCAGGGATTCGTGCAGGCTGAGCCGCCTATCATTGAGATCAGGCAAGCCGTAATCCGGCAGCGTCTGGACGCTGCCTGCACGGGTGCTGAGCATTTTCGTCAAATGCGCGGCGACGGACGTCACGCGGCACACGCTGGCGGACGCGTCGGGCTCAAGGCGCTCGAAGAGGCTTCTGTAGTGGCGCATTCCCTGGCCTCGACTCATTCTTTATCGAGCTTGCCGACAAGGGACAAGGTGAAGTCTGCCCCCATGTACTTGAAATGCGGCCGTACGCTCAAACTGACGCGGTACCAGCCCGGGTCACCCTCGACATCGCTGACGACAATGCGCGCTGCACGCAGTGGACGCCGCCCGCGCACTTCTGCACTGGGATTCTCCTGATCCGCTACGTATTGGCGAATCCACTTGTTGAGTTCCAACTCCAGGTCGGTCCGTTCCTTCCACGAGCCCAATTGTTCACGTTGCAGAACCTTGAGGTAGTGGGCCAGGCGATTGACCACCATCATGTAAGGCAACTGGGTACCCAGCCGGTAGTTCAGTTCGGCTGCCTTGCCCTCTTCGCTGATGCCGAACGTCTTGGGTTTCTGCACAGAGCTGGCGGAAAAGAAGGCTGCATTGTCACTGCCCTTGCGCATGGTCAGGGCGATGAACCCTTCTTGCGCCAACTCATATTCGCGCCGGTCTGAAACCAGTACCTCGGTAGGAATCTTGGTTTCAATCTCACCCATGCTCTGGAAGTGATGCAACGGCAGGTCCTCGACCGCTCCCCCACTCTGGGGCCCGATGATGTTGGGGCACCAGCGAAAGCGCGCGAAGCTGTCGGTCAGGCGCGTAGCGAAGGCGTACGCCGTATTGCCCCACAGGTAGTGTTCGTGGCTGTTGACCACAGTTTCCCGGTAGGCAAAGGTTTTGACCGGGCATTCAAGGGGGTCGTACGGCGTGCGCAGCAAAAAGCGCGGTACCGTGAGGCCGATGTAGCGAGCATCTTCGCTCTGGCGAAAACTCTGCCACTTGGCAAACTGAGGGCCTTCGAAATGATCCCTGAGGTCCTTGAGGTCAGGTAGGCCGGTAAAGCTTTCCAGACCGAAGAAACCTGGCCCTGCGGCCGCGATGAACGGGGCGTGAGCCATACCGGCAACACCCGCCACGTATTGCATGAGTTTTACATCAGGCGCGCTGGGCGAGAGGAAGTAGTTGGCGATGATCGCCCCTACCGGCTGCCCGCCAAACTGGCCGTATTCGGCACTGTAGATGTGCTTGTAGAGCCCCGACTGGGTAACTTCCGGGGAATCTTCGAAATCGTCCAACAGGTCCTGCCGCGAGACATTCAGCAGTTCTATCTTGATGTTCTCACGGAAGTTGGTGCGCTCGACCAGCAGTTGCAGCCCTCGCCAGGCCGACTCCAGTGCCTGAAACTCCGGGTGGTGCAGAATCTCATCCATTTGCCGGCTGAGCTTGGCATCAATCTCGGCGATCATCCGATCGACCAGACGTTTCTTGACCGGTTCTTCGCGGTTGTGAGGCTTGACCAGTTCTTCGATAAACGCCGACACACCGCGCTTGGCAATGCTATACGCCTCGTCATCGGCACTCAGCAACGTCTGGGCAATGATGTTGTCGAGAATGCTGCACGCGTCGGCGGCGTTTGGCAGGGGCTGCGGGTCATGCTGGGTAGTCGTCATGGTGTCAGTGTCCTTTTACTGAATAGGTTCGGCATCAGCGTTGCTCAGCCCCAGCTCGGCCAGTACCCGAACACGGGAGTCGTCATCGGCCAGTGCCTGCTCAATGGCTTTGCGAAAGCTCGGGGTGTTGCCCAGCGGCCCCTTGAGCGCCACCAATGCCTCTCGCAGCACCATCAGCTTTTGCAGCTGCGGTATCTGCTCGACCAGGTTGGCGGGGTTGAAATCCTTCATCGAGTTGATCCGGACCTGGATCGCCAGGTCTTCGACGTCAGCGTCTTCCTGGAGGCGATTGGGCACGCTCAATGTCAAGTTCAGGGCCTGTTTGGCCAACACCTCATCGAAGCTGTTCCTGTCGATTCCGATAGGCTTGCGGTCCTCAAGCTTGCGCGGGTCCTCGCGTTGTGAAAAATCCCCCAGCGCCAGCAGTTTCAACGGCAGCTCAACTTCTTCCTGCGCACCACCAACCGCGGGTTTGAAGGTGATATTGATACGTTCCTTGGGTGCTACCGAACCGTCTTTGGCCATGGTGTTTCTCCTTATGATGATTTTTTATTCGAGTACCGCTTCCAGATCGAAATGGCACAACCGGCGGTGCGTGGCGTCCTTGCTTTCGCGCACGGCGTGGCTTTGTGGCAACAGGTCATAGCAGCGGTACAGAAGCCGACCGACGTGCAAGGCCAGTTCCGGCTCCCAGCGGTCCAGGCCCGCGCGCTGTAATTCGAGGTCCAGCTGTTCCAGTTGAATCCTGCCCAAGTCAGGCTTGCCCGCCCGCACGCATAACCTGGCCAGCGCCAGCCGCCAATGAAAGCGCGCGCGTTCACTGCACGCGCTCTTCAAACCTTGCGTGAGCACGCTCACTGCAGTCTTGAGCCCCTCCTTGCGCAAGCTTGGCATGGCCGCCTGCAAGGCGGCTTCCCAGGGTTCGCTGCCGACATCGGCGACAGCATTGAAAGACTCGGGTTTGTGCAGGTGGCGAATCACATGGAGCGTGATCCACTCACAGGTCGCCGGGGCCGCAAACGGGGTACCGTCGTCAAAGCGCAATTCAGGCAGGTTCGGCAAACGTTGCAATAACAGCGCGAAACTCATTTCCAGCTCAGTCATCGCCTGGCTCGCATGCAAGGCTTCAAGGCATTCCCAGACCATGCGCAGGCCATCGAACCAGAACAATGCGCCCGCCAGGCTGGCCTCGAGTTCAAGCAACAGCTCGGCGTGATGGCCGTGACTGAGACGATCCTGGTAACGGTTAAGCTTGTCGGGAGCCAGCGGGCGCAACGCCGTCACCCCCTCACTGTTGGCATCGGGATAGTTGACGAGGCTCAGCCAGGCCAAGGTGCGTCCCAGACGCAAGGCGCGCAGGTCGGTGGCATTCTGGCGCAACCACCAGGTACATAACGTGCGGGCCTGTTCCTGTAAGGCGCGCAGCGCTTTGTGGGCATCCTTCTCGTTGTTGATGGGCGATTCAGGCTTGAGCAGTTGCGTGCCCGCCTGCTTGACCTGGGCAATGACGCCCGCGATGCCCGCCGGCTCCACACCGCCTTGTGTGGCACGCGCCAGACGCTCCGCCAGTTGTCGTCGGCTCGGCAACAACAACGGCGCATCGCTACCCAGATGCTCGTTCAACAGTTCATCAAGGCGTACGAGGTGTTCATGCAGTGCCCGGAACAAGGGCAACTGGTCGACAAGAGACAGGTTATGCGAGAAGAGCGAGTCGAGGCGCGTCACCAGCCAGCCCAACGCGGCAACGCGGGTACGTGGCTTGGCGGGATACACCGGTGCCCAGTGATGCTCACAGAGATAAACCAGCAAACCAAGACCGGCCAGCAACCCAGGAAATGAATCACGCTGGTGCAGCGCCCAGGTCAGCCATACAGCGACGCGAAGATCCTTGGATTGCTCACGCAGCATGCGCTCACTGATGTCGCAGACCTGCTGCCAATTCGGCAGGCTCCCACCATGTATCGATTGTGTCTTGGCGACCTCGGTTTCCACGGTTTCAAACTCACTCGAAAACCGCACGTCGTTGCCAGCGAAATTCCCTGGCGAACAGGGGGTTCGTGCAAGTTCCTGGTAATAAGCATAAAGCTTTTCTGAATGAACCATTTTTGGCCGCACACAACTAAGAAGGCAGAATAGGCAAACCAGATACCATGAAACACGTATCTGAGTGCCGCTAACCCCGCGTTCAACACGCTACGAAGTGAACAAACCTTAGCCACCTTAAAAACAACCAGCAAGCCGCAGAGCAGGACTTAAGGAATTTCCTACGACCCTCTAAAATCGTGGCCTGCGCAAGGATTTGCGCACTTAATCAACTGAAAAATCCTTCAATTATCCGCACCTGCGCTTAATCGCTCACTCACCACCACGAGCAATTAACTGCGCACTTATGCGCAACTTCAATTACTGAATAACCGCCAAAAACCCACAACGCATTGAGCTATTAAATTTTTCCAACCAGATCGCCCTGACTTCATTGACCCACGCACTTTCCGGCACGCTTTTTGTTATAGGCCTTTAACCGCCCGGCAACTTTGCTGTTCGGGGGTACCTACTCAATCAGACAAGGAAACCCGTCATGCCAACACCCGCGTACCTCTCCATCACCGGTGTCAAACAAGGTTTGATCACCGCAGGTACATTTACCCAGGACTCGGTAGGAAACATTTATCAGGAAGGCCATGAAGATCAGATCCTGGTCCAGGCGTTTGCGCATCAGGTGATCATTCCCCGGGATCCGCAATCGGGGCAGCCTACCGGCCAGCGTGCACACAAACCGCTGATGATCAGCAAGGTCTTCGACAAGTCCTCGCCCCTGCTATTCAGTGCACTGACTTCGGGAGAAGAAGTGTCGTGCCGGCTGGAATGGTTTCGTACCTCTTCGGCAGGCACCCAGGAGCACTACTTCACCGTCGAACTGGAAGGCGCGACGATTGTGGACATCCAGTCGCGCATGCCCAATTGCCAGGACCCGGACAACGCCCATTTCACCCACCTGGAGGACGTGTACTTCAGCTATCGCAAGATCGTCTGGACCCATGAAGTAGCCGGCACGTCCGGCTCTGATGACTGGCGCAATCCTGTGGCCAGCTGACCGCGGCGCAGGCGGGAACGGTCCAGGGAAGGCACCGTTCCTGCTGGGACTACACCATGGCCAGCGGGTGCTTGCGCTTGGGCGCGCCAAACACGCGATCAATGGCGTCCAGGTCATGCTCGTCCAATACCAGCTTCGCAGCGGCAGCGTTTTGCCGTATGTGTTCGGGCGTCACTGCCTTGGGGATGGCAATGACGCCCTCCTGACGCAAGACCCAGGCGAGGGCGACTTGCGCAGCGGTCGCCTCATGGCGATGGGCGATCTGCTTGAGCGTCGGGCTCGCCAACAGTGCACCGCCCTGGGCGACAGGACAGTAAGCCATCAGGGGCAAATGGTGCTGTTGCCACCACGGCAGCAGGTCGAATTCAATACCACGCTCTTCAATGTTGTAGAGCACCTGATTGGTTGCGCACACAGGGGATGCCAGTTCCTGCAGGTCTGCCACATCAAAATTGGAAACCCCCCAACGGCCGATCTTGCCTGCTTCGCGCAAACGCTCGAACGCTTCGACGGTTTCTTCAAGAGGGTACTGGCCGCGCCAGTGCAGCAGGTACAGATCGATGTAGTCGGTGCCCAGGCGCTGAAGGCTCGCTTCGCACGCGCGGGGCACACCCGTGCGGCTGGCATTGTGCGGGTACACCTTGCTCACCAGGAATACCTGGTCGCGCCTGCCCTGGATGGCCTCGCCGACCACCTTTTCCGCACCGCCTTCGCCATACATTTCAGCGGTGTCGATCAGGGTCAGGCCCTCGTCGATACCCAGTTGCAATGCGCCCACTTCGGCGCGGCGCCGGTTCGGGTCTTCGCCCATGCGCCAGGTTCCCTGGCCGATGACAGGGACGGGAACGCCGGCCAGATCGATAGTACGCATGACAACCTCCTGATGAGTTCGCGAATTAACAGTGTGGCATTGACCGGACAAAAGGGTTCAATCGCAGTATGGTTGGCCTTTGATCAATCGCCAGGAATCACCCGCAATGCTGTTTGTTGTCATGCTCGGGGGCAAGCACCCCAGGGCCCGGATCGAAGTACACGATGTGGCGTTTGCCGTCGCGGATACGCTGCAAGCCACCTACCCGCAATTGCGCGACGCCTGGTTTGGCAGCCCCAAGGGCGTGCACATCGATTCGTGGATGGCGGTCGATGGTGTCGACGGCTGGAAGGTCCAATTCAGCCAATTGGCGCCGCACGGCGAGGCGCCTCACTTGTATTTCATCAACCTGGGCGGCTATGAGGCCAACAGCTTTGGCGAGGCCCATCACTACCTGTTGCTGGTCGCGCGCGACAAACGCGAAGCGATGAGCAAGGGCAAGCAGCACCTGTTGCGCCACTGGTCCCAGGCCCACACCGACGCGGTCATGGATATCGACGATTGTCTGCCCATCGACCTGGTGGACGGTCGCTATATCCATCTGGTCAAGGGCCCGCACGCCCCCATCGTCCAGCAGAACGACTACATCGTTTTGGCCTGAAACCCGCGCGCCAGGCCATTCCTCAGCCGGTCAGGCACGCCGGTGGAACTTTGCCGGGAAATAACCGCCTGAATCCGGTAGGCTCACCGTTTTTCACTTAAGGAGTTATTTTCCATGGCCAAAGCCACCGCCCGCCACATCCTCGTTTCCACTGAAGAAAAGTGCAACGAACTCAAGACCCAGATCGAAGGCGGCGCTGATTTCGCCGAAGTCGCCAAAGCCAACTCCAGCTGCCCGTCCAGCCGTCAAGGCGGTGACCTGGGTTCGTTCGGCCCAGGCCAGATGGTCAAGGAATTCGACAGCGTCGTCTTCAGCGCCCCGGTCAATACCGTACAAGGCCCGGTAAAAACCCAGTTCGGTTATCACCTGCTGGAAGTCACCAGCCGCCAGGACTGATCGGTCCGTGCTGATGCTGTAAACAACGGCCCGCCATTTGGTGGGCCGTTGTGCATGTGATGACTGACGACGCTTAAGTCGTTAACGTACCGCTCTCTATTTATGTTCATCCGCGCTCAAGGCTGATAATGCGATTGGCTTTTCCAAAACTGTTGAGCATCACCCTGGTCCTGTTCCTGACAGGCACCGCCGTGATAGCAGCGCCACAAGCCTCCCTCACGGTGTACGGCGAGCCGGCCAAATACCCCGACGGCTTCAGCCATTTCGACTATGCCAACCCGGATGCGCCCAAAGGCGGCAGCCTGCGCCGCTCCGCCCTGGAGATCGGGCGCTTTGACCATGTCTTGCCGTATATCGACAAAGGCATCGGCGTGTCCCAGGTGGATGGCTGGCTGTATGCGCCGCTGGCCCAGCGCTCCCTGGACGAGCCTTATACGGTCTACGGCCTGGTTGCCGAAAAAATGGAGCGCGCCGACGACGGTCTGTCGCTGCGTTTCTACCTCAACCCCAAGGCGCGTTTTGCCGATGGCAAACCGATTACCGCCGAAGACGTGCGTTACAGCTTCGATTTATTGATGACCCAAGGCAGCCTGCGTTTTCGCACGCTGTTTGCCGACGTCAAGCATGTCGAAGTCGAAGGCGAGCGCCAGGTGCGTTTCGACTTTGCCAGCAATGAAAACCGCACCCTGCCCCTGGATATCGCCACCCTGCCAGTGTTTCCCGAACATTGGTGGAAGACCCGCGACTTCGCCAATGGCGGCGGCTATGAAGCCCCTCTGGGCAGTGGCCCGTATAAAGTGAGCAAGATCGACTCCGGCAGCACCATCACCTTTACCCGCGATCCCGATTGGTGGGGCAAGGATTTGCCCGTCAGCCGTGGCCTCTACAACTTCGATCACCTGAGCCTGGAGTATTTCGGCGACACCGAAGTGGCGCGCCAGGTGCTGCGCGGCGGCGCCTACGATTTCAACCGGGAGTTTTCCGCCACCGGCTACTCCATCGGCTATAACGGCCCGGCCCTTGACGATGGCCGCCTGCAGCGCGCGCATTTGGCCAAGGAGATGCCGCAGCCGGCTCAGGGCTATGTGTTCAATGTGCAAAAGCCGATGTTCAAGGACCGTCGCGTGCGCCAGGCCCTGGCCATGCTATGGGATTTCGAATGGGCCAACCGGCAGATGATGCGCAACCTGTACATCCGTCAGCAGAGCTATTTCTCCAATAGCCCGCTTGCCGCCACCCAGTTACCGACCCAGGAAGAACTGGCGATCCTTGAACCCTTGCGCGGGCAGATTCCCGATGAAGTGTTTACCCAGGTGTTCAAGGCGCCTGTCACCGATGGCAGCGGCGTGATCCGCGATAAGCAGTTGCAGGCCCTGGCCCTGCTGGAGCAAGCGGGCTGGAAGCCTGACGGCGACAGACTGGTCAATGCCGAGGGCGAGCCGCTGGCATTCACCTTCCTCAATGCCCAGGCGGGTGTGGAACGTCTGCTGCTGCCGTACAAGCGCAACCTGGCGCAAATCGGTATCACCTTGAATATCCGCCGCATCGACTCCTCCCAATACGTCAACCGCTTGATGGCACGGGATTACGACATGATTGTCACCGGCTTTCCGGTCACGGCATCGCCGGGCATGGAGCTGTACAATTTCTTCGGTTCCGCCGCCGCGTTCGATCCGGGCGCCAATAACTATATGGTGCTGCAGGATCCGGCCGTCGACAGCCTGGTCAAGGGCCTGGTCAAGGCCGACACCCAGGCGCAGATGCTCACCTACGCCCACGCGCTGGATCGGGTGCTGCAATGGAACTACCTGTGGATTCCCAATTACTACCCACCCGGCACCTCCGCGGCGTGGTGGAATCGCTTCGGCCGCCCGGCCATCGAGGCGAAAAACGATGAAGCGCTGGAAACCTGGTGGGAAGTCAGCCCGACGCCGCTGACAGACGAGCAGATGCGCGCCAAGCTGGAACAACGTGGAGGTAAGCGCTGATGTTTGCCTATATCGTGCGGCGCCTGCTGTTGATCATCCCGACCCTGGTGATCATCCTGCTGGTCAATTTCGTGATCGTGCAGGCCGCGCCGGGCGGGCCGGTCGAACAAGCCATTGCCCACCTGCAAGGCATCGGCGGGGGCGGTGTCGCAGGCGCTGCCGGCGAAGGCATCAGCGGCTCGCGGGCCAGCCGCGGCCTGGACCCGAAACTGATCAAGGACATCGAAAAGCAATACGGCTTCGACAAGCCTGCGCCGGAACGCCTGTGGCTGATGCTCAAGAGCTACGCCCGACTGGACTTCGGCAACAGCTTCTTTCGCGGCGCGACGGTGATCGACCTGATCCTGGAAAAGATGCCGGTCACCATTTCCCTCGGCCTGTGGGCCACCTTGATTACTTACCTGGTGTCGATCCCCCTGGGGATACGCAAGGCGGTGCGCCATGGCAGCAGCTTTGATGTATGGAGCAGCACCGCCATCGTGATCGGCTATGCGATGCCGGCGTTCCTGTTCGCGATGTTCCTGATCGTAATATTTGCCGGCGGCACTTCGCTGAACTGGTTCCCGGTGCGCGGGTTGGTGTCGGAGAATTTCGAAGCACTGAGCACCGTGGGCAAGATCGCCGACTACTTCTGGCACCTGGTATTGCCGGTCACGGCGCTGGTGATCGGCGGGTTCGCCACCCTGACCATCCTCACCAAGAACTCGTTCCTCAACGAAATCACCCGACAGTACGTGGTGACCGCGCGCGCCAAGGGTTTGAGCGAGCGTCGCGTGCTCTACGGCCATGTGTTTCGCAACGCGATGCTGCTGGTGATTTCCGGGATTCCCCAGGCGTTCATCAGCGTGTTCTTCGCGGGCTCGCTGCTGATCGAGGTGATCTTCTCTCTCGATGGCCTGGGCCGCATGAGCTATGAGGCTGCGGTGTCGCGGGATTACCCGGTGGTGTTTGGTTCGCTGTTTATCTTTACCCTGTTCGGCCTCTTGATCAAACTCATCGGTGACCTCTGCTACACCCTGGTGGACCCGCGTATCGACTTTGCCGCGAGGAACGCCTGATGCTCAATCTGTCTCCCGTGGCACGTCGGCGTTTTGAGCGATTCAAGAAGAACCGTCGTGGCTGGTGGTCCCTATGGCTCTTCATCGGCCTGTTCATGCTGACACTGGGCGGCGAGCTGATCGCCAATGACAAGCCCCTGGTGCTCAGTTTCAAGAACGAGCTGTATTTCCCGGTATTCAAACGCTACACCGAGCAGCAGTTCGGCGGGCAACTGCCGTTCCAGGCCGACTACCGCAGTGACTACGTGCAAAAGCTGATAAGGCAGGACGGCGGCTGGATGCTGTTTCCCCCCATCCCCTTCAGCGACGACACACCCAACTATGAATTGACCCGCCCTGCCCCCAGCCCGCCGTCGACGGTGAACTGGCTGGGCACCGATGACCAGTCGCGGGATGTGCTGGCGCGGGTGATTTTCGGCGCGCGGGTGTCGATCCTGTTCGCCCTGGCGTTGACCGCGATCAGCGCGGCCATCGGCATCGCTGCTGGCGCATTGCAGGGTTACTACGGCGGCTGGGTGGACTTGCTCGGCCAACGCATCCTGGAGGTGTGGTCGGGCCTGCCGGTGCTGTACCTGCTGATTATTCTGTCGGGGTTCGTCGAGCCGAATTTCTGGTGGCTGCTGGGGATCATGGCGCTGTTCTCCTGGCTGGCCCTGGTGGATGTGGTGCGTGCCGAGTTCCTGCGCGGGCGCAACCTGGAGTACGTCAAGGCCGCACGCGCCCTGGGACTGGGCGACGGCAAGATCATCGCCCGGCATATCCTGCCCAATGCCATGACCGCGACCTTGAGCTATTTACCGTTCATCCTGACCGGGGCGATTTCGACCTTGAGCGCCCTGGACTTCCTCGGCTTCGGCATGCCGGCCGGCAGTGCTTCGCTGGGTGAGTTGATCGCCCAGGGCAAGCAGAACCTGCAAGCGCCGTGGCTGGGCCTGACGGCATTTTTCACCCTGGCGCTGATCCTGTCGCTGCTGGTGTTTATCGGCGAGGCGTTGCGTGATGCCTTCGACCCTCGCTCATGAGTGACCGCGTATGAACCTGATTGAAATCCGTGACCTGTGCGTGGCGTTCGGCGGCCAGACCGTGGTGCACAATGTGAGCCTGGACGTACGCCCAGGCGAATGCCTGGCGCTGGTTGGCGAGTCGGGCTCGGGCAAATCCGTGACCGCCCACTCGATCCTGCAATTGCTGCCCGAAGCCGGCGCGCACAGCACAGGCTCGGTGAAGTACCGTGGCCAGGAGTTGATGGGCGCGTCACCTGCGGCCCTGCAAAAGCTGCGCGGCAACCGCATTGCCATGATCTTTCAGGAGCCGATGACCTCGCTGAACCCGCTGCATACGGTCCAAAAGCAGATCGGCGAGACCCTGCTGCTGCACAAGGGCCTGGGCGGCAAGGCGGCGCAGGCGCGCATCCTCGAACTGCTCGACCTGGTGGGCATCCAGAAGCCGCGGGAGCGGCTCAAGGCCTATCCCCATCAACTCTCCGGTGGCCAGCGCCAGCGGGTGATGATCGCCATGGCCCTGGCCTGCGAGCCGGAGCTGCTGATTGCCGACGAACCCACCACCGCGCTGGACGTGACCGTGCAGCGCAAGATCCTGCTGTTGCTCAAGTCCCTGCAGCAACGCCTGGGCATGTCACTGCTGCTGATCAGCCATGACCTCAACCTGGTGCGCAGCATTGCCCAGCGGGTGTGCGTGATGCGCGCCGGAGAGATCGTCGAGCAGGCCGATTGCCAGACGCTGTTCACGGCGCCCCAGCACCCTTACAGCCGCCTGCTGCTGGACGCCGAGCCTTCCGGCGATGCGCTGTGCAGCGACGAGCGCGAGACGGTCTTGCAGGTCGATGACCTGACCGTGCAGTTTCGCCTCGGCGGCGGGCTTTTTCGGCCCAAGACCTACCTGCGCGCGGTGGACGGCATCAGCCTGAGCGTGCAACGGGGCAAGACCCTGGGGATTGTCGGCGAGTCCGGCTCGGGCAAGTCCACCCTCGGCCAGGCGATTTTGCGCTTGCTGGACTCCAGCGGCAGCATCCGCTTCCAGGGCCAGGCCCTCGACCCGCTCACTCATCAGCAGATGCGGCCGTGGCGCAAGCAGATGCAGGTCGTGTTCCAGGACCCCTATGGCAGCCTCAGTCCACGCATGTCAGTGCAGCAGATCATCAGCGAGGGCCTGCAAGTGCACGCCCCGTGCAGCCTCGACGCGCGCGAAGCGCAAGTGATCCAGGTCCTCAAGGATGTGGGCCTGGACCCCGCCAGCCGCCATCGCTACCCCCATGAGTTTTCCGGCGGCCAGCGGCAACGTATCGCCATTGCGCGTGCGCTGGTGCTCAGGCCGGCGCTGATGCTGCTGGATGAACCCACCTCGGCGTTGGACCGTACGGTGCAAAAACAAGTGGTGGCGCTGCTGCGCGAACTGCAGGAGAAATACGGCCTGACGTACCTGTTCATCAGCCATGACCTGGCGGTGGTGCGTGCGATGGCCCACGATATGATCGTGGTCAAGGACGGCAAGGTAGTGGAACGTGGCGCCAGTCATGACGTATTTGAGTCGCCGCAACACCCCTACACCCGGGAGCTTCTGGCAGCGGCGCACATTCCCCTGTAGGAGCGAGCTTGCTCGCGAAGAAATTGAATACTCCAAGTTCCTCCAGAAGCGCCGCGTTATCGTTGATAACCTTCGCGAGCAAGCTCGCGCCTACAGGATTTTGTACCCATGAGTACCAGCCTCAAGGATTACCAACAGGTTCGTGGCCTGGCTATCCAGTCGCTGTTCGAGATCATCGAGCAGTCCAGCGAAGGCACGGTGATTGTCGATCGCGACGCGAATATCGTCTGGATGAACGAACGCTACGCCAGGCGTTTCGGCCTGCAAAGCGCCGAGCAGGCCATCGGCCAACCCTGCGAGCAGGTGATTTCCAATAGCCTGTTGCGCCAGGTGGTGCGCAATGACCGGCCGATCCTGCTGGATATCCAGGACACGCCCAAGGGCCCGCTGGTGGTGATGCGCCTGCCGATCCACGATGAAGCGGGCGCGGTGATCGGTGCGATCGGGTTTGCGTTGTTCGATGAGCTGCGCAACCTGTCGCCGCTGATCGAACGCTACCTGAGCATGCAGCAGGAGCTGGCGTCCACCCGTTCGCTGTTGCGCTCGCGGCAAAGCAAATACAACTTCGCGCACTTTATCGGCACCAGCGCCGCCAGCCTTGAAGTCAAGCGCCGCGCGCGGCGCAGTGCGAGCGCCGAATCGCCGGTGCTGCTGCTCGGTGAAACCGGCACCGGCAAGGAACTGCTTGCCCAGGCCATCCATGGCGCGTCGCCACGCGCCCACAAGGCGTTCGTCAGCATCAACAGCGCGGCGATTCCCCATGACCTGCTCGAGGCTGAGTTTTTCGGCACCGCACCGGGTGCGTTTACCGGCGCCGACCGCAAGGGCCGGCCGGGAAAATTCCAGATCGCCCAGGGTGGCACGCTGTTTCTGGATGAGATCGGTGACATGCCGCTGCCCCTGCAAAGCAAGTTATTGCGGGTGCTGCAGGAAAAGGAATTCGAACCGGTGGGTTCCAACGAGATGCTGCACAGCGATGTGCGGGTGATTGCCGCCACCTCCATGGACCTGGAAGCGGCGATCAAGCGTGGCGAGTTCCGCGCAGACCTGTATTACCGCCTCAATGTCCTGCCGATCCAGGTGCCGCCGTTGCGTGAACGGCTGGAGGACATCCCCGCGCTGAGCGAAGCGATTCTGGAAGAACTGCGCAGCCGGCATGAGTTGAGCCCCGAAGCGCTGACACTGTTGGCCCACCATGCCTGGCCGGGCAATATCCGCGAGCTGCGCAATGTGCTTGAGCGGGCGGCGTTGTTGAGTGATGACCTGCTGTTGAACGCCGCACAGATCCGTGCGGCGATTGGTACGTTCAGCCCGGTGGCAAGCGGTGCGGTGGCCACGGTCGAGGGTGAGACGTTTGCGGCGGCGCGGGCGCGGTTTGATCGGCAGTTGATCGATGAGGCTTTGCAGGCGTGCGCGGGGAATGTGGTGGAGGCCGCCAAGCGGTTGGGGCTGGGGCGGTCGACGCTGTACAAGAAAATGATCGCCCTTGGGCTAACTCAGTCTCCCTAAAGAGACACTTCTCTCAATATAAAGACAATCCAATGTGGGAGGGGGCTTGCCCCCGATAGCAGTGTGTCAGGTTAAGCATATACACCTGATATACCGCCATCGGGAGCAAGCCCCCTCCCACATTGGAGCTGTGTTTGTCTCACTATTGAGACGGCCTCCAAAAAATTCAACGTAAACCTCACTAAATAACCTTTTATTTCAACAAGTTAAATACTTGGCACACATCTCGCTATAGCTCCCCAAAGCCCCACCCCACAACAATAACAATCCGATGGAGACACACCATGAGTGTGATCATTGCCCTGGCAGCGCTGGCGCTGCTGATGCTGGCTGCCTACCGTGGCTACAGCGTCATCCTGTTTGCCCCAATCGCTGCCCTTGGCGCTGTGCTGCTCACCGACCCGTCCGCTGTCGCTCCGGCCTTTACCGGGGTGTTCATGGAAAAGATGGTCGGCTTTATCAAGCTGTATTTCCCGGTGTTCCTGCTCGGCGCGGTGTTCGGCAAGCTGATCGAGCTGTCAGGCTTTTCGCGCTCGATTGTCGCCGCCGCCATTCGTGTGCTCGGTACGCGCCAGGCGATGCTGGTGATCGTACTGGTCTGCGCCCTGCTCACCTACGGCGGTGTGTCGCTGTTTGTGGTGGTCTTTGCGGTGTACCCGTTTGCGGCGGAGATGTTCCGCCAGAGCAATATCCCCAAGCGCCTGATCCCGGCCACCATCGCCCTTGGCGCGTTCTCGTTCACCATGGACGCCCTGCCCGGCACGCCGCAGATCCAGAACATCATCCCCAGCACCTTCTTCAACACCACGGCCTGGGCGGCGCCGTGGCTGGGGCTGATCGGTACGATCTTCGTATTCTGCGCCGGCATGCTGTACCTGGCGCGCCAACGCAACAAGGCCCAGCGCGCGGGCGAAGGCTATGGCACCGAGCTGCGCAACGAACCGGAAACCGCCGAGAACCTGACCCTGCCCAACCCCTGGATCGCGCTGTCGCCGCTGATTCTGGTGGGGGTGATGAACCTGCTGTTCACCCACTGGATCCCGCAGTGGTACGGCAAGACCCACAGCCTCAGTCTGCCCGGCATGAGCGCCCCGGTGACCACTGAAATTGCCAAACTCACTGCGATCTGGGCGGTGCAGGCGGCGTTGCTGGTGGGGATTATCGTGGTGCTGGTGTGCGGCTTCTCGGCGATCAAGAGCAAGCTGGCCGAAGGCAGTAAAAGTGCGGTCAGCGGCGCGTTGCTGGCAGCGATGAACACTGCCTCGGAATACGGTTTCGGTGCAGTGATCGCCTCGTTGCCGGGCTTTCTGGTACTGGCGGACTGGCTCAAGGGCATCCCCAACCCGCTGGTCAACGAAGCCATTACCGTGACCCTGCTGGCGGGGATTACCGGCTCCGCGTCCGGCGGCATGAGCATCGCCCTGGCAGCCATGTCCGAGAGCTTTATTTCAGCGGCCCATGCGGCCAATATCCCCCTTGAAGTGCTGCACCGGGTCGCGGCCATGGCCAGCGGCGGCATGGACACCCTGCCCCACAACGGCGCGGTCATCACGCTGTTGGCGGTGACCGGGCTGACTCACCGCGAAGCCTACAAGGACATTTTCGGCATCACGATCATCAAGACCCTTGCGGTGTTCGTGGTGATCGGTACTTTCTACGCCACCGGCATTGTGTGAGGTCTTCATGACGAGATTGAACGGCAAGACGGCTCTGGTCACCGGCTCCACCAGCGGCATCGGCCTGGGCATTGCCCTGAGCCTGGCCAAGGCCGGCGCCAACCTGATCCTCAACGGCTTCGGCGACGCCAGCGCGGTGATCGCCCAGGTGCAGGCATTGGGCGGCAAGGTCGGGCATCACCCGGCGGACGTCAGCGACCCGGCACAGATCGCCGAGATGCTCGCCTACGCCGAGCACGAGTTCGGCGGCGTCGACATTCTGGTCAATAACGCCGGCATCCAGCACGTGGCGGCAGTGGAAGACTTTCCGGTGGAGCGTTGGGACTCGATCATCGCCATCAACCTGTCATCGGTGTTCCACAGCACCCGCTTGAGCCTGCCGGGCATGAAGGCCAGGGGCTGGGGACGCATCGTCAATATCGCCTCGGTGCATGGCCAGGTCGGTTCGGTGGGCAAGGCAGCCTATGTGGCGGCCAAGCACGGGGTAATCGGCCTGACCAAAGTCGTGGGCCTGGAAACCGCTACCAGCAACGTGACGTGCAATGCCATTTGCCCAGGCTGGGTACTGACGCCGCTGGTGCAGAAGCAGATTGATGATCGTGTGGCCAGTGGGGTGGAGCCGCAGCAGGCGCAGCAGGATCTGCTCGCGGAAAAACAGCCGTCGCTGGAGTTTGTGACGCCGTCACAGTTGGGTGAGTTGGTGCTGTTCTTATGCAGCGAGGCCGGCGCCCAGGTGCGGGGTGCGGCGTGGAACATCGATGGCGGCTGGCTGGCCCAATAACCCCAGGCAGTGGAGATCAAATGTGGGAGGGGGCTTGCCCCCGATGGCAGTGTGTCAGAGTGAAAATTTGTAACTGAACTACCGCCATCGGGGGCAAGCCCCCTCCCACACTGGAACTCTATTGTTTGGAACACCAGTAAAAGAACAAGAGATCTCGCTATGTCCGACATCCTCTGGCAACCCTCCCCCGAACGCATCGCCAACACGCGCATGGACCAGTTCCGACGTTTTATCAATGCTCGCCACGATGTGCAGCTCAACGACTACCCCGCCCTGCACCAATGGAGCATCGACCAACGCGCGGACTTCTGGCAGGCCATCGTGGCGTTCTTCGACGTGCACTTTCGCAGCCCGCCCAGCGCCACGCTGGTCGAAGGCAATGAAATGCCCAGCGCCCAATGGTTTCCCGGCGCGACATTGAACTTCGCGGAGCACTTGCTGCGCCGCCGCGACGATCACCCTGCCGTGGTTGCCATCAGCGAAGACGGCCAGCGCGAACAACTGACCTACGCCGAGCTGGCCGCCCACGTGGCGGGCCTGCAAAAAAGCCTGCGCGTGGCCGGGGTCGGCCTCGGTGACCGGGTGGCCGCGTGCATGCCCAACACCTGGCAAACCCTGGTCGGCATGCTCGCCACCACCAGTCTCGGCGCAATCTGGTCGTGCTCCTCGCCGGATTTCGGCACTCAGGGCGTCATCGACCGGTTCGGTCAGATCGAACCCAAGGTGCTGATCACCTGCGCCGGTTATCGCTATGCCGGCAAGACCCTCGACCAGAGCGCCAAGCTCAATGAAATCCTCGCGCGGCTGCCGTCCCTGGAGCAACTGATCATCGTGCCTTACGCCCGCCCGCAGGCGCAGGTCGGCGACTACCTCACCCAAGCCCGGGTCACGCTGTGGGACGACGTCTACCAGGCCGGCGGCGAGCCTGAATTTGTCGCGGTGCCGTTCGATCACCCGCTGTATATCCTCTATTCCAGCGGCACCACCGGCGTGCCCAAGTGCATCATTCACGGCACCGGCGGCGTGCTGCTCACCCATCTCAAGGAACATGGCCTGCATGCCGACCTGTCTCGCGAGGACTGCCTGTTCTACTACACCACCTGCGGCTGGATGATGTGGAACTGGCTGGTGTCGGTGCTGGCGATTGGCGCCACGGCAGTGCTGTATGACGGCTCGCCGTTCCATCCCGGCCCCGAGCGTTTGATCGACCTGATCGATGCGGAAAACATCAGTGTGTTCGGCACCAGCCCCAAGTTCCTCGTCACCCTGGAAAAAGCCGGGCTGCAGCCACGCCTGAGCCACCACCTGAGCAGCCTCAAGGGCCTGATTTCCACCGGTTCGCCGTTGTCGCCCCAGAGTTACGACTATGTGTACCGCGAGATCAAGGGCGAGCTGTGCCTGTCGTCCATGTCCGGCGGCACCGATATCGTCTCCTGCTTCGTGATCGGCAACCCGGTGCTGCCGGTGCGCCGTGGCGAAATGCAGTGCAAGAGCCTGGGGATGGCCATCGAAGTATGGGACGACCAGGGCCAGCCGCTGGTCGGCGAAAAAGGCGAACTGGTGTGTACCCGGCACTTTCCGGCCATGCCCATCGGGCTGTGGAACGATCCACACCAGCAGAAACTGCGCGCTTCGTATTTCAGCCAGTTCCCCGGCGTATGGGCCCAGGGCGACTATGCCGAGCAGCGTCCCAACGCCAGCCTGCTGATCCACGGCCGCTCCGACGCGGTGCTCAACCCTGGCGGCGTGCGCATCGGTACCGCCGAGATCTATCGCCAGGTGGAAAAAGTCCCCCAGGTGCTGGAAAGCCTCGCCATCGGCCAGCGCTGGCAGGACGATGTGCGCGTGGTGCTGTTTGTGCGCCTTGACGACGGTGTGCAACTGGATGAAGCGCTGGAGCAGCAGATTCGCCAGGTGATCCGCGCCAATACCACACCGCGCCACGTACCGGCGAAGATCCTCGCGGTCACGGATATCCCACGCACCATCAGCGGCAAGATCGTCGAATTGGCAGTGCGCAACGTCGTGCACGGTGAACCGGTGAAAAACACCGATGCGTTGGCCAATCCGCAGGCGCTCGAGCAATTTCGCGACCGCCCTGAGCTGGCGTGACAGATGAAAGGTTTCAGCGCTGATACAGCGTTTTGAAGAAAAACCGGCAATGCATGCTATTTTTCGAGGTAGCCACCCGTGGTTGTCTCTTGGGATAATGGGTGTTGTCTTTTTTTCAGAGCGTGAAGCGCAAGGCTTGTTTATGAATGGAACATCCACCGGTAGCGAGGCCGCTGCACTGATCGAGCGGCTGGACTGGGCGCAAAGCCCCCTCGGTGAGGCCAATGACTGGCCGCAAAGTCTGCGCACCGCCGTGGATATCGTCGTGCATTCGCCCATGCCGATGCTGCTGCTGTGGGGCGAGCAGCTCATCCAGCTCTACAACGATGGCTTCGCCCTGCTGGCCGGCAACAAGCACCCCGACGCCCTGGGCCAGCCGGTACACACGACCTGGCCGGAACTGCAGAGCTTTGCTGCGCCGATCTATGACGCGGTGCTCAGCGGCCAGGTGCGAACCTTCAGCGAGCAGTGTTTTGTGCTGCAGCGCAACCATCGCGACACTGAGATCTGGCTCGACCTGACCTACAGCCCGGTGCGCGATGAAAGCGGCCGCGTGGCCGGCATCCTGGTCACCGCCATCGAAACCAACGAGCGGCGCAGCAAAGCCCTCGAATTGCAGCAGCGCTCAGAAGACAGCCTCAAGGCCCAGCACAGTACCGAGCAGCGTCTGCAGCTGGCACTGGCGGCGACCGACGCAGTAGGCACCTGGGACTGGGACATCGGCGAAGACCGCTTTATCGCCGACGCGCATTTCGCTTACTTGCATAGCGTCGACCCGAATGACGCCGGCCTGTTGCCCATCAGCGCCTACCTGCTCGGCGTGCACCCCGAAGACCGAGGCTCGGTCACGCGCAGCATCAAGCACTGCATCACCTACGGCACCGAATACGCCGAGGAATACCGCCTGCAGCAAGCCGACGGCCAGGTGCGCTGGGTGTTTGCCCGTGGCCGTTGCTACAAGGACCCGCAGGGACGGCCGGCGCGGTTCCTTGGCGCCGCGCTGGACCTCACCGAGCGCAAGCACACCGAGCAGGCGCTGCGTCAAAGCCAGACCGAGCTGCAACTGATCATCAACGCCATGCCGGTGTTGATCGGCTATGTCGACCACGAGCAGCGCTTTCGCCTGAACAACAGCGCCTACCTCGACTGGTACGGCAAGACGCCACAGGAGCTGTACGGCAAGACCATCCGCGAAGTCATCGGCGACGAGGTGTACGCCGGGCGCGCAGACAAGATCGCCGCCGCGCTCAACGGCAAGGCGTGCAGCTTCATGACCGTCTCGCCCCATCGCGACGGGCGAGCGCGCCATGCCTTGATGAAGTACCTGCCGCGCTTCAGCAACGACGGCTCGGTGAACGGTTTCTACATCTTTGTGATCGATGAGACCGAACGCAAGCTCACCGAAGAAGCCCTGCGCCATCTCAACGAGAACCTCGAAGAACGCGTGGCCCAGCGCACCCAGGCACTGGCCGAGGCCAACCAGCGTCTGCAGAACGAGATGTTCGAGCGCGAGCGGGCCGAAGATGCCTTGCGCCACGCGCAGAAAATGGAAGCGGTGGGTCAGCTCACGGGCGGTATCGCCCACGACTTCAACAATATGCTCACCGGTATCATCGGCAGCCTCGACCTGATGCAACGCTACATTGCCGACGGCCGCAGTGAGGACATCGGCCGCTTTGCCGATGCCGCCGTGACGTCCGCCCACCGCGCCGCCGCCCTTACCCACCGACTGCTGGCGTTCTCACGGCGCCAATCGCTGGACCGGCGGCCCACCGATCCCAACCAGTTGGTGGCGTCCCTGGAAGACCTCTTCCGCCGCACCAAGGGCGCGCATATCACCCTCAACGTGCAGCTTGGCAAAGACATCTGGCCGGTGAACACCGACGCCAGCCAACTGGAAAACGCCCTGCTCAACCTGGTGATCAATGCCCGCGACGCCATGCCCGACGGCGGCGAACTGCTGATCGAAACCGCCAACAGCTATCTGGACGGCACCGATATCACCACCCTGGAGCCGGTCAAGGCCGGCGACTACGTGATGCTTGGCGTGCGCGACAACGGCAGCGGCATGGCGCCGAAGATCCTGGCCAAGGCCTTCGACCCGTTCTTTACCACCAAACCCATCGGCCAAGGCACCGGACTGGGCTTGTCGATGATCTACGGCTTCGCCCAACAGTCCGGTGGCCATGTGACTATCCAGAGCGAGCCGGGCCAGGGCACGTGCGTGCGCCTGTACTTGCCGCGCCTGCACGGCACCGCGCTGGAAAGCAGCCTGCCCGCCAGCCTGAGCGAGGCGCCGGTGGCCCTGGCCGGAGAAGCCGTGGTGGTGGTCGAGGACGACCCGGCGGTGCGCATGCTGGTGGTCAATCTGCTCGACGAACTGGGCTATACCGCTCACCAGGCGGCGGATGCGCGTGCCGCGCTGCCGCTGCTGGAATCGGACTTGCGCGTGGATTTGCTGGTGACCGACGTCGGCCTGCCGGGCATGAACGGCAGGCAACTGGCGGAAATCGCCCGCCAGCATCGCCCGGGCCTGCGCGTGCTGTTCATGACCGGTTATGCCGAGAAAGCCGCTGAACGCCAGGGCTTCCTGGAGGACGGCATGGACATGGTCGCCAAGCCATTTTCCATCGACCTGTTGGCCACTAAAATCCGCAGCATGATCGGCGTCGATGCCTGAGTTCAGGCATAATCGCGCGCCGTCGCACACCTGGTAGACATCAATGAAAGCCCAAGCCCGCCATATCCTGGTGAAAACCAGCGAAGAAGCCGAACAACTCAAGCAGCGCATTGCCAAGGGCGAAGCCTTTGACGTGCTCGCCAAGAAGTACTCCACCTGCCCGTCGGGCAAGCGTGGCGGCGATCTGGGTGAGGTGCGGCCCGGGCAGATGGTGGGGGCCATCGATGCGGTGATCTTCAAGAAGCCGGTGAAGGTGGTGCATGGGCCGATCAAGAGCAAGTTTGGGTATCACCTGGTGCAGGTGTTTTACCGGGACTGAGGGGGTTGGCTTTACACCGCCATCGGGGGCAAGCCCCCTCCCACAGGGGAACGCATTCCAAATGTGGGAGGGGGCTTGCCCCCGATCCGCCACAGGCGGCCATTCACCTCGGTATCAACGCCCCCGGCACCTGAATCACCCGACTCGCCAGCCGATGCCCCGCCAACGCTGCCTCTTGCGGCGACTCACCCTTGAGCCGCCCGGCCAGATACGCCGCACTGAACGAATCCCCCGCCGCCGTGGTGTCCACCACCTTCTCCACCGTTACCGCCGGCACCGCATAGCGCTCCCCCGCGCAACGAATCAAACACGCATCCGCGCCCCGCTTGAGCACCACCTGCGCAATCGCTGGATAGGCCGCAAATACCTGTTCGCTGTCCTCATAACCAAACAACGCGCGCTCGTCATCCTCGGTCAGCAAGGCGATGTCCACTTCAGCCAACACCTTGCGATAAGCCTCACGAGCCGTGTCCACATCGGCCCATAAGCGTGGCCGGTAGTTGTTATCGAACACCACCTTGCCACCCCGGCGGCGGGTCTCTACCAGGGTGTCCAGCAAGCGCTCGCGCCCAACCGCACCGAGCACCGCCAGGGTGATGCCGCTGAAATACACCACGTCATACTCCGGCAACGCCGCCAGGATCGGTTCGGCCGCAGGCGTGGTGAAACAATCGCGTACGGCCGCTTCGTTGCGCCAATAGAGAAACTTACGCTCGCCATTGGCATCGGTCTGGATGCAATACAAACCCGGCAGGCGTCCGGGCAGGCGCTGGACCATGCCCAGGCCGATGCCCTCGGCTTGCCACTGTGCGCACATTGAATCGCTGAAACTGTCATCGCCCAGGGCAGTGACGTAGTCGACGCTGCCGATATCACCCAGTTCGCGGCGCAGGTACACCGCGGTGTTCAGGGTGTCACCGCCGAAGCTCTGGTGCAGGCTGCCGTCGGCGCGGTGTTGCAGTTCGATCATGCATTCGCCGATAAGGGCGATGCGCGGTTTAGTGGTCATGGCTGCTGTCTCGGTGGGGCTGATGGCCTCATCGGGGGCAAGCCCCCCACAGGGGAACGCATTCCAAATGTGGGAGGGGGCTTGCCCCCGATAGGCGCGACGCGGTCTAGAAACACGTACGCAGGGACTCGATCACCCGCAACTGCTCATCCACCAGGCAACCCACCTGCCACTTGTCGAAGGTCAGGCATGGGTGGGACGTACCAAACGAAATGATGTCGCCAATGCGCAGGTCAACCCCCGGCGCCACGGTCATGAACGCATGCTGGTCCATCACGGCGGTCACCTGGCACGCGCTCACATCATCGCCCTCGGCCGGCACGATCCCGGCCTTGTAGCGCTTGAGCGGTACCGGCAGACCGGCGTCGTAGGCCACGTCGCGCTTGCCCAGGGCGATCACCGCAAAGCCCGGTTCCGGCAACGATTGCACATGGGCCCAGACTTCCAGCGCCGGGCGCAAGCCTTCGTTGAGGTCGCTGCGACGGTCAAGCACACAGCACTGCGCTTGCTTGTAGATACCATGGTCGTGGGCCACGTAGCTGCCTGGGCGCAGCACGCTGAGGAAGCGCCCGGCGGCATTCTGTTGCTCGAAGGATTCGGCGATCAGGTCATACCAGGCCGAACCCGAGGCTGTGACGATGGGTTTGGGCAGGTCAAAAAAGCCGTTGTCCTGCAGGTCCACTGCCAGGCGCACGAGGCTGGCGGCGAAGTCACGGATGCCGCTGATGGCGTGCTCGCCGTGGATCACCCCTTCGTAGCCTTCGATACCGGTCAGGGCCAGCGCAGGTTGAGCCTTGATCGCCTTGGCCAATTCGCGCACTTGCTGCTCGCTGCGGCAGCCGCAGCGACCACCGACTACACCGTACTCGATCATCACGTTCAGGCGCAGGCCACGGGCGGCGAAGAACAGGCCCAGGTCAGCGACGTTGTCCGGGTGATCGACCATGCAATGAAAGTCAAAATCCTGATCGGCCAGCAGGTCGGCAATCAACGCCATGTTCGGCGCCCCCACCAACTGGTTGGCCATCAGCACGCGACGCACGCCACCGGCGTAGGCAGCGCGGGTCTGCACGGCGTTGGCCAGGGTGATGCCCCACGCACCCGCAGCGACCTGACGCTGGAACAGCGCCGGCATCATGCTGGTCTTGCCGTGGGGCGCCAACTGCGCGCCGCTGGCACTGACGAATGCCTGCATCCAGCGGATGTTGTGTTCCAGTGCCTCGCGGTGCAGCACCAGGGCCGGCAGGCTCACGTCGCGGACCAGATGAGCGCCAATGGCGGCGGCGCCTTTTTCAACGGCATTGAAGGCAGACATGGGAAATTCCTATTCGGTGATGCGCCGGGCCAGGTTGTTGGCGCTGTCGATCAGCACCCGGCGATAGTCATGGTAGTTTTTGCTCGCATCAGCCCGGGGGGCAACGATGCACAGCGTTGCAATGCTGGTGCCCTGCGCGTCGCGCACCGGGGCGGCAAAGCAGTGGGTAAAGGTGTCGGCCACGCTGTCGAAGGAGAAGAACCCGTCGAGGGTGGCCTGGCGGATCTGTGCCAGGAAGGTCTCCAGGGGCAGGCGCAGGCCATCGGGCAGGATGAAATCGTCGGGGTCGATCAGGTCGATGATCTGCTGGTCGCTCAAATGCCCCAGCAACAGGCGCCCGGAAGCGGTCCAGGGGATCGGCGCGTTTTCACCGATATCCGACGAAATACGGAAATGCCGCTGGCCTTCGCGCATCAGCGCTACCGTGTACTTGCGCCCGTTGAGCAGGCACATCTGCGCGGTTTCGTGGGTCTTGCTGACGATCTCCTGCAAGGCGTGGTCGGCCTCGCGCGTCAGGTCGAAGTGGCGCAGGTGCGCCTGGCCGAGGAAATACAGCTGGCGGCCGAGGTAGACGTGACCGTCCTTGCCCACGGTTTCCAGGATGCGGCGCTCGAGCAGCGAGGCGACCAGTTCATAGACCGTGGACTTGGGGCTGCCGATGCCGCTGGCGATATCATTCGGGCGCAGCGGCTGGCCGATTTCCTTGAGAAAATCGAGAATATCGAACGCACGGTCCAGGCCTTTGGCGCGGCGTTTGATGGTGTCTTCGGTCATGGCGGTTCCGGTCCGGTCGACGTTGATGTGTGCGACAAAGTTCTCCTGTGGGAGGGGGCTTGCCCCCGATTGCAGTGTGTCAGTCCATACAGCTGTTACTGATACACCGCTATCGGGGGCAAGCCCCCTCCCACATTGGAGCAGCTGTGGTGTAGAGAGTGGGGCCAATTTAGCCCTTTTTCTTGTAGGCCACGCAATCGATCTCGACCTTGCAATCGACCATCATGTTCGCCTGCACGCACGCCCGCGCCGGGGCGTGTTCGGCCGTGAAGTATTCGCCGAACACCTTGTTGAAACTCCAGAAGTCCCGTGGGTCTTCCAGCCACACGCCGACACGCACCACGTCTTTCAATTCGTAGCCGGCCTCTTCAAGGATCGCCACCACGTTGCGCATGGTTTGGCGGGTTTGCTCGATGATGCCGCCAGTGATGATTTCGCCGTCCACCGCAGGCACCTGGCCTGAGACGTACAACCAGCCGTCCGCTTCCACTGCGCGGGCGAAGGGACGTGGCTGGCCGCCGCCGGCAGTACTACCGGCACCGTAACGAGTAATGCTCATAAAATAGCTCCTTGATTAAAAACGAATGTTCTTGAGAAATTCCGCCAGGCGCGGCGACTGCGGGCGTTCGAAAATATCCTTGGCGCTGCCCTGCTCTTCAATGCGCCCCTGGTTCATGAAAACGATCTTGTCCGACACTTCGTAGGCAAAGCGCATTTCGTGGGTGACCAGCAACATGGTCATGCCCTCCTCCGCCAGCCCCTTGATCACGCTGAGCACTTCGCCTACCAGTTCCGGGTCGAGGGCCGAGGTCACTTCGTCGAACAGCATCAGGCTGGGGTTCATGGCAATCGCCCGTGCAATCGCCACGCGCTGTTGCTGGCCGCCGGACAACTGACCGGGAAAGTGATTGCGACGCTCCAGAAGTCCCACGCGGTCGAGCCATTTTTCCGCAAGCGACACGGCCTCGTCCTTAGGCATTTTCTTAACTTTCAACAACCCCAGGGTCACGTTCTGCAAGGCGGTCAAATGCGGGAACAGGTTGAATTGCTGGAACGCCATGCCGGTCATTGCGCGGTGTTGGGCGATCACGCGCTCGGGATGACGCACGCGCTTGCCGGCCACGTCGCTGTAACCGATGGACTCGCCGTCCAGGGTAATCTGCCCGCCCTGGAATTCTTCCAGCAGGTTGACGCAACGCAACAGCGTGGTCTTGCCCGAGCCGCTGGAGCCGATCAGGGTCACCACGTTGCCGCGCTGCAGGCTCAGGTCGACCCCCTTGAGTACTTCCACTGCCCCGTATTGCTTGCGCAGGCCACGAATATTCAGCAGCGGTTCGGTTGTTTGATGTTGATTCATGGCAAGGCCACCCGCTTTTCTATGAAGCGCCCGAATAATTCAATGGCGTAGTTGATGACAAAGAACATAAAGCCTGCGAACAGGTAGAACTCCAGGGTCATGAAGGTGCGTGCGATGACTTGCTGGGTGCTCAGCAGCAACTCGGCCACGCCGATGACCGAGAGCAGGGTCGAGGCCTTGACGATTTCCGTGGAGGAATTGACCCACGTCGGCAGGATCTGCCGCAACGCCTGGGGCAACAGCACGTAGCCCAGGGACTGGTAGAACGTCAGGCCAATCGCCTTGCCCGCTTCCAGTTGCCCACGGGGAATGGCCTGCAGCGCACCGCGCACGATTTCCGCGACGTGGGAGCCACAAAACAGCGTGAGCCCGACCGCGCCGGCCTGGAACGCGCTGATCTGCCAACCGAGCGCCGGCAGCATGTAGAAGCACGCCAACACCAGCACAAACACCGGTGTGCCACGAATCAGGTCGACATACAGACGCAATGGCGCACGCATCCAGAACGTGCCGTAAGTGAGCACCATCCCGGCGCAGATACCGATCAGGGTGCCGAAGATAATCGCCAGCGCCGAGCAATAGATGCTGGTCTGAAACCCCGCCCACAGCGTCTCCCGGGCAATCCACAATTCATGCAGCCAACTGGGGGATTCGTACATGGAAACCCTCCTTAACGACGGATCGCCAGACGCTGTTCCAGGTAACGGAGCAGCATGGCAATGAGGTAACAGGCGGCCACGTAGAGCGCGGTCGTGACCAGCCAGGTTTCAATCACCCGGTAGCTTTCGACGTTGATCTTGCGGGCGTAATAGGTCAGCTCCGGCACCGCAATCGCAGCGGCCAGGGACGTGTCCTTGAACAGCGAGATAAAGTTGTTCGACAGCGCCGGCAGCACGTTGCGCAGCATCACCGGCACGGTGATATAGGCGCGGATACGCCACTCACCCAGGCCAATCGCCAAGCCGGCTTCGCGCAGGCCCTTGGGAATGTTCAACAGCCCGGCACGGAACACCTCGGTCAGATAGGCCCCGGCATACAGCGACAGGGTAATGATGAACGAAGGAATTTTATCCAGGCGAATGCCCAGCGACGGCAAGGCGAAATAGATCAACAGGATCAACACCAGGATCGGCGTGTTGCGCACCACCGTCACGTACACCGAAGCAAAGATACGCAACGCGCGGTGCCTGGACAGCATGGCAAACGCCATCAGCAGGCCGATCACGCAGCCGATGGCGATCGACAGCAAGGCCAACTGCAGGCCCAGGCCGAGGCCCGCCAGCAAGGTGTCGAAATCACGCCATACGGCGGCAAAGTTCAACTGATAGTTCATGGTCGACAGTACCTGAGTGGGGCGCCGTCAAGCGCGCCCCGATTGTTGCGGATCACTTGAATTCCACAGGAAAACCAATCGCCGGCTCCGGCAGGTCAACGCCGAACCATTGCTTGAACGAGGCCTTGTAGGTGGGGAATTCGACGCCGGTCATGGCTTCATGCAGCGCGGTATTGACGAAGTTCAGCCAGTCCTGGTCGCCACGCTTGACCGCGCACGCATAGGTCTGCGGGCTCCAGGCGTAGGTCGGGCTGCGGTAGCGGCCAGGGTTTTGCACCATCAGGTATTTGACCGAGGACTGGTCGGTGGCGGCGGCATCCGCACGACCGGAGTTCACGGCCTGGTACATCAGGTCGACGCTGTCGTACTGGTCGACCTTGGCCTTGGGCAGCGCCTGATGCACCAATTGCTCGGCATACACGTTCTGCAGCACGGCCACGGTGACGCCATCGCCCGCCGCCTGCAGGTCCTCGATTTCCTTGTACTTGCTGGTGTTCGGCAGCAGCAGGCCGACGCCTTCGCGGTAATACGGCAGGGTGAAGGCCACTTGCTGCGCACGGCTGGCGGTGACGGTGATGAACTGGCAACTCATGTCGACTTTGTCGGTCAGCAGATTGGGAATCCGCGCGTCGGACGACTGCACCACGAACTCGACCTTGCTCGGGTCATTGAACAACCCCTTGGCCACGATGCGGCCAATGTCGATATCGAACCCCTGCAACTTGCCATCCGCTCCCTGGAAGTGCCACGGCGCATTGGTACTGCCTGTACCCACGATCAGATGCCCGCGCTTGAGCACGTCGTCGAGCTTGCTGTCCGCCGCCTGCGCGAGGCTGGTAACGCACGCCGATGCGGCGAAGAGAAAAACACACGCTTTGAACACGGAAGGTCGGTGATGCATGACAAGCACTCCAGGAGATGTGTATTCCGCTGTACCGGAACTTGGTATGTAACAACGGAATAGACAGCAGAAAGTGTGCCATAGCCACTGAAGGAAAAATATGCCGGAGAGAAAATCCTTAAGGATCAGCAAGATAGTTATTGAGGAGCACGGCGGCGTTGCGCCATCACCCCAGCGCTCTGCTACTCAATGCCCCACAACGGTGTTACTGCGCACCAACCTTGTACGGTTGGGCTAACCTGTAGAGCGAACAAGCCCCTGCACGGAGGGACCCCAGATGAAATTGAAGCTTGGCCTGTTAATGCTGTGTTACCTGATGGCCGGCAACGCCCTGGCCAGCAACGACCGCCGCGACTGCAAGGAACAACTGCGCAAACTCAAGGAAGCCTTCGACACCAACTACACCAGCCAGAATCACCATGCCTACCGTGAGGCCAAGGCATCCCGTGACAATGAGGAATACCGCAAGTGCGCCAGCCAGGCGCGCAAGGCCCGGGAACGCCTGGAGCGTCAGCCGGACCTGTGAAGGTTGACAGTAGACACCGATGCACCACCGGCCTAGCGTTGGCAAAAACGCTGGCCGAGAGGGAAGTCAAATGGGTATCGCAAAGGACGCTATTGCAACCAACGAGCAGTATCAGTTGATCGTCAGATCCGCTCCAATCGTATTCATCCTGTTTGTTTCAGAGACCTGCCCTGGATGCGGCCCCGCCGCCGAGCGCTTCGAAGCGGTTGCACGGCGTTACAAGACGGTGAAATGCCTGGTGGTCGATATCGCAAAAACCCCCACATTGCCGGGGGTGAGAGCGACACCCACCCTTGTCCCCCACGTCAATGGCAAGGTCGAGGAATTCATCGAAGGGTTTGGCCCCCAGGCAACCCAGGAGCAAACCCTTGAAGGCATATTCAGGCGCTATGCCCTGAAAGAGGCTCAAGGCATACCTGCGTCACCCGGCGTTCACGCACCGCAGCCACCGTCAACCGCCAACCTTCATGTTCCAGGTGATCACCTACCACAGGCAGGCGATCAAGCAGGCTCATGACCAGCCCGGCCAGGGTCTGGTAATCCTCGGTAGCGGCCGCCTTGAAGCCGGTGCGTCGGCGGACCTGATCGAGGTTCAACGCGCCATCGGCACGATACCCCGCGCCGTCCTCGACGATATCCGGCCCTTCGATCTCGCTGGCGTCCGGCAGCTCACCCGCGATGGATTCGAGGATATCGGTCATGCTCAACACGCCCATGAAGTCACCGAACTCGTTGATCACAAAGGCGATATGCGTAGATTCCTGGCGCATTTGCTCCAGTGCATTGAGGATCGAAAAGCGCTCCAGCAGGTTGATCGCACGACGCGCCAAATGCTCCAGATTCGGCTCGTTGCCGGCCAGGTATTCCTTGAGCAATTCCTTTTTGTGCACGAAGCCCAGGGGCTCATCGACCGCACCGTTACGGATCAACGGCAGCCGCGAGTAGGAGGAGTGCATCAGTTTCAGGCGAATGCTCTCGGGATCGTCCGCCAGATCGATACAGTCGACCTTGGCCCGTGGCGTCATCAATGTGCGGATCGGTCGTTCAGCCAGTTGCAGCACACCGCTGATCATCACGCGCTCGCGTCGATCGAACAACGGGCCCTGCGCAGCATCCGGCTCGCCCAGCAGGTCAGCCACCTCCTCACCGACCTCTTCCACCGCCAGGGTGCGACCGCCAAGCAGGCGCATCACCGCGTGGGCGGTCCGTTCACGCACCGGTAATACGCCTTGCGCCGACTTCTTGCGCCGCGAGCGAGCGATCTGGTTGAATACTTCAATCAGGATCGAGAAGCCGATCGCCGCGTACAGGTAGCCCTTGGGAATATGAAAGCCCAGGCCTTCGGCAGTCAGCGCGAAGCCGATCATCATCAAAAAGCCCAGGCACAGCATGATCACCGTCGGGTGGGCGTTGACGAAGCGGGTCAGCGGCTTGCTCGCCACGATCATCAGGCCGATGGACACGATCACCGCGATCATCATCACCGCCAGCTCATCGACCATGCCCACGGCGGTAATCACCGCATCCAGGGAGAACACCGCGTCGAGCACGACGATCTGCGCCACGATCGGCCAGAACATCGCATAGGTCACGTTGCCCTTGTGCTGGGCGACATGCCCTTCCAGGCGTTCATGCAGTTCCATGGTGGCCTTGAACAACAGGAACACACCGCCAAACAGCATGATCAGGTCACGCCCGGAGAAACTCTTGTCGAACACCTCGAACAGCGGCTGGGTCAGCGTCACCAGCCAGGAAATACTCGCCAGCAGGCCCAGGCGCATCAGCAGGGCCAGGGACAAACCGATCAACCGCGCGCGGTCGCGCTGTTCAGGCGGCAACTTGTCCGCGAGGATCGCGATAAACACCAGGTTGTCGATGCCCAGTACCAGTTCCAGCACAATCAAGGTCGCAAGGCCGAGCCAGGCCGTTGGATCCGCTAACCATTCCATCTAGGGGTTCTCTGTATTCAAGGGGTTCAGAATGCCGGACACGGCAAAACGCGGTCATTGGACCGGGACAAGGTTAGTCGACGAAATACGGGGTGTATGAGCGGGAACAACGACAGCGGGTGTCTTGGGGAAAGACGACTGGGGGGCTCCGAGAGGCTGTTCATGCAAGTCCTGAAATAACGAAAGGGCTTGAATCCTACAGCCCAAATACAAATTTCCCACAGGGCAAAACTATTACAAAACCTGTCCCCTGACTTATATAAAACCAATGTGGGAGGGGGCTTGCCCCCGATGGCTGTGTGCCAGTCAACATATAAGCCGGCTGGCACACCGCTATCGGGGGCAAGCCCCCTCCCACATTGGTCCCCATTCCAGATTGGTCTCCAGTCCACATTTGGAAGGGTGTTGAGTCAGGCTTTTCGGGTGGCGTCGTCCAATGCCAGGATGGTATGTGCATTGGTCACCGTCGTCGCCAGAGTATTGATCACCCCCGAGCGCAACGCGCCCAAGGTCGCCGCCGCCTTGGTGTTCTCACTGGCAATCGCCACCACGTCCGGGATGCGAAACAGCTCCTGCACCGTCAACCCGATCACCCGCCCCTGGATGGCGTTGACCGCCGGCTGGCCGTGAATATCGATAAAGTCATAGCCCATCATGTCGCCCACCGTGCCGGACAAGCGGGCCTGGGCGATTTCCTGCGGCGAAAACCAGCCCATGCGCACCATGTTGCTGTTCTCGCTCATGTCACCGATGCCGATCAAGGCAATGTCGGCGCGGCGTGCACGGTCCAGGGTCGAGCGCACCGTGTCGTTATTGATCAAGACGCCGCGCAGTTCCGGGTTGGCCACCAGCGCCGGGGCGTACAGGCTCTCACTTTCACCCCCAAAGCGCAGGGCCAGGCGCCGGCAGATGTGGTCGGGGTTCATGTACTCGCCGGCCTTGAGCGAACCGCCGATGGCGCAGACAAAGGTGCAGTTGCGCGTCACCGGCAGAAACACGTTATCGGCCACTGCGCCGACATTACGCCCCATGCCCACGGCGACGATCATGCCGTCGCCCAGGGTTTTGTTCAGGTAATTGGCGACCAGACTGGCGACGGCCGAGCGCTGGGTGTCGGCGTCGCTGTGGTCGACGGCGATCAAGGCACGGTCGAGCTTGAAGCGCTCCACCAGCGCCCGCTCCAGCTCATTGTTCATCGCCGGGTGCTGCAACACGCGCACCTCGACAATGCCTTCATCCCGCGCGCGCTTGAGCAAACGGCTGACCTTGGCCCGCGACAGGTCGAAGCGCTTGGCGATGGCCTCCTGAGTGACGTTCTCAAGGTAATAGAGCATCGCCACTTCGGTCATCTGATCGATATCACTGGCCATGCGCTGGGTACTGTCACTCATGGGGACGGGCTTCCGTTTCGGCGTCAAAGGCGCATTCTCCCGGCTCTTGCCCCGCGCCGTCCACTATTGATGCCCATCGCGCTCGATCGCATTGATGCGCTCGACCTTGGCCCCCGAACGCGCGGCCTCGAACTCCGACGCCAGGAACGCGGTGACGATGCTTTTGGCCAGTTCCGCGCCGATTACCCGCGCACCGATGGACAGGATCTGCGCATCGTTGCTCTTGCGTGCGCGCTCCGCCGAGTAAGTGTCGTGAGCCTGGGCCGCCCGGATCCCGAGCACTTTGTTGGCCGAAATCGCCATGCCGATCCCGGTGCCGCAGACCAGCACGCCGAGGCGCTGCTGCCCGGCGGTGATGGCGCTGGCCACGGCCAGGGCGATGTCCGGGTAAAGCACGGGTGCAGTGGAATGCGTGCCGAAATCGGTCAGCGGGTATCCCAGCGCCTCGATATGGCGCTTCAACAGCTCCTTGAGCTCAAAACCCGCTTCATCGCATCCGATAGCCACCGGGAAAGGTGTGTTCATGGCGTCTGGCTCCGCTGCCGTTACTGCTGTTAAGACTGATCATTTGATCATTCAGTGAAATTTAATTCAGACATTTCTCGTGCATAAGCCTGATTCTGTCAAGCGAGTTTTTACTGACCTCCCAGTCAAAGCCCCATAAAGCGCGAATAAAAGCACTCAAGATGAGAATCATCACTTTTAAGTGAAAGGGATTGACTGATCAGAATTTCATTTGATACACATATGATCACAGCGAAACATGACTGTGCGACCTAATAAGAATTCACAGCACGAGGACACGCCGATGGCCACGCCATTACTGCTCCAGGCTGAACACGTCGCCAAGGCTTACGCCGGGGTACCTGCCCTGCGTGACGGGCGCCTCTCCTTGCGGGCCGGCAGCGTACACGCCCTGTGTGGCGGCAATGGCGCAGGCAAATCGACATTTCTGAGCATCCTGATGGGCATCACCCCGCGCGATGCCGGCAGCATTCTGCTCAACGGCGCAGCGGTGCAGTTCAACCGCCCGAGCGAGGCCCTGGCGGCGGGGATCGCGATGATCACCCAGGAGCTGGAACCCATTCCCTACATGACCGTCGCCGAAAATATCTGGCTGGGCCGCGAACCGCGCCGCGCTGGATGCATCGTCGATAGCAAAACCCTCAACCGGCGTACCCGCGAGCTGCTCGAAGGCCTGGAATTCGACGTCGACCCCACCAGCCCCATGCACCGCTTGAGCGTGGCGCAGATCCAACTGGTGGAGATCGCCAAGGCGTTCAGCCATGACTGCCAGGTGATGATCATGGACGAACCCACCTCGGCCATCGGCGAGCGTGAGGCAGACACCCTGTTCAAGGCCATTCGCCGCCTCACCGCGCGTGGCGCGGGCATCGTGTACGTGTCGCACCGCCTGAGCGAACTGGCGCAGATCGCCGATGACTACAGCATCTTTCGCGATGGCGCCTTTGTGGAAAGCGGGCGCATGGCCGATATCGACCGCAACCACCTGGTGCGCGGCATCGTCGGCCAGGAGCTGACGCGCATCGACCACAAGGTCGGCCGTGAATGCACCGCCACCACCTGCCTGCAAGTCGACAACCTGAGCCGCAGCGGCGAGTTCCACGACATCAGCCTGCAACTGCGCCAGGGCGAAATCCTCGGCATCTACGGCCTGATGGGGTCGGGGCGCAGTGAGTTCCTCAACTGCATCTATGGGCTGACCACGCCGCACTCGGGCAGCGTCACCCTGCACGGCAAGCCCCTGCCCATCGGGCTGCCCAAAGCGACCATCAACGCCGGCATGTCGTTGGTCACCGAAGACCGCAAGGACAGTGGCCTGGTACTCACTGGCAGCATTGTTTCCAACATTGCGCTGTCGGCCTACAAGCGCTTGTCGAACTGGTCACTGATCAACGCGCGCAAGGAAACCCAATTGGCTGAGGACATGGTCAAGCGCCTGCAGATCAAGACCACTTCCCTGGACCTGCCGGTGGCGTCCATGAGCGGCGGCAACCAGCAGAAAGTCGTGCTCGCCAAATGCCTGTCCACGCAACCGGTGTGCCTGCTCTGCGATGAACCCACGCGGGGCATCGACGAAGGCGCCAAGCAAGAGATCTACCACCTGCTCGATCAGTTCGTGCGCGCCGGGGGCGCTGCCATTGTGGTGTCATCGGAAGCCCCGGAACTGCTGCACCTGAGCGATCGCATCGCCGTCTTCAAGGGCGGCCGCCTGGTCACTGTCAGCAGCGACACCGCCCTTTCCCAGGAAGCCTTGTTGAGTCTTGCCTCATGAATGCCAAAACGATCGTTGCGCCCGTTACCGCCGCGCCGCGCAGCCGACTGCGCCTGTCCCTCGACCGCTTCGGCCTGCCGCTGGTGTTTATCCTGCTGTGCGTGGCGATGGCGTTTTCCAGTGAATACTTCATGACCTGGCGCAACTGGATGGACATCCTGCGCCAGACCTCCATCAACGGCATCCTGGCCGTGGGCATGACCTATGTGATCCTGACCAAGGGTATCGACCTCTCGGTGGGCTCGATCCTCGCGTTTGCCGGGTTGTGCAGCGCGATGGTCGCGACCCAGGGCTATGGCCTGCTGGCGGCGGTCAGTGCGGGAATGTTCGCCGGCGCGATGCTCGGCGTGGTCAACGGCTTCATGGTCGCCAACCTGTCGATCCCGCCGTTCGTGGCCACCCTGGGCATGCTCAGCATCGCGCGCGGCATGACCTTCATTCTCAATGACGGCAGCCCCATCACCGACCTGCCCGACGCCTACCTGGCGCTGGGCATCGGCAAGATCGGCCCGATAGGCGTGCCGATCATCATCTTCGCGGTGGTCGCGCTGATCTTCTGGATGGTGCTGCGCTACACCACCTACGGCCGCTATGTGTACGCGGTGGGTGGCAATGAAAAGAGCGCACGCACCTCCGGTATCGGCGTGCGCAAGGTGATGTTCTCGGTGTACGTGGTCTCCGGCCTGCTCGCCGGACTGGCCGGCGTGGTGCTGTCGGCGCGTACCACCTCCGCCCTGCCCCAGGCCGGGGTTTCCTATGAGCTGGACGCGATTGCCGCCGTGGTGATCGGCGGCACCAGTTTGTCGGGCGGCACCGGCAGCATCGTCGGCACGCTGTTTGGCGCGCTGTTGATCGGCGTGATCAACAACGGCCTGAACCTGCTCGGCGTGTCCTCCTATTACCAGCAGGTCGCCAAGGGCCTGATCATCGTGTTCGCAGTGCTGATTGACGTGTGGCGCAAGAAAAAACGCTGAAGAACGACCAATAACAATAACTGGAGTTCGACTTATGAAACTGGGTATCACTTTGGCCGCTGCGGCGACCCTCACCCTGCTGGCCAGCAGTATCGCCCTGGCCGCCGATGGCAAGACCTACAAGATCGGCGCCGCCGTCTACGGCCTCAAGGGCCAGTTCATGCAGAACTGGGTCCGCGAGCTCAAGGAGCATCCTGCGGTCAAGGACGGCACCGTGCAATTGACCGTGTTCGACGGCAACTACGACGCACTGACCCAGAACAACCAGATCGAAAACATGGTGACCCAGCGCTACGACGCCATCCTGTTCGTGCCCATCGATACCAAGGCCGGCGTCGGCACGGTCAAGGCGGCCATGAGCAACGACGTGGTGGTCATCGCCTCCAACACGAAAGTTGCCGACGCCAACGTGCCGTATGTGGGTAACGACGATGTGGAGGGTGGCCGCCTGCAGGCCCAGGCCATGGTCGACAAGCTCAACGGCAAGGGCAATGTGGTGATCATCCAGGGCCCCATCGGCCAATCGGCGCAGATCGACCGTGAAAAAGGCGAACTGGAAGTGCTGGGCAAACACCCGGACATCAAGATCATCGAGAAGAAAACCGCCAACTGGGACCGCGCCCAGGCACTGGCCCTGACTGAGGATTGGCTGAACGCTCATCCCAAGGGCATCAATGGCGTGATCGCACAGAACGACGACATGGCCCTCGGCGCGGTGCAGGCTCTGAAGTCCCATGGCCTCACGTCCAAGGACGTGCCCGTGACCTCCATCGACGGCATGCCGGATGCGATCCAGGCGGCGAAAAAAGATGAAGTCACCACCTTCCTCCAGGACGCCCAGGCCCAGTCTCAGGGCGCGTTGGACGTGGCGTTGCGCGCATTGGCCGGCAAGGACTACACGCCGCAGTCGGTGATCTGGGAGCGCTATGCCAAGGACGTGAAATGGGGGGATGGCAGTGACAAGAACTACATCCTGCCGTGGGTGCCGGTGACCCATGCGAATGCCGATGCGCTGTACAAGCAGGTCAGCGGCGCCAAGTAGTCACTTGAAATAGGGTCAACGGTGGGAGGGGGCTTGCTCCCGAAAGCGGTGTAACAGTGATAGATCAGGTGACTGACACACTGCCATCGGGGGCAAGCCCCCTCCCACACTGGATCTGCATCGCTTTGAAAAGAGGAGTCACTCATGTCTGGTTTCTGGAACCAAGCCTTCGACCTCAGCGGCCGTTGCGCCGTGATCACTGGTGGCGCCGCCGGTATCGGCCTGGCCTGCGCCACCCTGCTGGCGGAGCGCGGCGCCCGGGTGGCCTTGCTCGACCGCGATCCGGCAGTGGTTGACGTTGCCGCCCGTCTCGGCGACGGGCACCTGGGCATTGCCGTCGACCTCGGTCGGGTCGACCGCATACAACCTACCATCGACCACGTATTCGAACACTTTCAACGTCTGGATTACCTGGTCAACAGTGCCGGCGTGGTGTTGCTGGACAAGGCCATTGAGGTCAGCGAAAGCGCCTGGGACACCACCCTGGATATCAACCTCAAGGCCAGCTTCTTCGTCGCCCAGGCCTGCGCCCGTCACATGCTGGCCCAGGGCAGCGGGCGTATCGTCAACCTCGCCTCCCAGGCCGCCGTCATCGGCCTGGACCTCCACGTTGCGTACTGCGCGAGCAAGGCGGCCATTGTCGGCATGACCAAGGTGCTCGCCATGGAGTGGGCACCGCAGATCAACGTCAATGCCATCTCCCCCACCATCGTCGAAACCGCGCTGGGCAAGAAAGCCTGGGCCGGTGAGGTGGGTGAGCGGGCCAAACGGCAAATCCCGGCAGGCCGCTTTGCCCAGCCCGAGGAAATCGCCGGACTGGCGCTGTACCTGCTCAGCGATGCCGCACAGATGATCACCGGCGCGAACATGGTGATCGACGGCGGCTACAGCATTCAATAATTCATCTTGATGTCGTGAGGTTTTGTCATGTCCACCGTTACCGAACGCAGCCCCGAACACCATGCCCCGGTCATTCCGAAAACCATGCAGGCCGTGGTGTGCCATGGCCCGGAAGACTATCGCCTGGAAACCGTCGACGTTCCCACACCGGGGCCGGATGAAATTCTCACCAAGGTCGAGCTGTGCGGCATCTGCATGGGCGACATCAAGACCTATCGCGGCGCGCCGTCGTTCTGGGGCGATGCCGAGCAACCGCGCTACGTGAAACCGCCGATGATTCCCGGGCATGAGTTCGTCTGCCGCGTAGTTGCCCTGGGCCCCGGCGCGGAAAAACGCGGCGTGGCGGTCGGTGACAGGGTGATTTCCGAGCAGATCGTGCCGTGCTGGGGCTGCCGGTTCTGTAACCACGGACAATACTGGATGTGCCAGAAGCACGACCTCTATGGTTTCCAGAACAATGTGCAGGGTGCCATGGCCCAGTACATGATCTTCACCAAGGAAGGCATCATCCATAAAGTGCCGGAATCCATCGCACCGGATGAAGCGATCCTGATCGAACCCCTGGCGTGCTCGCTGCACGCGGCAGAACGCGCCGATGTCGACCACGACGACATTGTGGTAGTCGCCGGCGCCGGCACCCTGGGCCTGGGCATCATCGGCGCGGTGCGGTTGCGCAACCCGAAAAAGCTCATCGTGCTGGACATGAAGCCCGAGCGCGCCGCCCTGGCCTTGCGCATGGGCGCCGACGAAGTGTGGAACCCGGGCGAGGTCGACGTGCTGGCGAACATCCGCGAGATCACCGATGGCTACGGCTGCGACATCTATATCGAAGCCACCGGGCACCACAAGGCGGTGAACCAGGGCCTGGCGATGCTGCGCAAATTGGGGCGTTTCGTTGAGTTCAGTGTGTTCAATGATGAAGCCACGGTGGACTGGTCGATCATCGGCGACCGCAAGGAACTCGACATTCTCGGCTCGCACCTGGGGCCGTACATGTACCCGCGCGCCATCGACTTTATCGGCAACCGCAAGATCGACATGCGCGATGTGGTGACCCATACATTTGCCCTGGCTGACTTCAAGGAAGCGTTTGCGGTGATGGAGCGCGGTGATAAATCGCTCAAAGTGGTACTGCAACCTTAAATTCGCGAGGGGCTTGCCCTGATTGTAGGAGCGAGCTTGCTCGCGAAAAACTCACAGGCACCGCGTTCATTCAGGAAGCACGCGTTATCGTTGACGTTTTTCGCGAGCAAGCTCGCTCCTACCAAAAAGCCTTGAATGAGTGGCCATTGGGGCTTGCCCCCTCCCACATTAGATGTGTGGTGAACCAATAAAAAAACAGGAACCCGCGTTATGAATCGAGTCATCAACGATCCGGACCAAGTGGTCGAAGACATGCTGCGCGGCATCCTGGTCGCGCACCCCGAGCTGCGTCAGTACGAAACCAACCCACGGGTCATCGTCAAGGCCAAGCCCTCGGCGCAGGGCCGGGTCGGGATCGTCACCGGCGGCGGCTCAGGCCATGAACCGGCCTTCCTCGGTTACGTCGGCCCGGGGCTGGTGGATGCGGTGGCGGTCGGCGAGATTTTTTCCTCGCCCACCGCCAAGAGTTTTTTCGACGCCTTGCGCGCCGCCGACCATGGCGCGGGCGTGGCCTGCCTGTACGGCAACTATGCGGGCGACAACATGAATGTGAAGCTGGCGATGAAAATGGCCGCCAGCAAAGACATGCGTGTCCGCACCGTGGTCGCCAATGACGACGTCGCCTCCGCCCCCCGGGCAGACATCGCCAAGCGGCGCGGCGTGGCCGGGGAAATCTTCATGTGGAAGATCGGCGGCGCCGCGGCGGCCCGGCATTACGACCTGGACGGGGTGATTCGCGTCGCGCAGAAAGCCGTCGACAACTGCCGCTCGATTGGCATCGGCCTCACGCCGTGCACCATCGCCGCCGTGGGCAAGCCGAACTTCCAGATCCCCGACGGCCAGATGGAGCTGGGTATCGGCCACCATGGCGAACCGGGCATCGAAGTGATTCCCATCGAGTCCGCTCAAGCCATGGCCGAACGCATGCTCGCCCCCATCCTCGAAGATCGCGATTTCAGCCAGGATGACAGCGTGGTGGTGCTGGTCTCAGGCCTCGGCGCCACGCCGGTGATGGAGCTGTACGTGTTCTACGCCGAGGTGCAACGCCAGCTCGAAGCCAAGGGCTTGAAGATTCACCGTTGCTATGTCGGCAACTACTTCACCTCCCTGGAAATGATGGGTGTGACCCTGACCCTGCTCGGCCTGGATGCCGAGTTGACAACACTGATCGACCAACCCTGCCGTTCCATCGGCATGACCCAGGCGGAGTGAACCATGAGCGAGCATTTTTCCACCCACGACGGCGGCGCCCTCGTCGCCGACCTGGTCAGCGTGATCGTGGCCAACCGTGAATACCTCAGCGAAATCGACGGCGCGATTGGCGACGGCGATCACGGCATCAACATGGCCAAAGGCTTCGCCCACTGCGGGCGGGCGCTCGAAGGTCGCCAACTGACCTTGGCCGAAGCCCTGGATGAATTGACCCTGAGCCTGATGGAAGGCATTGGCGGTTCGATGGGGCCGTTGTATGGCAGCCTGTTTATCGGCATGGCCGATGAGGTACGCACCAGTGAAGACATCGACGCCGCCACCTTCGCCCGCCTGCTGCGCGGTGGCCTGACCTCGTTGCAGGACATCACTGAGGCAGGAGTGGGTGACAAGTGTCTGATGGACACGCTGATTCCGGCGGTGGAGGCCTTCGAGCGGGCGCATGCTGATGGAGCTTCGTTCAGCCATGCACTGCAAGCAATGAAAAGCGCTGCTTCGCAGGGGCGCGACTCGACCAGGGACCTGGTAGCGAAGATCGGCCGGGCCAGTCGTCTGGGTGAGCGTTCGCTGGGGGTCCTGGATGCGGGGGCCGTGTCGTGCTGCCTGATACTCACGCGACTGGCGGACTCCATCCAGGCCCGACTGAGCTGACCGGCAATGCGGGAGGGGCTCGCCTCTCCCGCAGGCCTGTCGGCTTGCCTGTCAGCGCATGGCCTCCTCCAGGCTGCTGATGAATACGGCACTGTCGATAATGCCGTCGTGGTCAGTCTCGATCATCACCGAACGCTCGATGCGCCCCTGGCCGATCACGCTCGCCATCTGCTGCTCGATCAGTGCCTTGAAGCGCCCTGCCCGGCTCATGGACGCCCACCAGCAACTGACTGGCGCCTTGATCGGCTTGAAGTCGGCCGCGACCATCCGTTCGCTCAACGCGCGGTCGACGTCCCAGGCAATCTGCGCTTCGTTGCCGTGCAGCAGTTGCTCCTTGATGGCCGTAAAGGTTTCGCCCAATGCCTGCTCAGCCCAGCTCACGAACCCTTGCCATTGACCCATTTCATCCTCGGCATCGCGCTGGCATTGCTCCCAGGCACGCTGTATCGCCTCGGCGAACTCAGGGAACATCACGCCCAATAACGCGGCGCGGCGCTCGTTGGCCGAAACCTCACGATCTTCCCCCACGTCCACCGCATCCCAGTAGGGCGTGACCCACTGCGGCGGCGCGGCGTCGATCCATCCCACACACTCCACGTCACGCCCCGCCTGCTCCAGGCCGTGCGCCACTTCCATCGCCAGGTTGCCGCCCAACGACCAACCTGCCAGGCGGAACGCCCCCTGGGGCTGGGCCATGAGCAATTGTGCGGTGTAATCCTCGACCATCACTTGCCACTGCGGCACTGCCGCGCCCTCCTCGGCCAATGCTCGGCACATCACCCCCAATACCGGGCGCTGCTCGCGCAGGGCCAGGGCAATCGCGGTGTAGCAATGCACCGAGCCAAAGCTTGGGTGGAACAGGAACAACGGCGTGCCTTCGGTCTGCTGGTTGAGCCTGACGATCAACGACGCTCGGTTATCGCCCTGCAAGCAGCGGACCTGCCCCGCCACGGTCGGATTGAGCATCAGCTGGCTGACCGACAAGTTCACGCCGCTGACCTTGCGGATGCGCTCCTTGAGCATCAGTACCCGCAACGAATGGCCACCCAGTTCGAAGAAATTGTCGTGCAGCCCCACGCGTTCCACGTCGAGCACCTCGCTCCAGATCGCCGCGACCTGCTGCTCGATTTCGCTGCGGGGTGCCTGGTACTGCCCGGTGCCGTGGGCCTGCGGCTTGGGCAATGCCTTGCGATCCAGCTTGCCGTTCGGACTCAGCGGCATCTGCTCCACTACCACCCACTGCGCCGGCACCATATAGTCCGGCAACTGTGCGGCCAGGTGCGCAACCAGCGCGGCTTTCCAATCGTCCTGCGGCTGTTGCAGCACCAGGTAGCCCACCAGGTGGGTGCCGTCGACCGCGAGCACTGCCGCTTCACGGATGCTGCTGTGTTCCAGCAGGCGCGCTTCGATCTCACCCAGCTCGATGCGCAGCCCGCGCAGTTTGACCTGGTGGTCGATGCGCCCGGCGTATTCAATCACGCCATCGTCGCGATAACGTGCCAGGTCGCCGGTGCGATACAAGCGCGCGCCGCTGCCGAACGGATCGGTGACAAAGCGCTCGGCGGTCAGCGCGGGGCGACGGTGATAACCCCGCGCCAGCCCGATCCCGCCCAGATACAACTCACCCAACACGCCGACCGGCGCCGGTTCCAGGTTGGCGTCCAGCACATAGCACGAAAGGTTGGCGATCGGCCGGCCAATCGGCACGGCGTCGCGGCCTTCTTCGACGCAGGTCCAGTGGGTCACGTCGATAGCCGCTTCGGTCGGGCCATACAAGTTGTACAACCCGGCGCCGGGCAGCTTGGCGAAGACCTGCTGCTGGGCGTCGGCGGGCAGCGCTTCGCCGCTGCAGACAATGCGTTGCAGGCTCTGGCACGAGGCCACATCTGCGTCTTGCAGGAAGGCTTGCAGCATGGACGGCACAAAATGCAGCGTGGTGATGCGTTGCGCGTTGATCAGGCTGACCAGCCGCGCCGGGTCACGATGGTCGCCCGGTGCGGCCACCACCAAGCGTGCGCCGGTCATCAATGGCCAGAAGAACTCCCACACCGACACGTCAAAGCTGAACGGCGTTTTTTGCAGCACGCTGTCACGAGCCTCGAGGCCATACGCCTGCTGCATCCAGCACAGCCGGTTGGTCAGCGCACGATGGCGGTTGCCGGCGCCCTTGGGCTGGCCGGTGGAGCCGGAGGTGTAGATCACATAGGCGAGGTTTTCGCCCTGCACGGCGACGTTCGGGTTGTGGGCGCTGAAGGCGTCCGGCGAGGCGTCGCCGCTTTGCAGCACCAGGCATTGCACACCGGCTGGCACCGGCAGTTGCGCCTGCAGGTGGGCCTGGGTCAACAACAATTGCACAGCGCTGTCCTGCAGCATGTAGGCCAGTCGCTCACGCGGGTATTCCGGGTCCAGCGGCACATAGGCACCGCCCGCCTTGAGCACCGCCAACAAGCCCACGACCATTTCGATCGAGCGCTCCAGCGCCAGCCCCACCAGTACGTCCGGGCCGACGCCGGCAGCGATCAGGCGATGGGCCAGGCGGTTGGCCCGGGCGTTCAATTCGGCGTAGCTCAAGGTGTGCCCGGCAAACATCAGCGCCGGGGCCTGCGGCGTGCGCTGCACCTGCGCCTCGATCAACTGATGCACCGCTTGATCCAGCGGATATTCCACGGCAGTGGCGTTCCATGTCTGCACCAGCGTCGCGCGCTCGGCGGCGGCCAGGCTTGGCAATGCGCCGAGGCATTGGGCAGCATCGTCTGCCAATGCCATGAGTAAGTGCTGGAAGTGCTCGGCCAGGCGCTGGATGTGCGCTGCGCTGAAGGCCTCGCGGTCGTAGTTGAACTCCACGCCCAGGCTGTCGCCTATCGCCAGCAGGACCGTCAATGGGTAGTGGGTCTGCTCCAGGCTTTGCACCGCGCCAAAGCGCAGCCCCGACGGCGCGCCCTGCTCCAGGGCCTCGGACACCGGGTAGTTTTCGAAGACCAGGATACTGTCGAACAGTGCTTCGCCGCCCAGCCCGGCCCAGCGCTGGATCTCGAACAACGGCGTGTGTTCCTGCTCACGCAAGCTCAGGTTCTGCTGCTGGACCTGCTGCAGCCACTGATTGACCGACATCTGTGCATCCGGGGTCGCCACCACCGGCAAGGTGTTGATGAACAGGCCGACCTGCTGTTCAATCCCGCGCAATTGCGCCGGACGCCCTGCCACCGTGGCGCCGAACGCCACGGTGGCGTGCCCGGTATGGTGCTGCAGCAGCAACAGCCAGGCGCTTTGCACCAAGGTGTTGAGGGTGACTTTGTTGCGCTGGGCGAACGCTTTGAGGCGCTCGGTCTGCGGCGCGTCAAGACTCAGGCGATGCTCACCGTTAACCGCCAGGGCCGTGTCGTCCTGGACCTGTGCGCCACGCGCCAGGCGCGTGGGTTCCTGCAAGTTGATCAGCTGGTCTTTCCAGAACGCCTGGCTGAGTGCCTTGTCCTGGGCGTGCAGCCACGCGATGTAATCGCGATAACGCCCGGTCGGCGCCGGCAACGGTTCGCCTGCATAGTGTTGCAGGACTTCGCCAAACAACTGCGAACCACTCCAGCCGTCCATCAGGATATGGTGATTGGTGTAGATCACGTGATGGCTCGACGCACCGGTGCGCACCACCGTCAGGCTCAACAGCGGCGCCTGTTCCAGCACAAAGCCCTGGGCTCGTGTCGATTCGGCCAGGCTGTCGAGGCGTTGGATGGCATCACTGCGGGCCTGCCAATCCAGCTCGACAAACGGCAGGCGCACCTGCTTGTAGACCACCTGCAAGGGCTGCTCCAGCTCGGCCTGCCAGACAAAACCGCTGCGCAGGATTTCGTGACGCTCGACCGCCGCCTGCCACGCCTGGTGGAAGCGCGGTACATCCAGGCCGTGCACGTCAATGCGCATCTGGTTGATGTAGTCACCCGAGCCTTCGCCATACAGCGACTGGAACAGCATGCCCTGCTGCATGGGCGACAGCGGATACAGGTCTTCGACCTCGGCGGCGTCCAGCGCCAGGTCATCAAGCTGCTGCTGGGTCAGGTTCGCCAGGGGGAAGTCGGAAGGCGTCACGCCCCGATTGGCGGGTTCACAGCAATGGTCGATCAGCGCCCTGAGTTCCTCGGCGTACTCATCGGCCAGTTGCTGGACAGTCGCTTGCGCGAACATCGCCTGGCTGAAACTCCAATTGAGCTTCAGCTCGCCGCCATACACCTGGCCGTTGATTTCCAGCCAGTTACCCAAGGGCGCGTCCGGGCTTTGTTCGGCACCGCTGGCGTCGCCGGAAGGCGCAAACAGCCCTGGCTGCTCGGCGCTGTCGAAGCTGGCGTCGAACTGCCCCAGGTAGTTGAACGTGATGCGCGGGCGTGGCAACGCGGCCAATGCCTGTTGGGCCTCGGCATCGCCCAGGTAACGCAATGCGCCAAAGCCCAGGCCTTTGTCGGGGACGGCGCGCAGTTGTTCCTTGATCTGTTTGAGGGAGCCGGCCAGGGTGACGGCCGGCAGCACTTTCAACGGGTAAAGGCTGGTGAACCAACCGACGGTGCGGGTCAGGTCGATCTCGTCGAACAGGTCTTCGCGGCCGTGGCCTTCGAGCCTGATCAACATCGCCTCGTCACCGGTCCAGCGCGTGATCACACGGGCCAGGGCGGTCAGCAACAGGTCGTTGATCTGGGTGCGATAGGCACTCGGCGCGTCCTGCAGCAAGCGACGGGTGTAGACCGGGTCCAGATGCGTACTCACACTCAGCGCCAGGTGGTTGCTCAGGCTGGCCTGCGGGTCAGCGCCGGGCAAGCCGGATGGACTGTCGTGCAGTTGCGCCTGCCACCAGGCCAGTTCGTGTTGCAGGGCCTCACTGCGTGCATACGTCTGCAGGCGTTCAGCCCAGGCGCGGGTGGCGCTGGTCTTGGCCGGCAGTTGCACGGCGGCGCCCTGGGCCAGTTGCTGGTAGGTGCTCTGCAGGTCTTCGAGCAGGATGCGCCAGGACACGCCGTCGACCACCAGGTGATGGATGACCAGCAACAAACGCTGCGACCCGTCGGCCAGTTGCGCCAGCACTGCGCGCAACAAGGGCCCCGCATTCAGGTCGAGGCTGCGCTGGGCTTCTTCGCCCAGGGCTTCAAGTTCCTCGACCGTATTCAAGGTGGTCTGCCACAGCACCTGGTCGGCCTGGTGCAGGTGCGGCCCACGGTAGGCCGCGCTCCAACCCGCCGCCCCCTGCACAAATGTGCTGCGCAAGGCATCGTGGTGCACGATCAGCGCTTCAAGTGCGGCCACCAGCAACGGCACCTGCAAGGGCTCGTGCGGTTGCAACACCACCGATTGGTTCCAGTGGTGGCGCTGGGGGATGTCATCGGCAAAGAACGCCTGTTGCACCGGCAACAGCAGCAGCTCGCCGCTCAGTGCCGACTGATCCAGCAGCACTGCGCCCTCGCCTTCCCGGGCGACGGCCGCCAGGCTCTGCACAGTCTGGTGCTGGAACAAGTCCTTGGGCGAAAACCGCACGCCGACCTGACGCGCGCGGCTGACCACCTGGATCGACATGATCGAGTCGCCGCCCAGCTCAAAGAAGTTGTCATGCAAGCCCACTTGCGGCAGGCGCAGCACGTCGGACCAGATCGCGGCGATCTTGCGCTCCAGTTCGCTGTGCGGCGCCACATACACCTGCTGCATCAGGCTCACATCCGGCAACGGCAGGCCCTTGCGGTCGAGCTTGCCGTTGGGGGTCAGCGGCATGCGTTCGAGGAACATCAGGTGCGTGGGCACCATGTAGTCCGGCAAACGGGTTTTCAGGGCGCGGCGCAGGGTTTCGCGGCCGTTGGCCTGGGCGACGCCATCGTCGAGCAGGGCCGGGTCAAGCGGCACTACGTAGGCCACCAACTGCTTGCCGGTCGGGCCTTCCTGGGCCACCACCACGGTTTCGCCGACGCTGTCCTGTTCGCGCAGGCGCGCTTCGATTTCGCCCAGCTCGATACGGAAGCCACGGATTTTCACTTGATGGTCGACGCGCCCCAGGTAATCCACCACGCCATCCGGGCGCCCACGGGTCAGGTCGCCGCTGCGATACACGCGGCTGCCGGGTTTGCCGAACGGGTCCGGCACAAAACGTTCGGCGGTCAACGCCGGACGCTCCAGGTAACCCCGCGCCACGCCCTCGCCACCCAGGTACAACTCGCCGGCCACGCCGATGGGTTGCAGGTTGAGTTGCGCGTCCAGCACGTAGCCGCTGCGGTTGCCGAGCAAGGTGCCGATGGGCGCGTAGACGGCGCCGCACGGGTCGCCTTTGCGCGCCTTCCACAGCAGCGGCGTGACCACGGTTTCCGTCGGGCCGTAGCCGTTGAACAGGTAGGTCGGTTTCAGCGCACGCCAGGCCAGGTCATAGCTGGCCTGCGCCACGGCATCACCGCCAAAGCAATACACGCGCACCGCCGGAGGGTTGCCGTCGCGTTCGGCGTGTTCGGCCAGTTGCTGCAGATACACCGGTGGGAACACCGCCATGGTCACGTTGTGCCGGTGCATCTGTTCATAGGTGTATTCGGGCAGCCACAGGCTGTCGTCACGGATCAGCACGCTGGCGCCATTGATCAACGGGTGCATCCAGCCTTCGTGGGAACCGTCGAAGGCGAAGGACATGAAGTGCAGTTCGCAATCGGCCGGGCGGGTTTCATAGCGCTCGCCGGTGGCGATGATGTGCGCCACCAGCGGTCCGTGGGACACCGCCACGCCCTTGGGCATGCCGGTGGAGCCGGAGGTGTAGATCACGTAGGCGAGGTTGTTGCCGTCGAGGGCGACGTTCGGCGCCGTGTAGTTGTCATCGGACCAGTCCTGTAGCTGATCCACTGCCAGGGCTTGCAGGCCTTGCGGAATCGGCAGGCGCTGTTGCACCGTCGAGTGGGTCAGCAGCAACCGCGAGCGGCTGTCCTGCATCATGTACAGCAGGCGATCACGCGGGTATTCGATGTCCAGCGGCACGTACACGCCACCGGCCTTCAGCACCGCGAGGAACGCCACCATGATCTCGGCACTGCGCGGCATGGCAATCGCCACGCGCACTTCCGGGCCGACGCCACG
>NZ_CVTV01000060.1:313475-327839 GCF_900004865.1 Pseudomonas sp. 37 R 15 | reverse complement strand
CTGGAAGTCGAGCAGGTGTTCAAGGTCGGGGATGACGTCGCACTGGTGGCGCCGATCTCTTCCGACACGCCCAGTCGCACAGTCGCTCAATGCAAGGCCCAGGGTGGGCTGACCCTGGTGCACCTGTTCGAGAGCACCCGCTTCGTCCCCATCGGCAACACGCCGGTGACGCTGCAAGCCATCGCCCAGGACGGCACGCCCATTGGCGCGCCGCTGCACCGCACCATCGGCCCCAGCGGCATGCTTGAAGTGCCCGAATGTACTCGCGACCAGCAGTACCGAGTCACTTTCTACCCCAATGTCTCCAAAGATCACGTCAAGGCGCTGTATGCGTCCTACCAGTCGGTGATTGCCGGGCTGGAAGCGGACCTGCGCAAGCAATGGCACGAGCGCTTCGAGCCTCAATGGGCAGACTTTGCCAAAGCCCTACCCTTCAAGCGCAGCGCGAAACAGGGCGCGGCCTTTGCAAGCGGGATTGGCCAGGCGTTTTACAACCTGTGGGACAACATCACCGAGCTGTACGACCTGTTGGCGAACCTCAAGTCCAACAGCGAGAAGCTGCTGCAGTACCTCTCCCAAGCCGAACTCGATGAACTGCTGAAACTGGGCAAGGACACACTCGCCCAGGGCTTGCTGGTGCTCAGTGATGAGCCGCTGTTGTTTATCTATTTGTCGGCGATGGTCAGCTGGATACGCCTGCTGCCGCCGCCCGAGATGTACGAACTGTTGGGTGAGATCACCGGCGAAGTCTTGATCAACCTGCTGCTGCTATGGGCTACGCGGGGGATGGGGGTGCAGCTTCGGTTGGGGGCTCAGGTGTTGAGTTCTATTAAATCCGGCCGGGCGCGGGCGTTACTGGAGTTGCTGGCCAGGCAGGTGCCTGGGCCTGGGTTGGGGCCGCATGTGGAGACGGCAAAGCCGTTGCTGCTGGGCAGTGCGGCGACGCCGGTCAAGGCGGTGCCGGTGGCGCCGTTGCAGGCTGGCGAGCATCTGGTTTCGAACCCGGTGCCGATGGTGCGCAGCAAGGCGCAGCGTACGGCGTTGGTGCGCCAGGAGTCGGTGGACGATGTGCCTGCCGTGGCGTCGAATCCGAAGGGCGATGCAGCGGCACCTCGGCACACCGCAGGAACTCACCACGCCCGACGGTGAAATCGTCTGGTCCGCGCACCACCGCGCATACGGCGAAATCAGCCGCCTCGACGTCGGCAAAATCGACAACCCTCTACGTTTCCAAGGCCAGTACTACGACCAGGAAAGCGGCCTGCACTACAACCGGCATCGCTACTACCACCCGAATATCGGTCGTTACCTGACGCCAGATCCGGTGAAGCTGGCGGGTGGGATCAATGGGTACCAGTACGTGCCCAATCCTACTGGGTGGGTAGATCCGCTGGATTAAGTTCTTGTCCGGAGTCCGCTGAATGCAGACCAGCTTATAAAGCCCAAAGTCCTTTTGATTCCGCTAGAGTTGACTCTGGTGAGCCACGAACTCCCGAGCCGCGGCTGACAGCTAGACAGGCCAGGATTGAGGAACTTACCGAGGCCAATGCGAAGCGTCGAATCCTGGAGTACGAAGAAAAGTACGACATGCATATGGTCGGCAAGCACGGCCCGGAGGTAGAGAATCACAAGGTAGAAAAGCGATCGTTTGATGGAACAGACCCAATAACGGGGAGAACGCCAATAAATAGAAGGGGGGGTCCCGAGTTCGCAATTTAACAGTTGGAAGTTTCAGCTTCAGGCATGGACAAAAGCCACCTCGCGGACAGAGCGGGGGCTACCGCGCTACACCGGCGTTGATGACAGCAGAAACGATATTGTACGTTTAGAATTACCAGGAGCTGGACGAGGCTACAGGCCAAACAGAAGAGACCCAACCAACCCAACCTTTAACCCATCCATGAATGCTGTAGAAATGAAATTTCGAGAAGACGGCACACCTTTCACCTTATTCCCCATTAAGGAATGACAACAAATGTTATATCACCCCGGCTCCGACACCGTCCCATTCGACGCCAGCCTTTATTATTTCGTGGGAGTTTTTGATATTTATGACAGGGAAGAAACCAAGGGGAAAGAACTCGCTCGCTATAACCCGAATAACAGTAAAGACAGAGAAAATCTCATACTAAAATATTGCTTAGACCCATACAAAAGACTCTCCTATCGACACAGATACAAATTAATAGAAAGCCTATCCTTCGTCTTGAACACCGTGAATTTCAACTTCAAATCTTACTTTGATGACGATCCAGACAAATACACTACGATGGCCTGGGATGAAACAGAAATAGTCGACCTTCGAGGTTTCTTCGCCGACATCTACCGACTCGCCAATGAAGTCTGGAAAGACGACCTCCAAAAAGCCAGCCGCGAAGACCAATCAACTTGGTAACCCACCGCCTGTGGCGAGCGAGCAAACTCCCTCGCCACAAGTGCATGATCTACTTCAACGCTTGGCCAACTCCATAATCATCCGACTCAACAAATAAACCCGAGGCGCCACACTCTCCACCTCGGCATATTCCTCAGGCGTGTGAATATTGCCGCCCACGATCCCAAACCCATCCAGCGTCGGCGTCCCTACCCCGGCCGACAAGCTTGCATCCGCCGCGCCGCCGCTGCCTTCGATGGTCAGGGTTTTGCCCAGCTCCCCGTAGATGCCCTGGGCAATCGCGACGAGTTTGTCCGATTCCGCCGTTTGCGGCATTGGCGGCAGCCCGCGTTGCAGGCTGGTCTTCACTTCCGTTTCGGGGATCAGTTTGTCCGCTGAAATCCGCGCCAGGTCTTTCTCGATGCGGTCGAACTCTTCCGGCAACGCGGCGCGCACATCGGCCTTGGCGGTGGCCTGGTCGGGGATGACATTGGTGCGGTCGCCGGCCTTGAGCACGGTGAAGTTGATGGTGGTTTTCTTTTCTTCGTCCCCCAGCTTGCCCAGTTGCAGGATCTGGTGCGCGACTTCCATGGCGGCATTGCGCCCCAATTCGGGAGCGACGCCGGCGTGGGCGGCTTTGCCTTTGACTTCGACCACCGCGGTGGCGCTGCCTTTGCGCCAGACCACCAGGCCGTCGGCTGGGCGGCCCGGTTCCAGGTTGAGGGTCACGTCATGGCCCTTGGCGGTGGTGCGGATCAGTTCGGACGCGGCGTCGGAGCCGGTCTCTTCGCTGGCATCGAGCAGGAAGGTGATCTGCGCATAGTCCTTGAAACCCTGGTTTTTCAGGACTTTCAGCGCGTAGATGCCGGCGACGATGCCACCTTTGTCGTCCATTACCCCAGGGCCATAGGCACGGCCATCCTTGATATGGAACGGACGCTCGGCGGCCGAGCCTTCCTTGAACACGGTATCCATATGCGCCATCAGCAGGATCTTGGCCTTGCCGGTACCCTTGAGGGTGGCAACCACATGGCTGCTGTTGGCGGCCTTGTCCGGCACCAGTTGGATACTGAAACCCAGCTGTTTCAATTCATCTACGGCAATATCGCGCACTTGGGTCAGGCCGGGCTCGTAGCCGGAGCCGGAGTCGATATTCACCAGGCGTTCCAACAGTTTCAGGGCCTGGTCCTTGTACTGTTCGGCATCCGCCTGGATTTGTTTGTGCGGTTCGGCACTGTAGGCCGGCAGGGCGAAGGACAAGGCCAGGGTGGCGGCCAGAAGGGTACGGGGGAAGGTGAAGAGCATGAACCGGTCCTTGTTTTTGTTGAAGGGGTGCCATCACACCCTACCCCACTAAACGGACCGCAACCAAGCCCCCTGCAGTGAGTTGACGCGGTTGCGCCCGCTGCTTTTGGCTTCGTACAAGGCACGGTCGGCATCGTTGAGCCAACTGACGGAGTCGACATGGCCGGGGTGATACAGCGCCAGGCCGATGCTCAAGCTGGCACGCAGGGTCGGGTCCTGGGCGTACGCCAAAGCGTTGAAACGATCACGCAGGGCGTCCATCACCTCAGTGGCGCGGTTGAGCGGCATGTCCGGCAGGATCACGCAGAACTCATCGCCGCCGTAGCGCCCGGCAAGGTCGGTGCCGCGCAGGTTCTGGCGCAAGACCTTGCTCAACTGGCGCAAAACGATATCACCGGTGAGATGGCCATAGGTGTCGTTGATGAGTTTGAAGTGGTCGATATCGATCAGCGCAATGGCCGCTCCCGACGGGCCACGGCGGCAACGCTGGAACTCGAGTTCCAGATGGTCTTTCCAGGCACCGTGGTTGAGCAGGCCCGACAGGCTGTCGGTGCGGCTCAAGGCCAGCAGTTCACGCTTGTGCCGCGCCAGTGTCACCGCCTGGCGGTAGCAGATCCAGCCCAGGGCCAGGGGGTACAGCATCAGGATCGGCAGGCAGGCGTACAACTGGACCTGGGTGGTCACGGCAATAACGGCCGGCGCGAATATCAAAAGCGCCGTGGCGATACCCAGGGCCTGGGCCACCCACCCCGCCAGCATGAAGCGCGGCCCACCGATGGCGACATTGTTCATGCTCATCATCGACAAGGTGGTGACGCTGGGCAGCGGATTGAAGTGCATCGCGCCGACCCAGAACCCGCCGCAGAAGGAGTCGAACAACAGGTTGCGGCGCTCACTGCGCAACGCATGGGCGGCACGCAACGACGCTTGAAATGCCAGGTGCGGCCAGGCAAACGCGTTGATCAGCATCCAGGCCCACACCCATGGGGACGGGTTCAGCGGATACATCGCAAACGCCACGCACACAAAGCCGAGCGTCATACCCAGGAGACGGGATTTGTACAAGCGCGAAGCGAGCGGAAGTCCATTTCCTCCGACGGCTGGCATGATAGGGGCATCCTGGGTCAATGCCTGAAGTCTATCAGGGTAAAGTCAAAACGCCACTACTGCTTGCAGGCTAATGCATCAGTGCGAAAAGCCACGTGCCAGCATCAACGCCACGCCGAGCAACATCACCGCCGTGATCCGCTGCAGCAGCACGCGCCGCCGGGGGTTTTCCAGCACGTGCTTGATGCGCTGGCCGAAATAGCAGTACAGGCAACCGCTGGCAAATTGCAGCAGCAGAAAGGTCAGGCCGAGGATGGCGATATCCGCCGCCGAGCTGTGCTCACCCGCCCCGGCAAACTGCGGGAACACGGCGCTGAACATGATGATGGTCTTGGGATTGGAAAAGCCGGTCAGCAAACCCTTGCCGAACAGACTGCGCGAGCCCTCCACGGCGCCAGCCTTGTCGATCGACACGCCGCTGCTGGTCCACTGCTTGTAGGCCAGGTAAAGGATGTAGGCCACGCCGACAAACTGGATGGCCTGGGTAATCGCGAGGTTGCCCTTGATCAGCTCGGAAAAGCCCACGGCAAAGATCAGGATCGAAATCAGGTACGACACACTGGCGCCGATCTGCGCCGGGATCGAACTGCGCAGGCCGTCCTTCAAGCCCAGGCTCAACAACAGCAGGGTCATGGGGCCGGGACTGAAGGTCATGGTGGCGCAGAACAACAGGAAGTAGAGAAAAGAAGACAGCGTTAACGCACTTGTCATGGTCCGGGACCTTGAATGGAGAGAACGGCAACAACGGGGCGGGCACCACAGGCGCACGCCCCTGGATGACATCAGGCGACGGCGATTTCGGTCGTCAGGGATTCGCGGTACATCAAGGCCAGGTCGGCCAGGGCAGCCTTGGCGGTCTGGTTGCGGGTTTCAAACGCCACCAGGCCTTTCCAGTTGGTTTCGACAATGGCTTGCATGACGTCGGCGTAGTCACAGTTGCCGTCGTGAATGCCGAAATGCTGGTCTTGCACGCCGTTGTTGTTGCTGAAGGAAATGCCCTTGATCAAGTGGTGATACTTGCGCACCACGGCCGCCGGCAGGCCGTTTTCGATATTGGCGTGGCCGGCATCGAGGAAGAAATACACGTTGTCGTGGGCTTGCAGGCGCTCGAACACGAACGGGTATTCCGCCTCATGGGTAAAGATGTAGTGGAAGGGGCGATAGTTGACGTAGTTGGACAGGTTTTCCAGGTAGATGTCCGTGCCCTTGGCCGCGGCGTAACTGGCCAGTTCCTGAACTGATTTGAGGTAATGCTCCAGCGCCACCTTCTTGGCCTTGAGCACCATTTTCGGCTCGACGATGCAGCCACCGTGAATGATCAGCGGCGCGCCCAGGCGACTGGCGATATCGATCTCCTGCTTGACATAGGCCACCGCGGCCACGCGGAACGCCTCGACGTCACTGCCCAGCGGCGCCTTGAAGTTGCCATGGAAGACCGGCTTGACGCCGCTGGCGGCGATCTGCGCCTGCAGGCTTTCGATGCGCGCATCGGTCCAATCGTCGACCATTTCGCCGAACAGGCTGCCGTCCACATACCAGTGGGTGCACTGCCCTTCGATGGCGGCTTGCAGGCCCTGTTCCGCGGCCAGGTATTTCTGGTGGGCCACACCGGTGCAGAACGGCACGGCGGGGTTGATCAGTTTACTTTCCATGGAGCGATTCCTTTCGTTGATGGAGGGTCAGGCGGGTACAGCGTCAGCGAGTTCGATGGCCATGAAATCGGCCTTGGTCACACCGCAATCGGGGCATGTCCAGTCTTCAGGCACCTCTTCCCAAGGGGTGCCGGCGGGAATTCCGTCCTCCGGAATGCCCAATTCTTCTACGTACATAAAACCGCAGGGTGCACACATATAAGTCTTCATGAGAATGCAAAATCCATTGCTCGCGTATAGGAAATTTCGCCAACTCCTGGCGAGATGGCGCGCAGTCTAGGGGAATGGCATTGCGCCAGGCAGGTAAAGTGATGCCTAATCCGGCCTGACTTCACCGGTAAAATCACCGGCAAACATAAGGACGTTTCATGTTGGTATCCGCCATCGCCTTTGTGGAAGGCACACCCAAGGTCCAGCAGATCGTGGAAGCGTTCAGCCAGGCCATCGAGGCCGGTGAATGGGCGCCCGGCAGCAAGTTGCCGTCGGTACGCGAGTTGACCGAACTTCTCGGTGTCAGCAAGTTCACCCTCAATGAGGCCCTGGACCGTCTGCGCGGGCGCAACCTGCTCACCTCCAGCCAGGGCCGTGGCTATTTCGTGGCGATGGACAGCGCGCGCCCGGCGTCGGTGACCTGGGTCGACCTGCTGCCCCAGGACCTGCTCAGCGTGTTGCGCCGGCCCCTGGTCACCGCCAGTGGTGAACTGCGTCCCGGTGGCGGGCACTTGCCGGAGGACTGGCTGAACGGCGAAGCGATCCGCCAGGCCATGCGCAGCGTGGTGCGCGCGCCGTCGCTGCGCATCGCCGGGCTGGGCACGCCGGCCGGGCTGTTGCCGTTGCGCCAGGCGCTGCAGCAGAAACTCCACAGCGAAGGCCTGTCGGTGCCGGTGGAACAGATCATCACCACACCCAACACCGTGCAGGGCCTGGACATGCTCATGCGCCTGCTGGTACGGCCCGGCGACACGGTGCTGCTGGACGCGCCGTGCTACTTCAACTTCCACGCCAACCTGGCCCTGCATGGCGTCAAGGTGGTGACGCTCGAACGCCGCCCCGACGGCTTCGACTTCACCGCCCTCGAACACCTTCTGGCCGAACACCGGCCCAGCCTGTACCTGACCACCAGCGTGTTGCATAACCCCACAGGCCATTCCTTCAGCCCCGGCCAGGCGTTTCGCCTGCTGCAACTGACCCAGCAGTATCACTGCCATATCGTCGAGGATGACCTCTACGGCGACCTGCACCCCAATCCGCCGCCGCGCCTGGCCGCCGTCGCCGGGCTGGACCAGGTCACCTACCTGTCGGGGTTCTCGAAGATCCTCAGCGCCAATACCCGCGTCAGCTACGTGGTGGCCGCGCCGCAACTGGCCGCCAACCTGACCAACATGAAGTTGATGAGCGGCGGCGTGACCTCGGAGCTGTTCGAGCAGATCGTGTACCGCATGCTCAGTGAAGGCAGCTACGCCAAACACCGCAAGCGCATGGTCCAGCGCCTGATGGAAGCCGGTGGGCGCGTCGAGCAATGGCTCAAGCGCTGCGGCTGCGAACTGCCGATGGCCTTCGAAGGCGGCATGTTTATCTGGGCGCGCCTGCCGCCGGGCGTCAACGGCGAACTGCTGGCCCAGCAAGCCCTGAAGCGCAGCATGGTGCTGGCGCCGGGCGTGCTGTTTGGCTATGACCCGGCTCACCGGGACTTGATGCGTTTCAATGTGGCCCATAGTGATGAGCCACGGGCGCAGCGGGTGTTCGAGGCGCTGCTGCGGCATCGGCTTGCGCAGGCATGAAAAGCCTCAACTGACGATATCACTGCGCTGCAATTGACCCTCTACGCTAAGCACGAAATTCGGCTCATTCGGCGCAGCGCAGATCTCCAGGCTACTCATTTTCAGCACTGGGTTATAAGTCAACATAGCTTCACCCATGGCGCCGGAAAATGCGTCGACGAAGGTCAGTTGCGCAATCCCCAGCGAGGCTCTGACGCCCGAGACATCGACCCTGTCTTCGCCGCTGACAAAATCCATGATCCGGTCGGGTGCGGCCTGGGTCGAATCGCTGGCGCGCCCATATGCAAACAGGTCCTTGCCCTTGCCGCCCCACAGCGTGTCGGCCCCCTCTGCCCCATATAACCAGTCATCGCCCTCTCCGCCCTTGAGCTCGTTGGCCACCTCGTTACCCACCATCAAATCGTTGCCGGAGCCGCCGATGGCATTTTCGATCATCGCGCCGTAGGCAATCGACACATTCCCCTTGAGGCCACCGACGTCAGAGAAGGTCCCCTCCCGCAGGCTGATTCGCTGAAGCTGCGTGTAGCCGGAGAAGTCCAGGGTGTCATTGCCGCCACCGTCCCAAATGGCCGCTACCATTTTATCCTTGGCAGTGTTGACGCTCAGGAAGTCGCGGTCCGAATTGGAGTTGAAGCCGTAGGTGGTGTCGTCCTTGCGGGTGTCGTGGTTGGCGCCGTACTTGCGTTGATAGGCACTGATATCGTCAAGCTGCGGCGCCGAAGCGCGCATGCCCGCATGATTCATATAGCCGGTGCGCTCGCCCCGGTAACTCATGGCGCTGTGACTCTGCGAGTCCTCGTGATAGCCCACTTGTTCTTTAGTCAGCGTCCTGTCGTAGTCGCCCGTATGGGCTAGCCCCAGGGCATGCCCCAGTTCATGGACGATGGTATAGCGCCCCGCATTTCCCAATGCGGCGTCAACCACAGAGGTGTTGCCTTTGCTGACCGCAAACCAGATATCACCGCTGCTGGCAACACCTGGCGCGGGCAACACGGCATAGCTCGTATCGTTGTAAAGCTGACCTTTACCATTGATTCTCTGGCCGAAGTTTCCAAGGGTGATGTGCCCTTCGCTGGCTGCCGTTCTCGGCCCCTCGGTAAACCTGACATTCGCAACGTCTGCAATGCTCTGCATGCTGAGCCGGGTCTGCTGGCGCTGGTTCTCCAGGATATGGGTGAACCCGGTTTTACCCAACTGCCTCGCGTTCTTGTCAACGGGCGGGGTACGAAATTCGTAGGTCACGTCATAGCGGCCATCACCGTTCTTGTCCGGCCACCCCGGGCTCTTTCGCCAGAGGTGCGAGGCCGCATCCTCGGCAGATTTGGAGGGCAAGCCGTTATGGCGGATGTCACCGCCGCGATCATCTCGATGCCGGAAGGCTTCGATAAGCCGCAACGCATCACTGGGGAGAGAGGCAACAGTTTTCATACGCACACTCCTATCTGGCTGGGGTTCCATCTTGAGCGCCCCCAACTCGACAAACTGCACGTTGCTTCGCCCTCTTGTATAGGCGCTTACGGAAACTGGCTCGGGCATCGACCACCGAAGCTGTAGGCGACCTCCTTACGCCCACCACGAAATCAGGCGCAATGGTCGTTATGCGCTTTAAATCTGTTTTTTTTAACGATTGGATCCCCACCCTTTTGTCAGGCTGTACTAGCATAGGGTTCGGCGGGCAGCACTAACATTGCAGGTTATTCCCATTGGCTAGCCTCTTAATCCCCGTCGTTATAAGACCCAATACCTGCACCCGAAACTCATGGACGAATTGATGAACTCACACCTGTTCCCACATATAGGCAAGGTCATCGCCAGCACCGGCAGTCGCCACTTCCCACGTATGCTGCATGACCTGATCCTTACCCAACTGGCAGTGGACGCCACGCACATCACACAACTGCGAGTGAATGCCGCCGGCCACACCCGCCGCAGGATCAGCCCGGTCTATACCGACTCGGCGGTGGCGTTGGGCGAAGAGCAACCGGCCGCCCAACTGCACCTCACCCGCCGTAAAGACGATGTGCGGTATGTGTTGTCGGTGTACCGCTCGCACCAGTCCGAAACCTTCTCGGCGCAAGAGCGCAGCATGCTGCAGGACTTCTCCACGCTGCTGCTGCCCATGGTAGAAAACCACATCAGCGCGATCCAGCCATGCCCCCCTGGCAGTACGCCGCAGGAACCACAAAACCAGGGCATCGAAACCTTGCGCCGCCGCATTCAGGAGCGCCTGGTGCAATCGGGGTTAACGCTGTCCAACCGTGAACTGGAAGTCTGCGTAGGCCTGCTGGCCGGGCGCACCGCGCCGGAGTTGGCCGAACAGTTGGCGCTGAAGGTCAACACCATCGAGAGCTACCTCAAGCGCGCGGCGATCAAGCTGGGCATCAGCGGGCGGCATTCGTTGTTGCGGTGGATGTATGCCACCGAAGACAACACCAGTCTCTGAGCTGACATCGGTAAAAATGTGGGAGGGGGCTTGCTCCCGATGGCGGTGTGGCAGCTTGCCTATGCATTGACTGACACACTGCCATCGGGGGCAAGCCCCCTCCCACATTTGTTACTCATTGGATGAAAAGGATCAATCCCGAGCCAGTGCCTCGATCGGGTCCAGCCGCGCCGCATTGCGCGCCGGCATTCGTTGTTGCGGTGGATGTGCTCCACCGAAGACAACACCAGTCTCTAAGTCGACATCGATAAAAATGTGGGAGGGGGCTTGCTCCCGATAGCGGTGTGGCAGCTTGACTATGCATTGACTGACACACTGCCATCGGGGGCAAGCCCCCTCCCACATTTGTTACTGATTGGATGAAAAGGATCAATCCCGAGCCAATGCCTCAATGGGATCCAGCCGCGCCGCATTGCGCGCCGGCACAAAGCCGAACACGATGCCGATCAGCGTCGAGCAGGCAAACGCGGTGATGATCGAGCCCAGGGAAAACACCATTTCCCACTCCTTCACGAACAGCGAAAACACATAGCCGATGGCATAGGACAGCGAGATCCCGATAATCCCGCCGATCAGACACACCATCACCGCCTCCACCAGAAACTGCTGGCGGATATCCGATTGCCGCGCCCCTACCGCCATGCGAATGCCAATCTCGCGGGTGCGTTCGGTGACCGACACCAGCATGATATTCATCACCCCGATGCCACCCACCAGCAATGAAATCACCGCGATCAATGACAACAGCAGCGCCAGCGAGCGGCTGGTTTTCTGCACCGTCTGCATGATGCTGTCGAGGTTGTTGGTGAAGAAGTCCTTGGTGCCGTGGCGTTGCAGCATGAGCTTATTGACGTTGTCCTCCACCACCTTGCTCGGCTGGCCGTCCTTGATGCGCACGGTGATGCTGTCCAGATGGCGCTGGCCCAACAGGCGTCCCGCCGCCGTTTCATACGGCACCCACACGTTCAGCGCCTTGCTGGCGGCGAACAGGTTCTTGTTGTCCGCCGTCACCCCGATCACCGTGCACGGCAGGTTGCCGACCAGGATCACCTGGCCCAGGGGGTCGACGTTCGCCCCGAACAGGCGATGCCGGGTGTTGTGGTCGATCACCACCACCTGTGCCTGACGCCGTGCATCACTTTCGCTGAAGGCGATACCGGCTTCGAGCTTTACGCCCTTGACCTTGAAGTAGCGGTCGCTGACGCCGTTGACCTGTGCATCCACATCGATATTGCCAAAACGCAGCAACAGATTGCGCCCCACCACCGGGGTGGCGCTGTCGACGTAATACAGCTGGTTCAACGCGTCCACATCCGCAGGCATCAAGGTCTCGATGGCGGAGGCGCGGCTGTCACCGAAACTGGTACCGGAAAAGATATCGATGGTGTTACTGCCGATGGCCTGGATGTCCTTGAGCACATAACGCTTGGCGCCCTCGCCGATGGCCGAGATCGACACCACCGAGGTGATGCCGATGACAATGCCGAGCATGGTCAGCAAGGTGCGCATGCGATGGGAAATCAGCGCGACCCAGGCCATGTTGAACGCTTCCTTGAACAACCCCAGGCTCGCCACCAGGCGCCGTGCGCCGCTGCGCCGGGGCTCAAGCGGCGCTTCGCCGGGCAGCTCCAGGCCGGCACTGTCGTTGGCCTTGTCGCTGACGATCTCGCCGTCGCACACCTCGACGATACGCTGGGCATTGGCCGCCACCTTGGGGTCGTGGGTGACGATGATCACCGTGTGCCCGGCCGCGTGCAGCTCGGCGAGGATGCGCATCACCTCCTTGCCGCTGTGGGTGTCGAGGGCGCCGGTGGGTTCGTCGGCGAGGATCACCTCGCCGCCATTCATCAAGGCCCGGGCGATACTCACGCGCTGCTGCTGCCCACCGGACAACTGGCTCGGCCGATGGGTGATATGCCCCGACAGGCCCAGGCGCGCGAGCAACTCCCGCGCGCGGCTGTGGCGCTGGCTTTCCGGGACGCCGGCATAGATCGCCGGCATTTCCACGTTGTGCAAGGCACTCAGGTGCGCCAGCAGGTGGTAGCGCTGGAAGATAAACCCGAAGTAATCGCGGCGCAGTTCCGCCAGTTGCTCATCGCCCAGGGAACGGGTTTCGATGCCGTTGATTTTGTAGCTGCCGGCGGTGGCGTAATCCAGGCCGCCGAGGATGTTCATCAGCGTCGATTTACCCGAACCCGAGGCGCCGATGATCGCCAGCATTTCCCCGGCGTAAATGGTCAGGTCGATGCCCTTGAGCGCGATGAATTCGCGCTCGCCGGCCATGAAACTGCGGGTGATGCCCTTGAGCTCCAGCAGAGGTTGAGTCATGGCTCAATTCCCCGCCACGGCAGGCGAGGCGTCGCCAATCACCACCTTGTCGCCCTCGACCAGGCCGTCGAGGATCTGCACCTTGACGTTGTTGTTGATACCGGTCTTCACCTCACGCACCTGTGCCCTGCCCTTGGCATCCAACACCCGCACTGCATAGCCGCCCTCGGCATTGCGCGCGCCCAGCGCCGCCACCGGCACCATCAGCGCAGCCTCGGCGGTGTCGAACACGATACGCACCTGGGCGGTCATGGCGATGCGCAGGCGGTGGTCGGGGTTGGGCACATCGAACAGGGCGTTATAGAACACCGCCGTATTCTGCTTGGGCGTGCCGGCGGTCTGGGTTTCCAGAAAATTCTGCGGTGCCGGTTCAGTGCCACGCAGCTTGGCGTAATAGCGTTTGTCGGCCTCACCGAGAATGGTGAAATACACCTGCTGGCCGGGGCTGATATGAATCACATCCGCTTCCGACACCTGGGCCTTGACAGTCATGGTGTCCAGGTCGGCCAGCTTGAGCAGCACCGGCGCCAGCTGGTTGGCGATAACGGTCTGGCCTTCCTGGGTAACGATGCCCACCACATCGCCGTCGATGGGCGCATTGATGCGGGTGTAGGCCAGGTTGACCTTGGCCGTGTCGATCTGGATGTGCGCACTTTTGATCTGCGCATCCAACGACAACAGATTGGCCTGCTGCACCTGAAAGGTCGACTCGGCGTCCTCGAAATCCTGGCGCGACACCGACTCATCGGCCTGCAAGCCCTTGTAGCGCTCATACACCGACCTGGCCTGCTTGACCTGCGCCGCCGTGGCGCGGCGTTGAGCCTGCAGATTCTCCTCATCGACCTGGGCCTTGCGCAGGGTGTTCTGCAGGATCAGCGGATCGATTTCAGCCAGCCACTGGCCTTTCTTGACCTTGTCACCGACCTTGACCTTGAGCGACTTCAACTGACCGGAAACCTGCGCACCCACATCGACCTGCTTGACGCCTTCCAACAGGCCGGTGGCGAGGACGGCGTTTTCGATATCGCCGCGTTCAACCGTGGCCGTGAGATATTGAGGCGCATCGGCCGGCGCCTTGACGGTGTAGATAACCAATCCGACGGCAATGGCCAGCACTGCGAATATGCCGATTTTGCGTAACTTAGACATTTGCATAAATGACCATAAAGTTGGGCTTTTTGATTGAGCATGGAAATCCACACAACGCCGCAGCAACCAACGCTAACCACGATGCGCAGCGAGTCGCTCTTGATCTTGATCTTGATCTGGCTTTTGATCTAAGGCGCCCCGTCAAACCACGCTGGCCGAACGCAGGCTTGAATCCGTGGGCAACCCGGCAGGACGCCGGGTTAGCCGCACTGGGCCATGGATGGC
>NZ_CVTV01000060.1:280243-313425 GCF_900004865.1 Pseudomonas sp. 37 R 15 | reverse complement strand
GGCCATGGATGGCCCATTGCGGCGGCCCACGGATTCAAGCCGGAGTGAGGGCACACCGAGCCTAGGCGAGGTGCCGAGTGGTGGGGCAAGAGCCCTTTGGTTACTTTGGGGCTTTTCCAAAGTGACCCGCCGTAAGGGCGGAACCCTAAGTGGCCGTGACCTAGATAACGGATATGTACCCGGTCTGATCCAAGATACTGGTCGGCCCAGAGGCCGCCATCGGGGGCAAGCCCCCTCCCACATTTGGACCGAGGTGTATCAGATGGATAACCGTTGGCTGACAGGCCGCCATCGGGAACAAACCCCTTCCCACATTGGGTGGCCATCAAGACACCACCTCCCCAACCACAACCCCCTCAACCCACCACCTGGCCAACGCCAACACATTCGGCGCCTTGAGCAAAGTGAAGTGATTCCCCCCGCCATACCAAACCTGCAACGCACGCCCCTGCCCCCGCCACCCCTCGATCATCAACCCCTGCTCACGCTGATTGCCCGCCGCATCCAGCGCCGGATCCTGCGCCAGCACCAAGCGCACCACCCCGTCATACCGAGCCTGCGGCCGATACACCGTACGCAACGCCGCCGCATAAGTCCGCGCAGGGCCAACCATCGCATCCCCGGCAGACCGCGCCGGCAACAAACCAACCCCAACCATCCCCGCATGCAACGCCTGGCGCTGCGCCACCTCATCACTCGCGGCAAAATCCAGCGGATCGATCCCCAGGGACCTCCCCGCCGCCAACTGCATCGCCTCGATCAACCGCAACAACGCCGCCGTCGACGTATACGGCCGCCCCACCACGCCATTGCCCCCCGGCGACTCACTGTCGATCACCGTCAACGACGCCACCTCGCGGCCCATCGCCTGCAGGCGCAGCGCCATTTCCAGCGCGACCCAGCCGCCAAACGAATGCCCGACCAGGTGCACCGGCCCCGCCGGGCACTCCTGAATCAGCGCCGCCAGATAACACTGCGCCGCCGCTTCCACCTGGCTGTGAGGCACCGCTTCACCGTCCAGCCCACGCGGTTGCAGGCCGTACAACGGCCAGTCCCGCCCCAGCGCCTCGCTCAAGCCGACGAAGCCGGTCACGCTGTCGCCCGCACCGGGTACACAGAACAGCGGCGCATGCCCGGCCTTGCCGCCCTGGATACGCAGCAAGGGCTGATGCGCCGCCTCCATCACCGGTAAAGACTCAGCCAACGCTTGGGCCATCGCCGCGCCCAGGCTGCGGATATGCGGAGCCTGCATCATGCTCTGGTGATTGCCGGGCACTTCAATCTGGCGCAGTTGCCCGGATGCCAGCGCGTCCTCCCAGCCCAACGACTCACTGCGCCGCGACAGTTCGGTCGGCCGTTCCCGGGCGCTGAACAGATGCACCGGAATCGGCAGCGGGAACAGGCTGTAATGCGCCAGCGCATGCCCATGCCCGACTTCGCGCTCGATGAAACTGATCAAGTCGGCGTCCGCGGCCGCCGCCATTTGCGGGTATAACAAACCTTCATCGCGACAACATTGCAGCAGGCCCGCAAGGTCCAACTGTTGAGTGTCTGCTTCCAGTTGCGCCAATCTCGCCACTTCATGCGTGCCTCCTTGTACGGTCCAATGAGCCGTGCACTGCAGCAGCAGATGCCGCTTGAGCGCCTGCGGCCCTTCCCAGCGTGCCTTGCCCTGATCGGTCATGCGCGGCACGAAGGTGTCGATCAGACCAAGGAACGCGACGCTTTCGTCCAGCCCCAACAGTTGCATGGCCACTTCATAGGCAAGCACCCCGCCGAACGACCATCCCGCCACACGGTAGGGTCCGTGCGGCTGGATCTCGCGAATCAGGCCGACCATGCGCGCCGCCAAGCCCTCCATGGTGTTCAGGTGAGCCTCGCCCAGCGCCAGGCCCGGCAGACCATAAATCGGGTAGTCACCCGGCAGGTGCTGACCCAGCGCCGGGAAATACACGTCCATGCCGCTGAACTCGTGCACCAGGAACAAGGCCGGCTGGGCACCGCTGCTGCGCACGGTTACCACCGTGGTGCAGCGCGTTGCCTGCTCGTCACGCTCGCGCAACATCGAGGCCACGTTCGCCACGCTGACGTGCTCAAAGAGCTCGGCCAGGCTCACCTGCAGACCCGCCTCCTCCATCAGGCCGACCAGGCGAATGGCAAGCAAGGAATGACCGCCCAGTTCGAAGAAACTGTCATCGCGGCCGACCTGCTCAAGCTTGAGTACGTCGGCCCATAGCTGACCCAGCCTGTGCTCCAAAGCATCGCGAGGCGGTTCGAACACGCGGTCAGCCGGCGCTTGCAGCGCGGGGACCGGCAAGGCCTTGCGGTCGATCTTGCCATTGGCCGTCAGGGGTAACCGCTCCAGTGGCATGTAGGCTGACGGCACCATGTAGTCCGGGAGTTGTTCCTGCAGATGGGCACGCAGGCTATCGATGCCAACAGGCTCTGCCGCCCAGGTGAAATAGGCCGCCAGGCGTTTGTCGCCCGGTGCGTCTTCACGGGCCAGCACCACCGCCTCCTGAATGGCGGCGTGGGTCGCCAGGCGTGCTTCAATCTCGCCCAGTTCGATACGAAAACCGCGAATTTTCACTTGGTCGTCGTTGCGCCCCACGCACTCCAGCAAGCCGTCCGCGTTCCAGCGACCCAGGTCGCCGGTGCGGTACATCAGGGCCTCGGGCTTGAAGGGGTCGTGCACAAACTGTTCGGCGCTCAATTGCGCACGATTCAAATACCCCAGGGCCACGCCGTCGCCACCGATACAGATTTCACCGGTCACGCCCAACGGCACCGGCTGCAACTGCGCATCCAGGACATAGACCTGAGTATTGGAAATCGGTCGACCGATCGGCACGCTGTCCGTGTTGTCGGCGAGTGCGCGCACCTCATGGGTGGTCGCGTAAGTGGTGGTTTCCGTCGGCCCGTAGCAATGCACAAGACGCAATGCCGGTGCGCGCGCCAACAAGCTGCGGAACGCTGCCGGATCAGCGCGCTCGCCGCCGCACAGGAGGATGCGCAACCCCGCCAGCGCATCGGGTATCAGTTGCACGTACTGATTGAACAGCGCCGTGGTGACGAACAGTATCGTCGCCCCCTCCAACGCAGCGCCAAACGCCACCGGATCGAGCAATATGGAATGATCGATGACCTGCACCTGCCCGCCGTTGAGCAGTGGCCCCCACACATCCATCGTGCTGGCGTCAAAGGCCGGGTTGGAGGCGAATGCCACACGATCACCCGCGTTGAAATCCGCATAGCCGTTGTTGAGGACCAGCCGGGTGATGCCACGATGAGGCACCACTACGCCCTTCGGCGTGCCGGTGGACCCGGAGGTGTACATGACGTAGGCCACGCTGTCCGACGATTGCGACAGGTCGGGGTTGTGGTCAGGTTGCGCATCCAGGGTCAGCGTATCGAGGTCCAGGCGTTGAGCCGGGTAGTCAACGGCTATATCACTACGGGTCAGCAGCCGCACCGCGCCGCTGTCCTGCAGCATGAAACCCTGGCGCTCGGCGGGTGCATTGATATCCAGCGGCACGTAGGCGGCGGCGCATTTCAACACGGCCAGTTGGCCGACTATCAAGTCCACGCCGCGTGGCAGCAGGATCGCTACGCTGTCCCCGGTGTGCACGCCAAGGCCGAGCAGGTGATGGGCCAAGCGGTTGGCGCGAAGGTTGAGGTCAACGTAGCTCACGCGCTGCTCGCCATGCACCAACGCCAGCGCACCGGGACGGGCCCCGGCCTGGGCCTCGAACAAGCGTTGCACCGTGTGTGCACGGGGGAATTGGCGGGCGGTGGCGTTGAAGTCCTCAAGCAATTGTCGGCGTTCGTCGGCCGGCAGGATCGACACAGCGCTGATGGCGCTGTCGACTGTGCCCTCCAACGCCGTCACCATCTGCTCAAGCGCCGTGGCCAGGTAACCGCAAAGACGCCGCGCACCCTGACCCGCTGCGCTCAGACTGAAACTCTCGCCCAGGTCGTCCACACTCATCGACAGGCCGTAGCTGGAGCGCTCCTCGCCCTCGAGCAAATAGATGCCCTGCCATGCCTTTGCTGCATCGTCATTTGGCGTGCCGGGTGCCTCGGCACTGTGACGATAGTTGAACAGCACGTTGAACAACGACGTGCCTGCAGGCACGCTGCTGCAACGCTGCGCCAGCGCCAGGGGCGCGTGTTCGTGCTTGAGCAACTGCGCCAGGCGCGCATGGGTGTCGCGCAGCGCCCCCCGCACCGAGTGGTCACCCAGGTCGACGCGCAGCGGCAAGGTATTGATAAAGACGCCCATCGCCCGTTCGGCCCCTTCGCCGCCCTGCAGGCGGCCCAGCATCACGGTGCCGAACACGACCGACTCGCGCACGGCCACCTTGCCCATGACCAGGGCCCAGGCCAGGTGCATGACGCTGGCAGCGCTCACGCCGGCCCGACGCGCCTGGGCGCGCAGGCGCTGGCTCAGCGCACGATCGAGCAGGCTTTGCACCTGTTCAACCGGGCCCAGCTCGCACAGGCAGGTCGGCTCATCGACGTGGGCGAGCATGTCGCGAAAGAACGCCTCATGCTCTTCGTCGGTGATGCCCAGGCGGGTCTGGGCAACGTAATTGCGATAAGGCACCGGTGCGCTCAGCGTATCGCCTTTGCCCCCCAGGAAGGCCTGCATGTCATGCTTGAGGATGCCCAGGGTCACGTGGTCCATCACCAAGTGGTGAAACAGCAAGGTGGCCACCACGCGCTGCGGTTCCTCGGTGTAGACCAGGCGCATCACCGGTGCCTGAGCCAGGTCCAGGCGCTGCGGCAACGGCCCTTTCTCAACGTGCAGGGACGCCTCACGCCACACAACTTGCATCGGCTCTTGCAAGCCGTCCCAATGGAACGAGGAACGCAGGATGTCATGACGCCGGATCACCGCCTGCAATGCCTCGGCAAATGCGTGCAAGCGTGCCGTGCTGTCGAAGGCAAATTGCGCCTGCAGCACATACACGTCGTCCTCCTGCACCGCGCGGTGGTGGTAGAGAATTCCCTGCTGCAACGGGGCCAGCGGGTAGATATCCTGCACATTGGCGGCCCCGCCGGGGATGGCGGCGACAACAAGGTCGATGGCCGGCTGATCCAGGCGCGCCAGCGTCAGCATGGACGGTGTGATGGCGTCGCAATCGGCGGCGATGCCATTGGCGGGTACGGCCACTTCCCGGCTGCCACCCAGGGTCGCCGCCAGGGCCGTCAACGTCGGCTGGCTGAACAGCACGTTCATGTCCGCCGACAATCCGAGCTGGCGCAGGCGCCCCATCAGGCTCACGGCCATCAATGAATGCCCGCCCAGCTCGAAGAAGTTATCCTGCCGCCCTATACGCTCCACCCCCAGCAACTCGGCCCACACGCTGGCCAGGGCGATTTCGGTATCGCCCTGGGGCGCTTCGTAGTCGCGCACGCTCACCGACTCCACGTCCGGCGCCGGCAGTGCCTTGCGATCGAGCTTGCCGTTGGGGCTCAGCGGCAACGCGTCCAGGCGCACAAACACAGCGGGCACCATGAACGCCGGAAGCTGTTGCGCCAAATGACTGCGCAGCTCAAGGATGTCGCACGCGTCGGCGGTGTAGTAAGCGATCAGGCGTTGCTCACGGGCCACCACCACCGCTTCGTTCACCGCGGGATGCTCGGTCAGTCGCGCCTGGATTTCCCCCAGTTCTATCCGCAAGCCATGGATTTTCACCTGGTCGTCATTGCGCCCCAGGTATTGGAGTGTGCCGTCGGGCAGATAACGGCCGAGGTCACCGGTACGGTACAAGCGTCCCTCGGTAAACGGGTCATCAAGGAAGCGCTCGGCCGTCAGTTCAGGACGATTCAAATAGCCCCGCGCCACTTGCACGCCGCCAATGAACAGCTCGCCCACCACCCCCAGGGGCACCGGCTGCATCTGCGTGTCCAGCACGTACATGCGGGTATTGGCGATCGGTTTGCCGATGGGCGTGTTTTCCGGCACGTCGCAAGGCAGGCAGGACCACGCCGTCACGTCCACCGCCGCTTCAGTCGGACCGTACAGGTTATACAGGTTGACGCCCGGCAGTTGCTGCTTGAAGCGCCGCACCAGGCTGCCTGGCAGCGCTTCACCACTGCACATCACGCGTTGCAGGCCCGCTACCTGGCCGACATCGCCATAGGCAAGGAAGACATCGAGCATTGACGGCACAAAGTGCAACGTCGTGATCGCTTCACCTTCGATGACCTCGCACAGGTAAGCGGGGTCCTTGTGACCGCCCGGACGCGCCATCACCAGCCGAGCACCGATGGACAACGGCCAGAAGAATTCCCACACCGATACGTCGAAGCTGAACGGGGTTTTCTGCAGGACTGCGTCGTCGCAGGTCAGTCCGTATTCGTCCTGCATCCACAGCAGGCGGTTGACCACCCCACCGTGATCGTTGATCACCCCCTTGGGCTGCCCGGTAGAACCTGAGGTGTAGATCACATAAGCGCTTGCACCGCGTACCGCAGGGTTATCGTCCGGCTGGTGCTGCCAGCACGGCTGGTCCAATTCAAGCACCGCCACCTCGCCCAGCAAACCACGCGTAGCGACCTGGGCGAGCACCACCTGCGGTGCACTGTCTTGCAGCATGTAGGCGATCCGCTCCTGGGGATACGCCGGATCCAGCGGCACATAGGCCGCGCCGGCCTTGAGCACCGCATACAGGGCGATAACCATGTCCAGGCCACGCTCTGCGCAGATGGCTACGCGGGCATCCGGCTGCACACCGAGCGCCAGCAGATGATGGGCCAATTGGTTGGCGCGGCTATTGAGTTCGGCATAGGTCAATTGCTGCGTGCCCGCCCTCAGCGCAATCGCATCCGGCGTGCGTTCAACCTGCGCTTCGAACAGGCCATGCAGGGTCTGGTCGAGGTTGTAGTCGACTGCCGTAGCGTTGAAATCAAACAGCACCTGCTGACGCTCGCGCGCGCCCAGCAACGGCGTATGCTCCAGCACCGCCTGGTCGTCTTCGACCATCGCCTGCAACAGACGAATCAGGTAGCCGACGTAACGCTGCACCGTCGCCTCATCGAACAAGGCCACCGCGTATTCCAATGTGCCTAGAATGCAGCCGTCGACTTCGCCCAGGCTCAGCGCCAGATCGAACTTGGCAAAGTGGCTGTTCTCGACGATCGCCTCCAGCGTCAGGTCGCCGAGGGCCAGCGCCGGTGCACTGCTGTCCTGCCAGGTCAGCAGCACCTGGAAGATCGGGCTATGTGCCAGGCTGCGCAGTGGTCGGAGGATCTCCACGACTTTTTCGAACGGCAGGTCCTGGTGAGACTGAGCCGCCAGCGTCACCGCCTTGACCCGCGCCAACAGCGCCTCGGTGCTCAGCTCGCCGCAGGTGTCGATGCGCACGGCAAGCGTGTTGACGAACAAGCCAATCAGTCCTTCCACTTCACTGCGGGCCCGGTTGGCTACCGGCGAGCCGATCACCAGGTCGTGCTGACCGGACAACCGTGCAAGCAGTGACGCCCAGGCGCTCATCACGGTCATGTACAGCGTCACCCCGTGCCGCTGGCTCAACGCCTTGAGCCCGGCGGTCAGACGCTCATCCAGGCGCACCTGGACCGTATCGCCGGCATAGCTCTGCTGCGCCGGGCGGGGCCGATCGGTAGGCAGGGACAGCAACGGCGGCGCGCCGGCCAGGGCTTGCTGCCAGTAAGCGCTCTGGTGGTTGAGGACTTCGCCACTCAGCCAGCGCCGTTGCCACACGGCAAAATCGACGTACTGGATCGGCAGTGGCGGCAACGGGTCGGGCAGGCCATGGCTGAAGGCCTGGTACAGCGCCATCAGTTCCCGGGTGAGCACGCCCATGGACCAGCCATCAGAGACGATGTGGTGCAGGGTCAGCAGCAGCACATGGTGATCGTCGGCCAGCGTCACCAGGCGTCCACGCATCAGCGGCCCCTGTACCAGGTCGAACGGTGCCGAGGCTTCGCCATGGATCAACGCATCCAGTGCCTGTTGAGGATGGGAATGACGACGCAGGTCCTGCAATTGCAGCGCCAACACCTCTTCAGGCGGTGCAATCAGCACCCGGGCGTCGTCGCCGTGCTGGGCAAAGCGGCTGCGCAGGGTTTCATGTCGCGCAACAATACGTGCCAAGGCGCGTTGCAGCGCCTGCACATGCAATTGCCCGCGCAGTCGCAAGCCGATGGGAATGTTATAGGCGGTATTGGCGCCTTCCATCAGCGCCAGGAACCACAGGCGTTGCTGGGCGAACGACAACGGAGCGTGTTCTTCGCGATTGGCCGGCAGGATATCCGGCAAAGTGCTGCGACCGGACTGGGCCAGTACGGCGGCGACGGCGCTGAGTTCGGCATTGGCGAAAAAATCGCTCAGCAGCAGCTCTATGCCCAGGCGCTGACGCACCTGGGACACCATGCGCATGGCCAGCAGCGAGTGACCGCCGAGTTCGAAAAAGTTGTCGCGCCGGCCTACTTGCGCCACCTGCAACACATCGGCCCAAATCTGCGCGAGCACGCTTTCAAGCTCGCCCTCGGGCGCAATGTACTCACGGATAAACAGGGCCGACAGGTCCGGCTTTGGCAGGGCCTTGCGATCGAGCTTGCCGTTGGCCGTCAGCGGGAGCGCATCGAGCCGCATGTACGCGGCCGGGACCATGTAGCCCGGCAGACGCGCGACCAGGTGCGCACGGATATCAGCGCCAGCCAAGGCACCCACCGACGGATGCGCGGTGAAATACGCCACCAGCCGCTCGTCACAGACCAGCACCACGACATCCTGGATACCCGGCAACTGGTTGAGTTGGGTTTCGATTTCGCCCAGTTCGATGCGCACACCACGGATTTTCACCTGATCGTCGTTGCGGCCCAGGTACTCCAGGGTGCCGTCGGGCAACCAACGCGCCAAGTCACCGGTGCGGTACATGCGCCCCTCATTGAACGGGTCATGCAGGAAGCGTTCGGCGGTCAGTTCCGAGCGGTTCAGGTAACCGCGCGCCACGCCTTGGCCGCCGACATACACTTCTGCGGCCACCCCCAGCGGCACCGGACGCTGCTGTTCGTCGAGCAGGTATACCGTGGCATTGGCGACAGGCTTGCCGATATGCAGCGGCTGGCCGACCTCGATCTGGCCTGAGGTGGCGACCACTGTGGCTTCGGTGGGCCCGTAGTTATTGACCAATGCGTAACGCAGCGGGCGCGTGAACTGGCGCAAGCGGTCGCCACCGATCAGCAAGGTGCGCAGCGTCGGATGCTCGATCTGCTGGCTGAAGGCGTACTCGGCGACCGGCGTCGGCAGGAAGCACACGTCCAGCGGTTGCGCGCACCACCAGGCGAGCAGCGCGTCGACATCCTCGACGCCGTCATGGGCCGGCGGCACGTGCAGGGTCGCGCCGACACACAGCGCCGGCCAGACCTCCCAGGCCATCGCATCGAACCCGAAGCCGGCGACACTGGCCGTATGGTCGCCGGCATGCAGATCAAAAGCACGACAGTGCCAGTCCACCAGGTTCACCACACTGTGGTGCTCCACCATCACACCTTTGGGCAAGCCGGTGGAGCCGGAGGTGTAAATCACATAGGCCAGATTGGACGGGCCGGCAGCGACATCGGGATGGTGTGGCGTGGGGGTACGCCAGCCATCGCCATCCAGCTCGATTACCGGCACGTCGAGGGCAGCCAGCCTTGGCAGCAGCGCGCGCTGGCTCAGCACTGCCACGGGGGCACAATCGCAGAGCAGATAGGCCAGGCGCTCGGCGGGATGCGCTGGATCGACCGGTACATAGCACGCGCCGGACTTGAGGATCCCCAGCAACCCGACCAGGGTGTCGAGGCCGCGACGGGCGACGATGGCCACGCGGTCGTCGGGCTTGATGCCCAGGCCGCGCAGGTGATTTGCCAGATGGCTGGCGTGCCTGTCGAGTTCGGCATAGGTCAGGTGGCGCTCGCCGGCCTTGGCCGCAATGGCATTGGGCGTGCGCTCGGCCTGAGCGGCGACGAGCCCGTGCACGGTCTGCTCGACGTTGTTGGGCATCGATGTCGCATTGAAGTCCACCAGCACCCGCTGGCGCTCAAGTTCCTCCATCAGCGGCACATGGGCCAGCACCGCACGGTCATCGGCGACCATGGCCTGCAACAGGCGGGTGAAATAGCCGACGTAGCGCTGCACCGTCGCCTCATCGAACAGCGCGACAGCGTATTGCAGCGCACCACGGATCCTGCCTTGGTCTTCACCCAGGTCCAGGGTCAGCTCAAACTTGGCAAACAGGCTCTCTTGAGCAACGCCTTCAATCACCAGATCGCCCAACGTCAGGGTGGGCGCGCTGGCGTCCTGCCAGGCCAGCAGTGTCTGAAACAGCGGCGTGTGGGCCAGGCTGCGCACCGGCTGGGTAATCTCCACCACCTGTTCGAACGGCAGATCCTGATGCGACTGGGCCGCCAGCGACACCGCCTTGACCCGCGCCAGCAGCACTTCGGTGCTCGGTTCACCCGAGGTATCGATGCGCAGGGCCAGGGTATTGACGAACAGGCCGATCAGCCCTTCCACTTCACTGCGCGTCCGGTTTGCCACCGGCGAGCCAATCACCAGGTCATGCTGGCCGGACAACCGTGCCAGCAGCGCTGCCCAGGCGCTCAACAGGGTCATGTAAAGCGTGACGCCATGGCGTTGACTCAACGCTTTCAGCGCGGCTGTCAGGCGCTCGTCCACATGCACCTCGACGCTGCTGCCGGCATAGTCTTGCTGCGCCGGACGTGGACGATCAGTGGGCAGCGTGAGCAAGGCCGGCGCATCCGCCAGCACGTCCTGCCAGTAATCGCTCTGGCGGTGCAGCACTTCACCGCTGAGCCACAAACGTTGCCAAATGGCGAAATCACCGTACTGGATGGTCAACGGCGGCAGCGGGTCGGGCTGGCCGTGGATGAACGCCTGGTACAGCGCCATCAGTTCGCGGGTCAGCACGCCCATGGACCAGCCGTCGGAGACAATGTGGTGCAACGTCAGCAGCAGCACATGATGATCGTCGGCCATCATCACCAGGTGCCCACGCAGCAGCGGGCCGCGCTCCAGGTCAAACGTGTCCGAGGCCTCGTGGCGTATCAGCGCTTCAAGGGCCTGTTGCGGCTCGGGATGACCGCGCAGGTCCAGCGACTGCAGCGGCATGGCATCGTCGGCGGGCACGGTCAGCACCTGGGTGTCATCGCCCACCTGGACAAAACGGCTGCGCAGGGTGTGATGGCGCCTGACGATGCAGGCCAACGCCTCTTGCAGCGCCTGCACGTGCAATTGCCCACGCAGGGCCAGGCCTATGGGGATGTTGTAGGCACTGTTGCCCCCGTCCATGTTGGCCAGAAACCACAGGCGCTGCTGGGCGAACGACAGCGGCACATCCTCGCCACGATTGGCCGGCAGAATATCCGGCAAGGTGCTGCGACCTGCCTGGGCCAGCACGTGAGCGACGGCCGCCAGTTCGGCGTTGGCGAACAAGTCGCCCAGCACCAGCTCCACCCCCAGGCGCTGGCGCACCTGGGACACCATGCGCATGGCCAGCAGCGAATGCCCGCCCAGCTCGAAGAAGTGATCGCGCCGCCCAACCCGCTCCACTTGCAACACATCAGCCCAGATCTGCGCGAGCACGCTTTCGATCTCACCCAGCGGTGCCTCGTATTCACGGCTGAATACCGCAGCCATATCCGGCGCCGGCAGCGCCTGGCGGTCGAGCTTGCCGTTGGCGGTCAAGGGCAGCGTGTCGAGTTTCATGAAAGCGGCCGGCACCATGTAGTCCGGCAGATGGGCCACCAAATGCGCACGTATATCAGCGACGGCCAGCGCATCGAGTTGCGGATTTTCGGTGAAATACGCCACCAGCCGCTCTTCACGCACCAGCACCACTGCCTCCAGGATGCCCGGCAGTTGGTTGAGCCGGGTCTCGATTTCGCCCAGTTCGATGCGCATGCCACGGATCTTCACTTGGTCATCGTTGCGTCCCAGGTATTCGAGGTTGCCGTCGGGCAACCAGCGCGCCAGGTCGCCGGTACGGTACATGCGCCCGCTGCTGAACGGGTCGCGCAGGAAACGCTCGGCGGTCAGCTCCGGGCGGTTGAGGTAGCCGCGCGCCACGCCCTTGCCACCCACATACAGTTCGCCCGCCACGCCCAAAGGCACCGGGCGCAGGTGTTCGTCCAGCAGGTAGACCCTGGCATTGGCGATAGGCTTGCCGATATGCAACGGCTGGCCCGGCTCGATCTTGCCGGCGGTGGCGACCACCGTGGCTTCGGTGGGCCCATAGTTGTTGATCAGCTCGAAGCGCTGTGCACGCCCGAACCGGCGCAGGCGATCACCGCCGATCAGCAGTGTGCGCAGGGTCGGGTGTTCGATGTTCTGGCTGAAGGCGTACTCGGCCACCGGTGTCGGCAGGAAGCACACGTCCAGCGGTTGCGCGCACCACCAGGCGAGCAGCGCGTCGACATCCTCGGCACCGTCGCGGGCCGGCGGCAGGTGCAGGGTGGCGCCCGCGCACAGCGCCGGCCACACTTCCCAGGCCATCGCATCAAAGCCGAAGCCGGCCACGCTGGCGGTGTGCCGCCCGGCGCGCAGGTCGAAGGTGCTGCAATGCCAATCCACCAGATTGGCCACGGTGTGATGCTCCACCATCACCCCTTTGGGCAGGCCGGTGGAGCCGGAGGTGTAAATCACATAGGCCAGGTTCGACGGGGTCATGGCCACGTCGGGATTGCTCGCCGAGTGGTGGTGCCAGGTGTAGCGGTCCAGGTTGATCACCGGCACGTCCAGCTCCGGCAGGCGCTCGAGCAACGCGTGCTGGGTCAGCACGGCCACCGGGGCGCTGTCGCTGAGCAGATAGCTCAGGCGCTCGGGCGGGTGGGACGGGTCTACCGGCACATAACAGGCGCCGGCCTTGAGGATCGCCAGCAACCCGGCCAGGGTGTCCAGGCCACGGCGCGCGACGATGGCCACGCGGTCATCGGGCTTGACCCCCAGCGCCAGCAAATGATGGGCCAGCAGGTTGGCTTGCTGATTGAGTTCGGCGTAGCTCAACGTACGGTCCAGGCACACCGCCGCAATCGCATCCGGGGTCAGCGCGGCCTGGGCCTCGATGCGCGCGTGCAAGGTGCTGCCCTGGGGGAACACCGCCTGGGTTGCGTTGAACTGCTCGAGCAACAGGCGTTGCTCGGCCAGCGGCACCACCGGCAGTTGGTTGAGCGCGGTGTGCGGGGCCTGCTCCAGGGCGCTCACCAGGTTTTCCAGTGCGGTTTGCAGGTAGGCGCAGACGCGGTGCGGGTCGACCTGGGTGCAGGCGAGCAAACGCAAGATGAAGCTATCGCCCAGGTCATCCACGCTCAGCGTCAGCGGGTAGTTGGTACGCTCCTGCGAGCTCAACATTTCGATGCCGTTCCATGCCGCCACCGCCTCGGCCTGATTGCCGGAACCACTGTGCCGGTAATTGAGCAACGCACTGAACAGTGGCGTGGGCGCAGTCACTCCACTGCAGCGCTGCGCCAACGCCAAAGGGGCATGCTCATGGCGCAGCAACGTCGTCAGCCGTGCATGGGTGTCCCTGATGCCGGTGCGCACATCCGCATGACCGACGTCCACACGAAACGGCAACGTATTGATGAAAATCCCCAGCGCTCTGTCGGTCTGCTGACCGCCCTGCATGCGCCCCATCAACACCGTACCGAACACCACGCTTTGCTTGCCTGCCAACACACTCAGCACCTGGGCCCAGGCCATATGGAACACGCTCGCCGCGCTTACGCCCAGATGGCGTGCCTGCTCGCGTACACGTTGATTGAGCGCTGCCGACAGCGGCAGGTCCGCTTCGACGATATCGCGGCCGTCGCCCTGCACATCCTGCAGACCGAAAGGCAAGGTCGGCTCGCAGATATCGCTGAGCATCTGACGGAAAAACGCCTCGTGCTCCTGCTCGCTGACGCCCAGTCGCGCCTGCGCCACGTAATTGCGAAACGGGATGGGCTGGCCCAATTGTTCGCCACGGCCTTGCAACAGCGCCTGCAGTTCATGGCGCACCACGTCCAGCGCGCTGTGGTCCAGGGCCATATGATGAAACAGCAGCATTGCCACCACGCGCTGGCCGGGTTCGTCCCAGGTGCGCACCAGGCGCAACATCGGCGCCTGGGTCACGTCCAGGCGGTAATGGCGAACATCGAACAGCTGGCGCAACTGCTCTGCGATATCGCCCTCAGCCGGATCCAGCTCAAGGGCTTGCACCGGTAACCGGGCCTGGCGCCAGACCACTTGCGAGGGCTGTTCGAGGCTTTCCCAAACCACCCCGGTACGCAGGATATCGTGCCGATCCACGACGCTCTGCAAGGCGTTGGCAAACTGCTCGAAGCGCGCCAGGCTGTCGAAGGCGAACTGCGACTGCATGATGTACGGGTCACCCTGCTCCGTGCTCGCGTGGTGGTAGAGGATGCCTTCCTGCAACGGCGCCAGCGGGTAGATGTCCTGGATATTCGCCACGCCGCCCTCGACGGTGGCGACGATGCGGTTGATCTCATCCTGGCTCAGTGTGGACAGCGTCAACATGGCCGGGGTGATGCGCTCGGCGCCCGGGGCGATGCCGTTGGCCGGTACTTGCACCTCACCGGCTTTGCCGGCCGAGTATTCACCCGCCTTGATCCGTTCCATCAGGGCCGGCTTGTGTTCGCGCAACGCAGCGAGGATCGCCGGGTCGCTCAAGGCTTGCTTGTTGCCTTGTACGGACAGTTGCTCGCCTTTGAGCGCCAGTTGCACATCCTTCGTTTTCAGGGTTGCCAGCAATTGTTGGATGTTCACAGGACGATCTCCATTCGTTCGGTCATTGCGGCGTAGCCGGCCAGGGTCGGTTGCTCGAACAGCCCTCGCACATCGGCTTCCATGCCTTCCTGGCGCAAGCGCCCGATCAAGCTCACGGCGAGCAGCGAATGCCCGCCCAGTTCAAAGAAATTGTCATGGCGCCCTACTCGCTCCACCTTCAGCAGCTCGGCCCAGAGTCGGGCCAGCAGTATTTCGCAGTCGCCTTCGGGCGCTTCGTACTCACGCACACTCAACGACGCCGTGCCCGGGGCCGGCAACGCCTTGCGGTCGAGCTTGCCATTAGGGCTCAGGGGCAGCGCGTCGAGGTGCATGAACAACGCGGGCACCATGAAGTCCGGCAGGTGCTGCAAGAGCTGGCTGCGCAGGGCGTCGATGGCGGTGGCCGCGCCGGTGTAGTAGGCGACCAGGCGATCTTCGCAGGCCACGACCACGGCATCTTTCACCGCTGGATGCTCGATCAGTCGCGCCTGGATTTCCCCCAGTTCGATGCGCAGGCCGCGAATTTTCACCTGGTCATCGTTGCGACCCAGGTACTCGAGATTGCCGTCCGGCAGGTAGCGGCCAAGGTCGCCCGTGCGGTACATCCGACCCGCGCTGAACGGGTCCTCAAGGAAGCGTTCGGCGGTCAGTTGCGCACGGTTGAGATACCCCCGCGCCACCTGCACGCCACCGATGAACAGCTCACCGACCACCCCCAGCGGCACCGGCTGCAATTGGGCGTCCAGAACGTACATGCGTGTGTTGGCAATCGGTTTGCCGATCGGCGTGTTGTCCGGCACGTCGCTGCGTGCGCAGTTCCATGCGGTCACATCCACTGCGGCTTCGGTCGGGCCATACAGGTTGTACAACCCGATGCCCGGCAGTTGCTGCTTGAAGCGTCGCACCAGGCTGCCCGGCAGCGCTTCCCCGCTGCAGATCACGCGCAACAGCCCGGCGGCCTGGCTGACATCGCCATGGGCCAGGAATACGTCGAGCATCGACGGCACAAAGTGCAGCGTGGTGATGCGCTGCGCCTCAATCACTTCACACAGATACGCCGGGTCCTTGTGGCCGCCCGGACGTGCCATGACCAGGCGGGCGCCGGTCATCAGCGGCCAGAAGAACTCCCACACCGACACGTCGAAGCTGAAGGGTGTTTTTTGCAACACCGCATCCTGCGCGTTGAGGCCGTACGCGTCCTGCATCCACAGCAGGCGGTTGACCACCCCGGCATGTTCATTAATGACCCCCTTGGGTTGGCCGGTGGAGCCGGAGGTGTAGATCACATAAGCCTGATGCCGGGCAGTAAGCTCCGGCACGCTGGGATTGGTGCTCGGCTGGTGCTGCCAGGTGTCGCAGTCCAGATCAAGGGTGGGTATCTCACCCAGCAAGTCGCGGGTTGCGCCGTGGGCCAGCACCACCACCGGTGCGCTGTCGTGCAGCATGTAGGCGAGGCGCTCGTGGGGATAGGCCGGGTCAAGCGGGACATAACCGCCGCCGGCCTTGAGGATGGCGAACAAGCCGATGACCATGTCCAGGCCACGCTCCAGGCACACCCCAACCCGTGACTCGGGCCGTACGCCCAGTTCACGCAGGTGATGGGCCAGACGGTTGGCCCGCTCGTTGAGTTGCCGATAGCTCAGGCGTTGATCCCCCGCTTTCACGGCCTCGGCATCCGGCGTGCGTAAGACCTGCGCCTCGAACAAGCCGTGCAAGGTCTGGTCAAGGTTGTAATCGACTGCGGTCGCGTTGAAGCCGTGCAAGAGTCTTTCGCGCTCCTGCTGCCCCAGGATCGACACGCGGCTGATCGGCAGGTGCGGCGCCTGTTCCAGCGCCTCGACCAGCCCAAGCAAAGCCGTCTGCATATAACCGCAGACGCGTTGCGCTCCAATATGCGCGGGGGTCATGACGGTCAGGCGGAAACCATCACGCTGGTCATCGACGTTCAAGGTCAAGGGGTAATTGGTGCGTTCTTCACTGGCCAGGGTGTGAATCCCTTGCCATGCCTGCGACACCGTCGCCTCCTGGCTGGCGCTGTGGCGGTAATTGAGCACTGCACTGAACAACGGCAGCGGCGCGGCGACGCCACTGCAACGCTGGGCCAGAGCCAGGGAGGCATGTTCATGGCCGAGCAGTGCCGTCAGGCGCTCATGGGTGTGCTTGACGGCGGCGCGCACACCGGTGCCATCAATATCCACGCGCAACGGCAAGGTGTTGATGAACATCCCCAGTGCACGGTCGCTGCCTTTGCCCCCCTGCATACGGCCAAGCAGTACCGTGCCGAAGACCACGCGGTGCTGGCTGCTGGTGCTGGCCAGCACCCGGGCCCACGCCAGATGAAACAGACTGGCGGCGCTGACACCCGAGAGGCGGGCCTGCGCCCTCAGACGCTGGCTGAAGGCCGGGGCCAGGCTCTGCTGCACCTCTTCGATTGCACTGCCGTCACCTTGGACGTCCTGCAAGCCGAACGGGAGCGTCGGCTCGTCGATGTCTCCCAGCATCTGGCCAAAGAACGCTTCATGTTCGTGCTCTTCGACGCCCAGGCGCGCCTGAGCCACATAGTTGCGGTAAGGAATGGCTGCTTCAGCGATACGGGGTTGCCCGAGCAAACTGGCTTGCATCTCCTGACGTACGCTGTCGAGTGCCGTGTGATCAAGGGCAATATGGTGGAACAGCAAAATCGCAACGACCCGCTGCTGACCGGGGTCCTCGGCATACACCAGGCGGATCAGCGGCGCCTGGGACATCGGCAGCCGGTAATGGCGCGGGTCGAAACGCTGGTGCAACTGCTCGATGACGTTGCCTTGCAGCGATACGCATTGCACGGCCAGTTCAGCCTTGCGCCACACCACTTGCAGCGGTTGCACCAGGCCCTCCCAGACCACTGCGGTGCGCAGGATATCGTGGCGATCGATCACCTGCTGCAGCGCCTGGGCAAAGGCGTCCAGGCGCTCAAGGCTGTCAAACGCCAGGTGCGATTGCAGCAGGTACGGGTCGCCCTGCTCGGCGCTGATGTGATGGTAGAAAATGCCTTCCTGCAACGGCGCCAGCGGATAGATATCCTGCACATTGGCGGCGCCGCCGGGCACTTGGTCGATCACCTGGTCGAGCGTCGACTGCTCCAGCGTCACCAGCGACAGCATGTCCGCGGTGATGCGTTGGCAACCGTCAGGAATACGGTTGGCCGGCACCTGCACTTCGCGGCCACTGCCCACGGCGGCGGCCAGCGCGGCCAGGGTCGGCTGGCTGAACAGCACGCGCACATCGGCGCTCAGGCCGACCTGGCGCATGCGTTCGATCAGGCTGACGGCCAGCAACGAATGCCCGCCCAGTTCGAAGAAGTGGTCATGGCGCCCCACCTGCGCCACCTGCAGCACCTCGGCCCAGATCCGCGCCAGGCGGGTTTCCACTTCGCCCTGGGGCGCTTCGTAATCACGGGTCAGCAGCGCGGCTTGATCGGGGGCCGGCAGGGCCTTGCGGTCGAGCTTGCCGTTGGCGGTCAGGGGCAAGGCCGCAAGTTTCACGTAGGCCACCGGCACCAGCGCCTCGGGCAGTTGCGCCTGCAGTTGCGCGCGCAGCGTTTCGATCGACAGCGGCTGGCGTTCGGTGAACCAGGCGATCAAGCGGCCTTCGCGGACCAGCACCACGGCTTCCGCCACACCGTCGAGCGCGGCCAGGCGGGCTTCGATTTCGCCCAGTTCAACCCGCACCCCGCGCAATTTGACCTGGTCATCGTTACGCCCCAGATATTCCAGGTTGCCATCGGGCAGCCAGCGCACCAGGTCGCCGGTGCGGTACATGCGCCCGGGGTTGAACGGGTCTTGCAGGAAGCGCTCGGCGGTCAGGTCCGGACGATTCAGGTAACCGCGCGCCACGCCGCGGCCACCGACATACAGTTCACCGGCCACGCCCACCGGCACCGGGCGCAGGTGGGCATCCAGCACGTAGCTGGTGGCATTGGCGATGGGCCGGCCGATATGCAAAGGCTGCCCGGCACGTACGCGGCCGGAGGTGGCGACCACCGTGGCTTCGGTGGGGCCGTAGTTATTGATCAGGGCAAACCGTCGTTCCTGGCTGAACTGGCGCAGGCGGTCCCCGCCGATCAGCAGCATGCGCAAGGTCGGGTGTTGCAGGTTCAGGCTGAAGGCGTACTCGGCCACCGGGGTGGGCAGGAAGCTCACGTCCAGCGGCTGCGCCAGCCACCAGGCCAACAGTTCGTCAATGTTTTCATTGCCCACCTCGGCGGGTGGCAGGTGCAGGGTCGCGCCCACGCACAGCGCCGGCCAGACTTCCCAGGCCAGCGCATCGAAACCGAAACCGGCGACGCTGCTGGTATGGCTGGCAGCCCCCAGGCCAAAGGCCTCGCAATGCCAGTGCACGAGGTTTTCCACGTGGTGATGTTCCACCATCACGCCCTTGGGCTGGCCGGTGGAACCGGAGGTGTAGATCAAGTAGGCCAGGTGCGCCGGGGTCAGTGCGCCGAGTTGCGGATTGCTCAGGGGATGTTGCTGCAAACGCGGGTCCTGCAGGTCGACACTGGCGACGCCGCCGAGCAGGTCCCGAGTGCCAGCTTCAGAGAGCACCGCCACCGGTGCACTGTCCTGCAACAGATAGGCGATCCGCTCCGCCGGGTACGCCGGGTCGATCGGCACATAGCCCGCGCCGGCCTTGAGAATGCCGAGCAGGCCCACCAGCATCTGCGGGCCGCGACGGCAGCAGATCGCCACGCGGTCATCCGGCTGCACGCCAAGCCCGAGCAGGTGATGCGCCAGCTGGTTGGCGCGTTGGTTGAGCTGTCGATAGGTCAGCGCCAAACCGTCTTGCATCACCGCGATGGCCTCGGGCTGACGCTCGGCCTGGACTTCAACGGCGCCGTGCAGGGTGTGCCCGCGTGGGAAGTCATGGGCGGTGGCGTTGAATTCGCGCAGCAGCGTGTCGCGTTCCGCCGTCGGCAGAATCGGCAGATGGTACAAGCGGGTGTCCGGTGCGTTTTCCAGGGCGTCCACCAACTGCGCCACGGCGTTGTGCATGTAGTCGCACAGGCGCTGGGCGCCGATCTGCGGCAACGCCAGCACGGCCAGCGCGAAGCCTTCGCCCAGGTCATCCACGCTCAGGGTCAGCGGATAGTTGCTGCGCTCTTCGCCGCCGAGCAGCTGTACGCCCTCCCAGATCCCGTGACCGTCGCGGGCCATTTCGCCGGGGCTGCTGTGGCGGTAATTGAGCAAGGCGCTGAACAGCGGCGTGGCCGTCGCCACCCCACTGCAACGCTGAGCCAGGGCCAGCGAGGCATGCTCATGCCCGAGCAAGGCGCTCAGGCGTGCATGGGTGGCATTGACCGCGTCGGCAGCAGCGGCCGCCACATCGACCCGCAGCGGCAAGGTATTGATGAACATGCCCAGGGCGCGGTCCGCCCCGTCGCCGGCCTGCATGCGGCCCATCAGGACGGTGCCGAACACCACGTCGTCACGCCCGGACACCAGCCCCAGCACCTGCGCCCAGGCCAGGTGCATCAGGCTCGCGGCGCTGACGCCCAGGTGGCGTGCCTGCTCGCGCACCCGCTGCGCCAGCTCGGCCGGCAGCTGCCGTTCGGCTTCTTCGATGGTGCGGCCGTCGCCCTGCACATCGTGCAAACCGAACGGCAGCGTCGGCTCGTCGACATCGGCGAGCATGCCGCGGAAGAACTGTTCATGCTCGGCCACGCTGACCCCCAGGCGCGCCTGGGCCACGTAGTTGCGAAACGGCGCGGCCTCGGGCAAGTCGTCCGCCTGCCCCAGCATGAAGGCACGCATCTCCTGGCCCACCACTTCCATGGCGGTATGGTCCAGGGCCAGGTGGTGGAACAGCAGGATCGCCGCGACACGCCGGTTGGCCGGGTCCTGGGCGTAGACCATGCGCAGCAGCGGCGCCTGGGTGATGTCCAGCCGGTAGTGCCGCGCATCGAAGCGCGCATGCAGTTGTTCGATGATGCCGCCGTCGGCCGGGTCCAGGCTGACGGCCTGCACCACCAGCTGCGCCTGACGCCACACCACTTGCACCGGGCTGTCCAGGCCTTCCCAGACCACCCCGGTGCGCAGGATGTCGTGGCGGGCCACCACCTGTTGCAGCGCGCCCATGAAAGCATGCAAGCGCTCGAGACTGTCGAACGCCATGCGCGATTGCAGCAGGTACGGGTCGCCCTGTTCGGCGCTGATATGGTGATAGAGGATGCCTTCCTGCAACGGCGCCAGCGGGTAGATATCCTGCACGTTCGCCGCACCGCCCGGCACGTTGGCCACGATGCGTTCGATGGCAGCCGCGTCCAGTTGCACCAGGCTGAGCATCGACGGGGTGATGTGCGTACAGCCCGCCGGGATGCCATTGGCCGGCACCACGATTTCACGCCCGCTGCCCACCGCCGCCGCCAATGCCGCGAGGCTGGGCTGGCTGAACAGCACGCGCACATCGGCGCTCAGGCCGACGCGGCGCATGCGCTCGATCAGGCTGACCGCCAGCAACGAATGCCCGCCCAGTTCGAAGAAATGATCATGCCGGCCGACGCGCTCGAGCTTGAGCACGTCCTGCCAGATCTGCGCCAGCAGGGTTTCCACCTCGCCCTGGGGGGCCTCGTAGGCACGGCTGAGCAGCGCTTGCGGATCCGGCGCGGGCAAGGCCTTGCGGTCGAGCTTGCCGTTGTTGGTCAAGGGCAGACTGGCCAGCGGCATATAGGCCGAGGGCAGCATGTAGTCCGGCAGCAGGCCTTGCAGGTACGCGTGCACCTCGTCGATGCCCAGCGCAGCGTCGGTCCAGGTGAAATAGGCCACCAGACGCTTGTCCCCCGGTACGTCTTCCCTGGCGAGCACCGCTACGTCGCGGATGCCGGGGCAGCTCGCCAGGCGCGCCTCGATCTCACCCAGTTCGATACGAAAACCACGGATTTTCACTTGGTCGTCATTGCGTCCAAGGCACTCGAGCAAGCCGTCGACCGACCAGCGTCCCAGGTCGCCTGTGCGGTACATCAAGGCGTGGGGCTGTTCGGAAAATGGATCGTGGACGAATTTTTCGGCACTCAGGTCCGGGCGGTTCAAATAGCCCTTGGCCACGCCATCGCCGCCAATGCAGATTTCGCCGGTGATGCCCAGTGGCACTGGCTGCAACTGCGCGTCCAGTACATAGATCTGCGTATTGGAAATAGGCCGACCCACCGGCACGCTTTCTACGTCATCGGCAAGCGCGCGCACTTCGTAGGTGGTGGCGTAGGTGGTGGTTTCGGTCGGGCCATAGCAGTGCACCAGGCGCAATGCCGGGGCCTGGGCCAGCAGGCTGCGGAAGGCGGCTGGGTCGGCGCGTTCGCCGCCGCATAGCAGAATGCGCAGGCCGGCCAGTGCGTCAGGGATCAGTTGTACATACTGGTTGAACAGCGCAGTGGTGACGAACAGCACCGTAGCGCCCGCAAGCTCGGCGCTGAACGCCTGCGGGTCGAGCACGGTGGCGTGGTCGATCACCTGCACCTGGCCACCGTTGAGCAACGCGCCCCATACGTCCATGGTGCTCGCGTCAAACGCCGGGTTCGACGCAAAGGCCACGCGGTCCTGGGCATTGAAGTCGGCGTAGCCGTTATTGATTACCAGCCGGGTAATGCCGCGCTGGGGCACCAGTACGCCTTTGGGCGTGCCCGTGGAGCCGGAGGTGTACATGATGTAGGCCACGCTGTCGGCGGACTGTTCGCGCTCGGGATTGTCGGCCGGCAGCCCGTCCAGGTTCAGCCCGGCCAGATCGTCCAGCACCAGGCGGGCGCCGCTGTCCTGCACCATGAACGCCTGGCGGTCGGCCGGCGCGTTGACGTCCAGCGGCACGTACACCGCCGCGCACTTGAGCACGGCCAGTTGGCTGATCACCAGGTCGATGCTGCGCGGCAGCGCCAGGGCCACCGGCTCGCCGGGTTGCACGCCCTGGCTGATCAGGCAGTGAGCCAGGCGATTGGCGCGGCGGTTGAGGTCGCGGTAACTCAGGGACAGTTTGCCCTGCACCACCGCTACTGCTTCAGGCCGTGCCAGCGCCTGGGCTTCGAACAGCTGGGCGACGCTCAGATGCGCCGGGTAATCGCGGCGAGTGGCGTTGAACTCCACCAGCAGTTGCTGGCGCTCTGCCGGCGGTACGATCGACAGTGCCTGCAGCGCGGTGGTCGGCGCCTGTTGCAGGGCCGTCACCAGCTGGCGCAGCGCGGTGAGCATGTAGTCCGCCACGCGCTGCACGTCCAGCGTGGCGACGCCCTGCACCGTGAGGGCCAAGCCTGCGCCCAGGTCATCGACGTTGAGTACCAGCGGGTAGTTGCTGCGCTCTTCGGAACTGAGTACCTGGATGCCGGACGCGGCGAAGGGGCTGTCACCCGGCGCTTCATCCGGGGCGCTGTGGCGATAGTTGAGCAAGGTACTGAACAACGGCAACGACGCCGGCACGCCACTGCAACGCTGGGCCAGGGACAACGAGGCATGCTCGTGCCCGAGCAATTGCGCCAGGCGTGCGTGGGTGGCGCGCACACCGGCCTGCACGCCCGTGGCGCCAAGGCTGACCCGCAATGGCAAGGTGTTGATGAACATCCCCAGCGCCCGATCGGCGCCCTCGCCGCCCTGCATGCGCCCCAGCAACACGGTGCCGAACACCACGTCGCGCTGGCCGGACACCTGACTCAGCACCTGCGCCCAGGCCAGGTGCACCAGGCTCGCGGTACTTACGCCCAACTGCCGCGCCTGTTCGCGCAGGGCCAGGCTCAGCCCCGGATCCAGCGGCAGATGCGCTTCAACGATGCCGCTGCCGTCGCCATTCACATCCTGCAAGCCGAAGGCCAGGGTTGGCTCGTCGATATCGCCAAGCATCTCGCTGAAGAAGGCTTCGTGCTGCGCCTGACTCACACCGAGGCGGGCCTGGGCCACGTAGTTGCGGTACTGCACCGCGTCTGGCAATTGCGCGCTGCTGCCGGACAGGCTGGCGCTCATCTCTTGCACCAGTACTTGCAGGGCGGTGTGGTCGAGCAGGATGTGGTGCAACAGCAGGATGCCGACCAGGCGGTCCGGTTCCTCGCTGTACGCCAGGCGCATCAGCGACGCGCGTGACAGGTCCAGGCGATAGTGACGGGGGTCGAAGCGTTGTTGCAGAGACGCCAGGGCATCGTCGCCCGTGGCCTCGACCCGCTCGACCGCCAGCGGTGCCTGGCGCAGCACCACCTGCACCGGTTCATCCAGGCCTTCCCAGAGAATCGCGGTGCGCAGGATGTCATTGCGCTCGATCACGCTGTGCAGCGCCTGGACAAACCCGTCCAGCGCCGCCTGGTCATCAAAGCTGAACTGCACCTGCAACACGTAGGGGTCGCCCTCTGCGGTTGCCAGGTGATGGTAGAGAATCCCGGCCTGCAACGGCGCCAGGCCATAGATGTCCTGCACATTGGCAATGCCGCCGGGTACCGCCTGGAGGATGTGGTCGATGGCGGCCTGGTCGAGGTCGACCAGGGGCAGCATGTCCGGTGTAATGGCCGCGCTGTGTTCTTCAATGAGGTTGGCCGGCACCTGCACTTCAGGGTGCCCGCCGACCGCCGCCGCCAGTGCCGCCAATGTCGGCTGGCCGAACAGCACGCGCACATCGGCGCTCAAGTCCACCTGGCGCATGCGCTCGATCAGCTTGACCGCCAACAGCGAGTGGCCGCCGAGTTCGAAGAAATTATCCTCGCGCCCCACGCGGTCGACCTTGAGCAAGTCCTGCCAGAGCGCGGCGATGGTGGTTTCCACCGCGCCCTGCGGCGGCGCATAACCGCGCCGGGCCAATGCGTCGGCATCGGGTGCGGGCAACGCTTTGCGGTCGAGTTTGCCGTTGGTGGTCAGCGGGAACCGCTCCAGCAGCACAAAGGCTGCGGGCACCATGTAATCGGCCAGGTTCAGCAGCAGATGGTCGCGCAAGGCGGCCGCACTGGGCGCACCGTCCGCAATCACGTAGGCCACCAGGCGTTTGTCGCCGGGGGTGTCTTCCCGGGCAATCACCACGGCGTCGCGCACGCCGTCGGCGGTGGCCAGGTGGGCCTGGATTTCACCCAGTTCGATACGGAAACCGCGGATCTTTACCTGGTCGTCGTTGCGCCCCAGGTACTCGACGCTGCCGTCGGCCGACAAGCGGCCAAGGTCGCCGGTCTTGTACATGCGCAGGCCGGTGGCCGGGTCGTGCAGGAAGCGTTCGGCGTTGAGCGCGTCACGGTTCAGATAACCGCGCGCCACCCCCGCGCCGCCCACATACAACTCACCGATCACACCGAACGGCAGCGGCTCGCGCTGTTCGTCAAGGACGTACAACTGCAAGTCCGGAATGCGCACGCCAATCGGGCTCACGCCGACCAACTGCGCATCGGCCGCTTCCAGCGCGCGGTACGTCACGTGCACAGTGGTTTCGGTGATGCCGTACATGTTCACCAGTTGCGTACCGGCATTCACCGCCCGTGCATACCAGGGCTTGAGCATGCCCGGCTCCAGCGCCTCGCCGCCGAAAATCACCTGGCGCAATGAATGCGCCCGGTCGCTGTTGCCTTGCGCCGCGATCAACTGGCGGAACGCACTCGGCGTCTGGTTGAGGATGCTGACCGAGGCTTCGCAGAGCAGCGCGTAGCACTCATCCGGTGAACGGCTGACCAGTTGCGGCACGATCAGCAACTGGCCGCCGTGCATCAGCGCGCCCCAGATTTCCCACACGGAAAAATCGAACGCAAAGGAATGAAACAGCGCCCACACGTCGTGCTGATTGAAGCCGAACCAGTGCTGGGTGGCGCTGAACAGGCGCGCCACCTGGCGGTGTTCGATCATCACGCCCTTGGGCTGGCCGGTGGAGCCGGAGGTGTAGATGACATAGGCCAGGTTGGCCGGGCTCAGGTGCAGGCGCGGATTGACCGTGGCCTGCTGGTGCAGGGCGTCGAGGTCGATCTGCGCCAGGTTGCCGACGAGGTGCCGGGTGTCGGCCTGCACCAGCACCGCCACCGGCGCGCTGTCGCCCAGGGTGTAGGCGATGCGTTCCTGCGGGTACGCCGGGTCGATCGGTACATAACCGGCACCGGCCTTGAGGATGCCGAGCAGGCCGATGATCATCTGCGGGCCGCGCTCCACGCAGATCGCCACGCGCGCGTCGGGGCGCACGCCCTGGGCCAGCAGCGCATGGGCGACCTGGTTGGCGCGTTCGTTGAGTTCACGGTAGGTCAGGCTGCGCCGTTCGAAGCGCACGGCAATCGCGTCAGGGCGCGCGGCGGCGTGGGCTTCGACTTGCTGGTGGATCAGGGCGGTGTCGGCGTAGTGCGCGGGGCTTTGGTTGACAGAGCCTTGGTTCAGGCGGTGCAGCAGGGTGTGGCGTTCGGAGTCGGGCAGGATGTTCAGGCCGCTGAGCGGCATATCCGGTCGTTGCTCAAGGGCATCGGCCAGGCTTTCAAGGGCCGTGTGCAGGTAGCCGGCGACGCGGTGCGCGCTGATGGACGCATCGACCATCACCGTCAGCGCAAAGTCTTCACCCAGGTCATCGACATTGACCGTCAGCGGGTAGTTGGTGCGCTCTTGGGCGCCGAGCACCTGGATGCCTTCGGCCACCTCGATCACCGCGTGCATGTCGCTGGCGGCGCTGTGACGGTAATTGAGCATCGCACTGAACAGCGGTGCCGGCGCCGCCACCCCGCTGCAACGCTGGGCCAGTGCCAGGGAGGCATGCTCGTGTTCAAGCAAGGTGGTGAGGCGCTCGTGAGTGGCTTTAATCGCGGCGCGCACGCCTTGCGCACCGACATCCACGCGCAGCGGCAAGGTATTGATGAACATGCCCAAGGCGCGCTCACCGCCCTCGCCCGCCCCCATGCGGCCGAGCATCACCGTGCCGAACACCACCGCTTCGCGACCGGACACCACCCCCAGCACGCGCGCCAGCGCCAGGTGCATCAGGCTTGCCACACCGACGCCCAACGGACGCGCCAGGCTGCGCAGGCGCAGGCTGAGGGTGTGATCAACCGGCAGGCGCGCTTCGTCGATGCCCAGGCCATCGCCCTGCACGTCCTGCAGGCCGAAGGGCAACGTCGGTGCGTCGATGTCGGCGAGCATGTCGCGGAAGAAGGCTTCGTGGGCCTGCTCGCTCACACCCTGACGCACCTGGGCGATATAGCTGCGAAACGCTACCGGCGGCGCGGCCTGCGCCTGCTTGCCGGCGAGGTACAGCTGGATTTCCTCGCGCACGCCGTCTAGGGCGGTGTGATCGAGGATGGTGTGGTGAAACAGCAGCATCGCTACCACGCGTTCGTTGGCCGGGTCGTCGGCAAACACCAGGCGCAGCAACGGCGCCTGGCCCAGGTCCATGCGATAGGTGCGCGCATCGTAGCGTGCGAGCAGTTGGGCCAGGCGGTCGGCGCCGTCAAGATGCGCTTCTTCACAGGCCAGGGTTGCCTTGCGCCACACCACTTGCAACGGCTCGTCGAGGCGCTCCCAGGCCATCGACGTGCGCAAAATGTCGTGGCGATCGATGACCCATTGCAACGCCTGGGCGAAGTTGTGCAGACGTGCGCGGCTGTCGAACACGAACTGCGCGTGCAGCACGTAGGGGTCGCCCTGCTGTGCGCGAAGATGGTGGTAGAGCATGCCTTCCTGGAGCGGCGCCAGGGGGTAGATATCCTGCACATTCGCCGCTCCGCCGGGGATCGCCGCGACGATGCGGTCGATGGCCGGTTGGTCGAGCGTGACCAGTGGCAGCATGTCCGGGGTGATGCGATAGGCCGGGCTCGACCAGTCGCCGCCATGCGCCGCGACCCACTCAAGCAGTTGGGGTTTTTGCGCGATCAGTTGGTCCCACAGCGCGTCATCCAGCGCGTCGTCATCGCCAAGGACAATCAGGTCGCCCTCTTCCATTTGCAGACGGATTGCATGGGTGGAAATCGCTGCCAGTAATTCGCTGAACTGCATGGGGAAACCTGCCTGATAAGTCACGGTTGAAGAGAATGTCCGTATTCAGTTTTGCCGCTTGAATCGGCTGCTCTGCGCCCTGAAAAAACAACGGGCGCAGCCGGGGGCCTGGAGAGGCTTCCGGCAGGCTTGGAAAATTAAGGGATTTGCGGGGTGGGGAGTGACATGGGAAGCGGGGACAAGGGAAGTGGGGAATGGTTCCGGGGGGAGGTTGGTTTAGGGCAAAGACCGCTCGTGGTGACCTCAGGGCCAGTGCGGTTCGTAAGCAAATTTCCGTCCTTTATGGGGACGCAATCGCACGTGATTTTTGCTGATGTCGGGCCTCGGGTGAGGCCCAGTTGAGCTACCTGAACTCCAAAGCAATGGCTACAGCTGCCATCCAAATCATGGCGGTAAAGATCATCGTCGTAACGATTGTGAGATACCGTTTTAGATAGGGTGGAAAGTTTTTAAAGTCGACAGGGTCCAAGTCGCCTACGCGAATATGGGATTTTGGCAACAAGATCATTCCAGCGATTTTTGACATTTCCAAAAGAGACCAAATCAAACCTCGCTTCCCGAGGCTGTCTCCCCAAAGGTAGATATAACGGCTGTTTTTCAAAGCCTCCTTGATGGCGTCCAAGTGACGGTGGGTGAGGTAAAGGCTGAATGCGAGGCCAGTAAATCCAAGCAGGAGCGGGCCGCCAGCGACGATCCAGAAAGCCAGCCAGGATTTCCAAAACTCTTCCGTCGTCATGGCAAACTTTTCTCATACAAAATCTCTCCGCCCATTTCGCCACCTTTACCACCGATAGTCGTACCCACCCATGCGCCGGTCCCAACCAAAGCCGCGACACAGACAACACCTCCGATACCTGTCGTAACACCAAGTCCAAGGCAGACCGCACTACCGGCAATGCCACCTGCCCATCCGCCAAATGCACCGCCACCAACAGAACCGGTGAACTTTCCACCCTCTGTGAACTTGATCTTTTCGCAAGCCGCCTCGGAATCGTTATTGCAAACCTGTTGTATCGCCAACGAGGAGGATACGCCACCAAGGCCAATTCCAATGTAACCACCCGCCGTCATGTATCTGAGTGCGCGGCTGGTTGCTTCTACATGAGCGGCATACCCCGGAATCTGCCCTGGCCCACCTGCCTTGTCCCAGTGATGCACCAAACTTCGACTGGATATTCCAAGGGCCGTTTTCAACTTGGGGTGATCGCCCAGGGTTGTTTGGCCGCGTAACCGAGTTGAGTTAAGTAAATGGGCATCCAGCTGGCTCATAAGACGCTGACGATCAGCAAAAAACTGCGGTGATCTAAGATGTCCATACTGTCGATAGTTTTGCTGATGCAGACGTTCCATGGCCTGGAGCGTGTCGCGCAGATTACTCAGGTGCTTCTCCATCACCACCGCGCTGACGCCCAGCCAGGTTGAGGTGTGGCCGATGAAACCGGCAATCTCGGCACCATGGCGATACAGAAAGTCGGCCTCGTCCGGGGTCAGGGAATCCAGGGAAGCATCGACCTGCTGAGCGGCCTGCATCAATTGCGCTTCCTGATAGGTGCAGGAGGTGTTGTTCGGATCGCTGAGCACGATCATCGAGCCGGCTTTGACGTTGCCTGTGTTGGGGTTCAGCGTTTGAAATTTACGCATCACGGCCGGATCGAGTTCTGGAAAAAGAGTCGCCTCCAAAGCCTCGCGGCTGATGCTTTTGGGCACGATATAAAAACCTGGGTCCTGGCCGGATAGACCGTTAAATGCAGGCGGGACTGAACGGCTTGGTGTTGCATAAGCGCCTTGAGAGGGCGCTGATCCGTTGGTAGCTGCTCGGACCGGCGCAGCTGCCTGTCTGGCGGAATTCGTAGCGCTGCTATCTTTCCCATATTGAGCTGACAACACCGAAGGAATCAGCTCGGCTTTACAGGGACAATCGCTGTAACTATTCAGCGTACCGGCCATCAGCCGGCCATGGCTGTTCATGAAGGAAATGCCACCGACGATCTTATAAGTTTGCCCATCTTTGCCACAGGTGACGCGGTCACCTTCGCACGCGTGGAGAAGGCCATGGATGTTGATTCTTCTATCTCCATCCAGCACTTCCCCGCCGCAGGTGGTCTTGTCACCCAGGCCAATGAAATAACCTACGCTCATTGTTTTTTCCTTTGTCCATGAAGTTTTTTGTCCTAATTTCCCTGCTCGTCTCGACAAGAAACCTGATGCATGACGCATTTCAATCGAGGTAAAGGAGAACGAGGAAGTCAGTGGCAAGCCAAACTTTGGAGAGGGATTTACTTAGGGTAAAGTCGGACGATTCCGAGGTTTTCGTCGTAAAAATCTGATAGATCGCTGACGGCCCAGTCAGTAATCATTTCCCTTATATGCACTGCCTGCTCGACATGCATTGTTAAAGGCCAGCAAGCCATATCCCTTTAATTTGCAGGACGTTTCCTAGGCAATCCTTCGGCCTTGCGCCTGCTCAATGCACTGGCTAGCCCTCGCTTCGTCGCTGCATATCAGCGACGGGTGTGAGATCCCGTGTATGAGCAGGCGCCATGCGCTACAACTGTCTATGGCGGCTATGTGCGGGCAGACTTCGGTCTGGCCGGGTCCTGCTTTCCGGTATCTCACCCCGCACATAGCTGCCCCTTTTGACGTGTGAGATCGGCAAGAGAATGGCTTCCAATCCAGGCAGGAGCTTCACGCATAAGCAAAAGTTGTTCCCGATCCACCCTGTCCCGTTTTTGTTGCCCACGAAGACCTGAGCTTCGAAGACGCCATCGCCAACATTTCCTCGCTGCTACGCTGCGCCGCCACCACGGCCACCGAAACCGCCGAGGGCCTCAAAGGCACCCGACGCGACATGGCCTGTTCCACCGCCCACTTGATCGACATGGCCCGCACCCTTGCCGAGCGCGCACTGAATTGCCTGCAACCCGGCCCCGCCAGCACCCCATAACCCATGTGGGAGGGGGCTTGCCCCCGATGCGGTGGGTCAGCCAATCAATCCGTATCTGACCCACCGTCATCGGGGGCAAGCCCCCTCCCACATTTGGCCTGTGTCGCCTGATCTTGATCGACATGGCACACACCCTTGCCGACCGCGCACTGGATTGCCTGCAACCCAGCCCCGCCAGCACCCCATAACCCATGTGGGAGGGGGCTTGCCCCCGATGCGGTGGGTCAGCCAATCAATCCGTATCTGACCCACCGTCATCGGGGGCAAGCCCCCTCCCACATTGGCCTGTGGCGCCTGATCTTGATCGACATGGCGCGCACCCTTGCCGACCGCGCACTGGATTGCCTGCAACACGGACCTGCCAGCCCCCTCCCACATTTGGCCTGTGTCGCCTGTCTGAATGCATCGATTACTGCTCGGGAAGTGGTACAACAGGGGTTTGCGCCAACCCTTATCGGAGGCCTGCACGCATGACGTCCAAACTCGAACAACTCAAGCAATTCACCACCGTGGTCTGCGACACCGGCGACCTGGAAGCCATCAGCCGTCTGCGCCCGGTGGATGCCACCACCAACCCCTCGTTGCTGCTCAAGGCCTCGGCCATCGAGCATTACGGCGACATCCTGCGCAGCGCACTCGACCTGTCCAAAGGCGACCTGGGCCTGGCCTGCGATCAGTTTTCCGTGGCGGTGGGCTGCGGCATTCTCAAGGTGATTCCGGGACGTATCTCCACCGAGGTCGATGCACGGTTGTCCTTCGATGAGGACGCGCTGTGGGCCAAAGCCAATCAGTTGATCGCCCTCTATGACCAGGCCGGCGTCGGTCGCGACCGCGTGCTGATCAAATTGGCGTCCACCTGGGAGGGTATCCGCACCGCCGAACGCCTGGAAAAAGCCGGCATCCAGACCAATCTGACGCTGCTGTTCTCCTTCGCCCAGGCCCAGGCCTGCGCCGATGCAGGTGTGTTTCTGATTTCACCGTTCGTAGGCCGCATTTACGACTGGTACCGCAAGCACACCGGCCTGGACTACACCGGCGCGGACGACCCGGGCGTGCAGTCGGTGACGCGTATCTACAACTACTACAAGGCCAACAGGATCGACACCGTGGTGATGGGCGCAAGCTTTCGCACGCTGAGCCAGATCGAGCAATTGGCCGGCTGCGATCGCCTGACCGTGAGCCCGGAACTGCTGCAAAAGCTCGATGAGGATAGCGGCCCACTGCAACGCAAGCTGGCGCCAGGCGCCGACGGTGAAGCACGTCAGCGGTTGACTGAAGCGCAATTTCGCTGGGCTTCCAATGAGGATGCAATGGCCACCGAAAAGCTGGCCGAAGGGATTCGCCAGTTTGCCAGGGATCAGGAGAAACTCGAGGCCGTGCTGGCTGCGCTGTGAAACAGCAAGACCGGACGCGGTCAAAAAGTGCAGGCGGGAGCACGCCCCCGCCTGCATTTGGCCCGCCAGCATTAGTTTTCCGGGCGATCATCCAACGCACGCCCTGCCAACGCCCCCATCACCCCACCGGCGATTGGCGCCAGCCAGAACAACCAGAGCTGTGACAGGTATTGCCCCTCGGCAAACAACGCCGGCCCGGTGCTCCGCGCGGGGTTGACCGACGTATTGCTCACCGGAATCAGCACCAGGTGAATCAGGGTCAGCGCCAGGCCGATGGCGATAGGCGCAAAACCGGCCACCGCGCCCGGGGCGGTGACGCGCATGATGATCAACACAAAGAAGAACGTGGCAATCAGCTCGGCCAGGGCTGCGGACTTCATGTCGAAGTGGCCGGGACTCAACGGACCATAGCCGTTGGCGGCAAATCCGCCCGGTTCAAAACCGGGCTGGCCGTTGGCGATCAAGTACAGTGCTGCGGCAGCCACAATGGCCCCACTCACCTGCGCCGCGATGTAAGGCAGCACATCCGCACCGCACACACGGCGCCCGGCCCATAGACCAATGGTCACCGCCGGGTTGAAATGCCCGCCGGAAATACCGCCCACGGCATAGGCCATGGTCAATACCGTAAGACCAAACGCCAGCGACACCCCTGCAAAGCCAATGCCCAACTGTGGAAATGCCGCCGCCAGAATGGCACTGCCACACCCGCAGAAGGTCAGCCAGAAAGTCCCCAGAAGTTCTGCGATCAAACGCTTTTGCACAATCGACTCCATTGCTGTTCACGTGCCGTCACCACAGGAGGTGGGCGGTCCCGCGAGACGGTAGCAATGGGCATTGATGGATCCTGTAGGAATTGTCCGGTTTTAGTCAGGCGCCGGATCAGCAATGTCCGGCGGCTGCTTGTGCCACCGGGGACAAACTATCCAAATCTGCAGCGGCCAACGCCAACCCGCCAACCCGCTAACCACGATGCGCAGCGAGTCGCTCTTGATCTTGATCTGGCTTTAGATCTTAAGCGCCCCGTTAAACCACGCTGGCCGAACGCAGGCTTGAATCCGTGGGCAACCCGGCAGGACGCCGGGTTAGCCGCACTGGGCCAGGGATGGCCC